>CALJIC010000288.1 GCA_937974195.1 uncultured Roseiflexaceae bacterium | reverse complement strand
TGTGTGGCACTCGCGGGCCGGGAGGTGTGGAGGGCGGCACGCCCTCCACGACACTTTTATTTTCCGCCGCTCTGACGCGACGCAGTCGCGGCAGAGGGGCGGAAGGAGCACCAGATGAATAAAGTGGCCGTCACCGGCGGCAGCGGCAAGGCCGGCCGCGCCACGATCTACGAGCTGCTCAACCGCGGCTACGAGGTCTTCAACATCGACATCGCGCCGCCGCGCGAGCAGCTCTGCCGCTACCAGTGCGTGGACCTCACGAACCTCGGCGAGACGATCGAGGCGCTGCACGGCTACGACGCGGTGGTGCACCTGGCCGCCAACCCCAACCCGAGCGGCTGGACCGAGGAGCGCATGTTCCGCCACAACACGACGACCACCTACAACGTGTTCCGCGCGGCGACGCTGCTCGGCCTGCGGCGGGTGGTGTGGGCCTCGAGCGAGACCACGCTCGGGCTGCCGTTCGCCAGCGTGCAGCCGCACTACGCCCCGATCGACGAGGAGGCGCCGCTCTACCCCGAGAGCAGCTACGCCCTCTCGAAGGTGCTCTGCGAGGAGATGGCGCGCCAGTTCAGCCGCTGGAGCGGCGTGCCGTTCGTCGGGCTGCGCTTCTCGAACATCATGGAGCCGGAGGCCTACCAGCAGTTCCCCAGCTTCTGGGACGACCCGCACAAGCGCAAGTGGAACCTGTGGGGCTACGTCGACGCCCGCGATGTGGCCCAGAGCTGCCGGCTGAGCCTCGAGGCCGACGTCTCGGGCGCCCAGGTGTTCATCATCGCCGCCGGCGACACCGTCATGAACCGCCCCAGCCGCGAGCTGATGGCCGAGGTCTACCCCGATGTCCCGCTGCGCCCGCTGCCCCACGACTACGCGACGCTGCTGAGCGTGGACGGCGCGCGCCGGGCGCTCGGCTACGAGCCGCGGCACTCCTGGCGCGAGTTCCTCGAGGGCTGAGGGAGGGAGCCCGGCGCTCTACCGGGCGGAGGGCGAGACAACCGCTTTCCAGAGCATTTCTCCTTCATTCTGACAATCAAAAGCCCTGCGACGAGGGCGATGATCTGCTGCTATGGTAGAATGTGGCTCCCTATCCGGCAGAGGAGAACATCGCCATGCTGCGCCATGTCGTCCTGTTCAAGAAGCGCCCCGAGACGTCTGAGGAGACGGTGCAGGAGATCATGCGCCGCCTGGAGGCGCTTCAGGGCCAGATCCCCGGCCTCACCTACATCAAATGCCACCGCAGCCTGCCCTCCGACCGCCCGGTGGTCTACACGTTCATGCTCGACAGCACGCTGGAGCGCGCCGACCAGCTGCAGGGCTACCTCCAGCACCCGGCGCACGTCGCGGTGAACGAGTGGATGTCGCCGTACCTGGAGAGCCGCGCGGTGGTCGACTATGAGGTGTGACGTGTAACGTCCATCTGGTTTGGACGTTGCACGTTGTCCAAGGAAAGGGTATGCGTCTCTCCCGCGATGAGCTGCTCGCCCGTCTGCGCGCCGCGCTGCCGCCCGAGGCGGTCCTGGCGCGCCCCGAGGAGCTGATGCTCTACGAGTACGACGGCAGCGCGCTCGACATGGCCGCTCCCGAGGTCGTCGTCGCCCCGGGCGACGCGCAGCAGGTCGCCGCGGCCGTGCGCGTCGCCGCCGAGGCCGGCTGGCCGATCGTGGCCCGCGGCGCCGGCACCGGGCTCTCGGGCGGCTCGGTGCCCTCCGAGGGCGGGCTGGTGATCTCCACCGCCCGCCTCGACCGCGTGCTGTCGGTCGACCCGGAGGGCCGCCTGGCCGTCGTCCAGCCCGGCGTGGTGAACGTCGAGCTGAGCGAGCGCACCGCCCACCTCGGGCTGCACTTCGCGCCCGACCCCTCGAGCCAGCGCTCCTCGACCGTGGGCGGGAACGCCGCGGAGAACGCCGGCGGCCCGCACTGCCTCAAGTACGGCGTCACCACCAACCACGTCGTCGCCGCTGACGTGGTGCTCTCGGACGGCAGCCTGGTGCGGCTCGGCTCCGCGGCGCCCGACGCGCCAGGCTACGACCTGCTCGGCGCGTTCGTGGGCGGCGAGGGGACGCTCGGCGTCGCCGTCGAGCTGACCGTCAGGCTCACGCCCAACCCGGAGGAGGTCCGCACCTTCCTGGCGATCTACGATAGCCTGGAGGCCGCCGCGGACACCGTCTCGGCGATCATCGCCGCCGGGATCATCCCGGCCGCGCTCGAGATGCTCGAGGGCGAGGGCGTGCGCGTCGTCGAGGAGTCGGTGCACGCCGGCTACCCGACCGACGCGCGCGCGGTGCTGCTGATCGAGATCGACGGGCTGGCCGAGGAGCTCGAGGCGCAGGCGGCGCGCATCGAGGCCGTCTGCCGGGCCAACGGAGCCCGCGAGCTGCGCGCCGCGCGCGACGAGGAGCAGCGCCAGAAGCTGTGGGCCGGCCGCAAGGGGGCGCTCGCCGCGTGCGGGCGCCTCCGGCCGCACTACCACATCCAGGACGGCGTCGTGCCGCGCTCGCGCCTGACCGAGGTGCTGGCCTTCACCGAGGAGGTCGCGCGGCGCTACGACCTGCTGATCGTCAACATCTTCCACGCCGGCGACGGCAATCTCCACCCGCTGCTGCTGTTCGATGTGCGCGAGCCGGGCGTGCGCGAGCGGGCCATCGCCGCCGGCGAGGAGATCCTGCGCGCCTGCGTCGAGGCCGGCGGCACGATCAGCGGCGAGCACGGCATCGGCCTGGAGAAGCGCGACTACATGGCCTGGATCTACTCCGCCGAAGATATCGAGGCCATGCTCCAGCTGCGCGCCGCCTTCGACCCGCGCGACGTGATGAACCCCTGCAAGCAGCTGCCCACCGGCGCCTCCTGCGGGGACATCAAGCACGCCAGGGGCGCGATGCGCGCGCTCGCGGAGGGGGCGTGGATCTGACACGGTGACCGGGTGACATGGTGACACGGTGACAGGGTGACTGAGTATCAAGATGTTTCGGGTGTGACACGGGTTTCCTGCTTCCAAAGGTCACCCCGTCACCCCGTCACCCCCTCACCCCGTCACCCCCTCACCTAGTCGCCCCGTCACCCGCTGCCGCGCACGGCTGAGGTACACAGATAGGACACGCCATGCGAATCGTCGTCTGCTCCGACGTCCACGGCAACGTCGTCGCCCTCGAGGCGGTGCTGCAGGACATCCGCCGCCGCGCCGCGCCCGACGCGCTCATCGTCGCCGGCGACCTGGCGCTGTCCGGGCCGCGGCCCGCCGAGGCGCTCGCGCTGCTGCGCAGCCTCGACGCGGCGTTCGTGATGGGCAACTGCGACAGCTACATCGTGGACCGCGAGGACGACGAGCAGGTCCGCTTCGCGCTCGAGCGCCTCTCGAACGAGGACCTGGCCTTTCTCGCCGACCTGCCCTTCAGCCAGCGCATCGAGGCCGCCCCCGGCCACGAGCTGCTGGTGGTCCACGCCAACCCGCGCAACCTCGAGGACGCGATCAAGCCGGACATGGCCGAGCCGCTCGTCCGCCCGCTCCTGGAGGGCGTCGCGGCCGATGTGGTGGCCTTCGGGCACTACCACGTGCCCTTCACCCGCCGCCTCGACCCGTGGACGCTGGTGGACGTCGCCAGCGTCGGCATGCCGCGCGACGGCGACCGGCGGGCGGTGTATGTGACGCTGACCTGGGACGGCGCCGCGTGGCAGGTCGAGCACCACCGCGTGCCGTTCGACATCGAGGCCGTCGCGCGCGACTATCGGGCCGTCGGGTTCCCGGATGCGGAGCGGGCCGCGGCCGCGCTCCTGCGCGCCAGGTACTGATGGCGGCGACCGCGTAACCCACATCGTTGGGCTGTGGACAACAACGCGATGGACCCTGCTCAGCCAGCCACCCCACAGGAGCTTGCCGAGATCCTGCGCGCCTGCGCCGCCGAGCGGCGGCCGGTGACGCCCCTTGGCGCCGGGCTCCACCAGCACCTCGGCGCGCCGCCTCCCGCCGAAGCGATTCCCGTCAGGCTCACCGCGCTCGGCCGCATCATCGCCTACGCCCCGGCCGACCTCACCGTGACGGCCGAGACCGGCGTGACGCTGGGCGCGCTCCAGGAGGCGCTCGGGCGCCACGGGCAGTGGCTTCCGTGGGACCCGCCCGGCGGCGCCGGCGAGACGATCGGCGGGCTGCTCGCCGCCGGGCGCGCCGGGCCGCTGCGCCTCGGCTACGGTGTGCCGCGCGACTGGGTGCTGGGCATGCGCGTCGCGCTCGGCGACGGGCGGCTGGTCAAGAGCGGCGGCCGGGTGGTGAAGAACGTCGCCGGCTACGACGCCCACAAGCTCCACATCGGCGCGCTCGGCACGCTGGGCGTGATCGCCGAGGTGACGTTCAAGGTCGCGCCGCTGCCGGAGCACACCGCCGCGCTCGCCGGCCCGGCCGAATCGGCGGCTCAGGCGCTCCAGGTGGCGCGCGCCCTGTGGCAGCGGCCGCTCTCACCCGTCAGCCTGTGTGTGAGCGACGCGCTCCCGCTCGCCGGTGAGCAGGCCGGCGCCGGCCAGCGCTGGTGGCTGGCGGCCCGCTTCGCCGGCGTGGGCCCGGCGGTCGAGCGCCAGGTTCGCGAGGCGCGCCTGCGCGCGCGGGAGGTGGGGCTGGAGGCGGCGGAGCTGGACCGGGAGCGGTCTGAGGAGCTGTGGCGCGAGGTCGCTGCGTTCCCCCAGCCGGACGCCGGGCGGCCGCCCGAGGTCGTGCTGCGCGCAGGCGCCCCGGCGTCGGCGATCGTCACGCTCGCGGAGGCGCTGGAGCGCCACGCGCCGCCCGCCTCACACACGCTGCTGTACCCGGGGGTGGGCCTCGCCTACGCCCGCTGGCCCGCTCATGGCGAAGGGCTGGCCGGCGCCCTCGCCGCGCTGCGCCAGAAGCTGGCCGGCCTGCAGGGGTACGCCGTCGTCGAGGCTGCGCCGCCCGAGCTGCGCGCCCAGCTGGACCTGTGGGGACCGCCGCCCGAGACGATCGAGCTCATGCGGCGCCTCAAGGCCGCGTGGGACCCGGCCGGAATCCTCAACCCCGGCAGGTACGTCGGCGGAATCTGAGCGAAGGGCGCGGGCTTCGCCTCAGCGCGGGTGGCCGGGGTAGGCTGGGCTGTCGATCGAAGCGCCGCCGCGCACGAGCTGCGCCCGGCGGTAGAGGTTGACGTACTTGCGCGCCGAGGCCGCCCAGGAGTGATCGGCGGCCATGCCGCGCAGCATCAGCTGCTGCCAGATGTTCCGGTGGCGGTAGGTCTCGAGCGCGCGGATGATCGCCGCGTACAGCGCCATCGAGTCGTAGCTGCTGAAGGTGAACCCGTTGCCCTCGCCCGTGGTCGGGTCGTAGTCGCGCACCGTGTCGGCCAGGCCGCCGGTGGTGCGGACGATCGGGATCGTGCCGTAGCGCAGCGCGATCATCTGCCCCAGCCCGCACGGCTCGGAGCGCGAGGGCATCAGGAACATGTCGGAGCCGGCGTAGATCTTCTGCGCCTGGGCGGCGTTGAAGGTCAGGAACACCGCCAGCTGCTGGGGGAAGCGCGCCTGCACCTCCCGCAGCCGGTCGTGGTAGCGCTGGTCGCCGGTGCCGAGGATCACGATCTGCACATCGTGGTTGCGCAGCAGCGGCTCGATGATCAGGTCGATCAGGTCGAAGCCCTTCTGGTCGGCCAGGCGCGAGATGGCGCTGATGATCGGCGTGGTCCGGCTCTGCGGCAGGCCGGCCTCGCGCTGCAGGTCCGCCTTGCAGATCGCCTTGCCGTCCAGATTGGTCGCGTCGTAGTGCGCGGCGATGTACGGGTCGGTGGCCGGGTTGTTCAGCTCGGTGTCGATCCCGTTGAGCACGCCGTACAGCCGGTCGCGCCGGTCGCGCAGGATCGGGTCGAGCCCCTCGCCGTACTCCGGCGTCAGGATCTCCTCGGCGTAGGTCTCGCTCACCGTGTTGACGATGTCCGCGTAGTAGATCCCGCGCCCCATGAAGTCCACCACATCGTTGAGGTGCGGCAGGTCCGGGTGGGCGATGAAGCCGTACTCGTCCACTCCGGCGATCTCGAGCACCCGGTAGCCGAAGATCCCCTGGTAGGCCAGGTTGTGGATGGTGTAGACGCAGGCGGTGTCGGCGAAGAACGGGTCGCTGCGGTAGATGGTCTTGAGCCAGTTCGGTACGATCGCGGTGTGCCAGTCGTGGCAGTGGATCACGTCTGGCGCCCAGCCGAGCCGCCGGATCCCCTCGAGCGCCGCCCGGCAGAAGAAGATGAAGCGGTCGGCGTCGTCGTCGTACATGTAGATGCCCTCGCGCGCGAAGTAGTGCGCGTTATCCACCATGTAGACGGGGAAGTCGCCGCCGGGGGCGCTCACGTGCGTCTCGAGCAGCGCGGCCTCGACGGTCTCATCGTCCATCGGCACGGGGAAGGGCTCGCCGACGCGCGTCAGCCTGAAGCGCTCGCCGTCGATGCGGCTGTAGCGGGGCAGGGCCACCCGCACGTCGTGCCCGAGCGCGCGCAGCGCCTTCGGCAGCGCGCCCATCACATCGGCGAGCCCGCCGGTCTTGGCGAACGGCACCATCTCGGCGGCCATGAGCAGGATCTTGAGCGGCGCGTCCGCCATCGTGAGCTCCTTACTGCACAGCTAGCTAAGATGCCACTCCTGCGGCCCGGACATGCGCGAGCGCCTCAGCCCGCGACCTCCAACAGGATCTTGAGGGCGTTGCGAGCGACCTCGGCGGGCGTGCCGCTGGCGTCGATGCGGTGCAGCAGCCCCTCGCGCTCGTAGAAGGCCAGCACCGGCTTGGTCTGGTGGTGGTAGACCGCCAGGCGCTGGCGCACCACCTCCGGCCGGTCGTCGTCGCGCTGCACCGGGTGGCCGCCGCGCTCGCGGCAGCGCAGCATGCTCGCCAGGTCGTCCACGTGCACCGGGAAGGGCTCGCCGGCGCCCTCGCAGATCCGGCGGCCGCTCAGCCGGCGCACCACCTCGTCGTCGCTCACCTCCAGCGCAACCACCGCGTCCAGCGTGCGCCCGAAGTCGGCCAGCGTCATCGAGAGCCCCAGCGCCTGGCGCATGGTGCGCGGGTAGCCGTCGAGCAGGATGCCCTGGTGCGTGTCGAGCGTCTCGAGGCTGGCGCGCAGCACCCGGTCCATGACCGAGTCCGGCGCGAGGTCGCCCTGGTCGAGCAGCGGGGCCACCGCGCGCCCCAGGCGCGTGCGGGCCTTGATCTCGGCGCGCAGCAGCTGGCCGGTCGAGATCAGCACGAACGACGGGCGCTGGTGGATGAGCTCCTCGGCGATCGTGCTTTTGCCCGCGCCCGGCGGCCCGATCAGCACTACGTTGAGCGCGCGCGTCGTCCCGGAGTCGGCCATGGTTGCGTGCCTTTCGTTCCTCTCCTCACACCCGCCCGTGCCATCCGCACCACCCCCTGCGGGTGGCGCGCCGCAGGCCCTTCCATCACACGACGTACACAGCGGCCTCGCCCTCCACTCCGTCGGCGGGGCGGCGCGGCCGCGTAAGCCGCCTACATTATACCCAGGTTCTGCCCCGCGCCAGCGGCCGGCTCGGTGTGGCGGGCGGCGGCTTGGCGCGCTGCAGCGCATAACGACGCCATTTGCCCGGCCCTAGCTTGTATGCTATACTACCAGACGGCGCGTCACCGTGCGCCAAATACACACACCCTCCGATCGCGTCGCTCCTGCCGGCCGCAGGCCGGTTCCGGCGCGAGCTGAGGAGGGTGGCGGCAGTTCAGTCTGAGCACAAGGAGCAAAACCCTCACATGTCCGAGACCCAGGGAAGCACGAGCCAGCGGCTCGTCTCGATGAAGGCGCTGCTCGAGTCCGGCGCGCACTTCGGCCACCAGACCAAGCGCTGGAACCCGAAGATGCGCCCGTACATCTTCACGGCGCGCAACGGCATCCACATCATCGATCTGCAGAAGACGATCGTCGGCCTGCAGGAGGCCTACCGCTTCGTGGTGGAGGTGGTCGCCGGCGGCGGCAAGATCCTGTTCGTCGGCACCAAGAAGCAGGCCCAGGAGACGATCGCTGAGGAGGCGGCGCGCTCGGGGCAGCTCGCCATCACCCAGCGCTGGCTCGGCGGCACGCTGACCAACTTCAGCACGATGCGCAAGCGCCTGCGCTACCTGAACGAGCTCGAGGCGCAGCGCGACCAGGGCGAGTTCGCCAAGCTCACCAAGGCCGAGGGCCTCAAGCGCGAGCAGGAGATCGAGAAGCTTAACAAGGTGTTCGGCGGCATCAAGACGATGGACCGCCTGCCGGGCGCGCTCTTCATCGTCGACCCGCACAAGGAGGATCTGGCGGTCAAGGAGGCGCAGAAGGTCGGCATCCCGATCGTGGCGATGGTCGACACCAACTGCGACCCGGACCCGATCGACTACGTCATCCCGTGCAACGACGATGCGATCCGCAGCATCCGGCTGATCGCCAACAAGATCGCGGACGCGGCGATCGAGGGCCAGAACCGGCGCGAGTCGTCGCAGGCCGACCTGATGCGCGGCGGCCGCTACGACCAGCCGGAGCCGGAGCAGGAAGAGGCCGAGCCTGAGGCAGAGGCCGAGGCAGAGGCCGAGCCGGTCGAGTAGCCGCGCCGTCCTGAGCGGGCGCGGACGAGCGTTCTGGAAGACTGAAGGCTCGCGCCAAGCGCAGCCTTCGCTCTTCCCTTTTTATGCGTGCTGTTCTTTATTGCTGATACGACGCACGCAGTCGAGCCGCCCGCCCCGTACGGAACGTGTGGAGCGTCACAGAGCGGCGGAGAGGGGATGTGGGAGGCGCCGCCTCCCACATCCTTCCGAGAGGTGCGGGGTGAGCCCCGCGTAAGTTATGTTACTGAGGAGTGAGCTGTGGCAGAGATTACCGCCCAGATGGTCAAGGAGCTGCGCGATCGCACCGGCGCCGGCATCAAGGAGTGCAAGGATATTCTGACCCAGACCGGCGGCGACATGGAGAAGGCCATGGAGCTGCTGCGCGAGCGCGGCCTGCGGGTGAGCGATAAGGTGCAGGGCCGCGAGGCGCGCGAGGGGCGCATCGAGGTCTACATCCACCCCGGCTCGCGCATGGCCGCCATGGTCGAGCTGAACTGCGAGACCGACTTCGTCGCCCGCACCGACGATTTCATCGCGCTGTCGAAGGAGATCGCGCTGCAGGTCGCCGCGATGAACCCGCGCTACCTGAACGTCGAGGATGTCCCGGCCGAGGAGATCGAGCAGAGCGGCCTGAAGCCGGAGAAGTTCTACGAGGAGAACGTGCTCCTCAAGCAGCCCTTCGTGCGTGACCCGTCGCAGACGATCGAGGATCGGATCAAGGGGGCGGTCGCCAAGCTGCGCGAGAACGTCGTCGTTCGCCGCTATGTCCGCTACGAGATCGGCGCCTGAGAGCGCTGGAACGTTCGAACGATGGCGCGCTGCACGCGACGCCCGCCCGTTCGCTGTCCAGCGCGCCAACGTGCAACGTGACATGAGCGAGACAAAGTACCGGCGCATCCTGCTCAAGCTGAGCGGCGAGGCGCTCGCAGGCGACAAGCGCGGTGACGTGCTCGATCACGATGTGCTGGACTACTACGCGCACGAGATCGAGCGCGTCACCAGGCACGGGGTCGAGGTGGCGGTCGTCCTCGGCGGCGGGAACATCTGGCGCGGTAGCCGGGCCATCGCCCGCGGCATGGACGCGGCGCAGTCCCACTACATGGGGATGCTGGCGACGATCATCAACGCGCTGGCGCTGCAGGATGCGCTCGAGCGCCACGGCATCTTCACCCGCGCGATGACCGCCATCCAGATGAACGAGGTCGCCGAGCCGTACATCCGCCGCCGCGCGACGCGGCACCTGGAGAAGGGGCGGGTGATCATTCTGGCCGCCGGCACCGGCAACCCGTACTTCACGACCGACTCGGCGGCGGCGCTGCGCGCGGCCGAGATCCACGCCGAGGTGATCCTGATGGCCAAGAACGGCGTGGACGGCGTCTACTCCGCAGACCCGAAGCAGGACCCGTCGGCGATTCGCTACGAGCATATCACCTACATGGACGCGCTCAGCCGCGGTCTGGCGGTGATGGACAGCACGGCGCTGACGTTCTGCATGGACAACAACATCCCGATCATCGTCTTCAACTCTATGGAGTCCGGCGCCATCGAGCGGATCGTGCTCGGCGAGCGCGTCGGCACGCTAGTAAGCAGCGAGCCGCCGGAGCAGCTCTCCGCGGCCCTCTAGCCTGGTCGCCAAAGGAGGCCGGCCCTCCTTCTAGCTCCCCGTTAGGGTGTGAGAGGTAGCGTATGGTGAACGATGTTCTCCGCGAGGCGGAAAGTAAGATGAAGAAGTCGTCCGAGACCCTGCGCCAGCACCTCAGCACAATTCGCACTGGCCGGGCCTCGCCTGCGCTCGTCGAGCACCTGCCGGTCGAAGCCTACGGCTCCACCATGCCGCTCAACCAGCTGGCGAGCATCCAGGTGCCCGACGCGCGCATGATCACCATCCAGCCCTACGACGTCAGCACGCTGCGCGCGATCGAGAAGGCCATCCAGAACTCGGAGCTCGGCATCAACCCCACCAACGACGGCCGCAACATCCGCCTGGCGATCCCGCCGCTCACCGAGGAGCGGCGCAAGAGCCTGGTGAAGATGGTGCGCCAGCAGGTCGAGGAGTCGAAGGTCGCGCTGCGCAACATCCGCCGCGAGGCGCTCGACGATCTGCGCAAGATGGAGCACGAGAAGCTGATCTCCGAGGACGACCAGCGGCGCGCCCAGGATCGCCTCCAGGATCTCACCGATCGCTACACCCGTGAGCTCGATCACATCGGCCAGGCCAAAGAGGCCGAGGTAATGGAGATCTAGCCCGTTGCCGATGTACGATGTGCGGTGTACGATTGCGTTGGACACTGGCGTCGTGCGGTTCCGGGGCTGCGTGGGTGGCCGCTGGCGCCGCAGGGCGCTCCGCCAATCGTCCATCGCTCGTTCGGCACGATCGTACATGGTAAGGGGTTATGATGACGCAGGAGAAGTCCCAGCCCGCGCGTATTCCGCGCCACGTCGCGATCATCATGGATGGGAACGGCCGCTGGGCGCGCAAGCGCGGCCTGCCTCGCCTGGCCGGGCACCGCGCTGGCACCGAGAACATCCGGCGGATCGTGACCGAGTGCGCGCAGCTGGGCATCAGCTGTCTGACGCTCTACGCCTTCTCGACCGAGAACTGGTCGCGTCCGTCGTCTGAGGTCGATGGCCTGCTCCGCATCCTCAGCGAGTTCATCGACCGCGAGACGGACAACCTGAACCGCGAGGGCGCGCAGATCCGCCACCTCGGCCGCCTCGATAACCTCTCCACGGCCCTCCAGCGCAAGATCCAGTGGGCGATCGACACAACGCGCGATAACCGACGCATCACGCTGGCGGTCGCGTTCAACTACGGCGGCCGCGCCGATATCGTGGACGCTGTGCGTGCGCTCGTCGCCAGCGGCGTTCCGCCTGAAGGGATCACCGAGCAGGCCATCTCGCAGCATCTCTCCACCCGCGGCATGCCCGACCCGGACCTGATCATCCGCACCAGCGGCGAGTGGCGGCTCTCGAACTTCCTGATCTGGCAGGCGGCCTACAGCGAGTACTGGACCACGCCGGTCTACTGGCCGGACTTCAGCCCCGAGCACCTGCGCCAGGCGATTGAGGACTATGCACAGCGCGAACGCCGCTTCGGCGGTCTCTCCGAGGAAACCTAGCTCGTTGCGGCAGCGCGTCCTGAGCGCGGCAGTGCTGATCCCGCTGGTGATCGCGCTGGTGTGGTGGAGCGTCTGGTCGGTCGTCGCGCTGCTGGCTGCGGTGGCCGTCCTCGCTACGCTCGAGCTGTACGCGGCGTTCGCCCACGGCGGCCACCGGCCGCAGGTGCGCGTCGGCGTCGTGCTGGCGCTCGCCCCGCTCGCGGCGGCCGCCCTCCAGCGCTACACCTCCTTCCCGCTGGGGCCGCCGGCGATCGTGCTGGTGATTGTGGCCAGCCTGGTCGCGATGCTCCCGCGCCACGACCAGGAGCGCGCCCTGGCCGACTGGGCGCTGACCGCCGCCGGGGCGCTGTACACCGGCGTGCTGCTGAGCCAGATCGTCCTGCTGCGCGACCTGGCGACGCCGCTGCGCTCGGGGCTGTTCGCGGACCTCGGCCTGGCGCCCGGCGCGGGCTGGATCTTCCTCGTGCTCCTCATCACCTGGGGCCAGGATGTGCTGGCCTACTTCGTCGGCAAGTATCTCGGGCGCCGCCGGATGGCGCCGCGCCTCAGCCCGAAGAAGACCTGGGAGGGCGCCGCCGGCGGCATGCTCGGCGCGCTGCTGGGCGCCTGGCTGGGCGTGGCGCTCTTCGGCCTGCCCGTCAGCCTCGCGCAGGGCGCGCTGCTCGGCCTCGTCGGCGGCATCATCGGGCCGCTCGGCGACCTCTCGGAGTCCTTCATCAAGCGCCAGGTCGGCCTCAAGGACGCCGGCCACCTCATCCCCGGCCACGGCGGCGTGCTCGACCGGATCGACAGCCTCCTGTTCACCGCGCCCATCCTCTACTACCTGATCGTGCTGCTCACAGGCGGCGCAGGCGCCCCCTAAATCCGCGCTTGAAGGGTGTCGTGCGTATCGCAGCGAAGCAACCACGCCCCTTCCGCCTCTTGGTTCTCCCTTCTTGGTTCTCGGCGCTCAACAGCCCCGCCGTTGACAGCCCTGCACCGGATGCGGTACACTACCGTGCGACGATCTGAAGGAGAGAACTCCGGTGTTAGAAGCGATCTCCAGCGGCCTGATCACCATCGTGGCGTTCCTGGCCATGCTGGCGCTGCTGGTGCTGGTACACGAGCTCGGCCACTTCCTGACCGCCATCTGGATGGGCATTCGGGTTGAGGAGTTCGGCTTCGGCTATCCCCCGCGCGCGCTGGTGCTCTTCGAGCGCAAGGGGGTCAAGTATACCCTCAACTGGCTGCCGATCGGCGGCTTCGTCCGCTTCGGCGGCGAGGGCGAGAATATCTACGGCGTCGGCAGCCTGGCGGCCGCTTCCCCCTGGCGCAAGATCCTGGTGCTCGCCGCGGGCCCGCTCATGAACCTGCTGCTGGCGATCGCGATCTTCAGCAGCCTGTTCATGGTGCGCGGCATCCCGACGGTCCTCGACGGCGCGCGGATCGATACGGTGTACCCGAGCACGCCCGCCGCGGTGGCCGGCTTCGAGAGCGGCGACCTGCTGGTCGAGCTGAACGGCGAGCCCGTCGGGGCGCGGCTGGATCGCATCCGCGAGATCGCGCAGGCCAACCCCGGCGTCCCGCTCACGGCGGTCGTCGAGCGCGGCGGGGAGCGCGTCGAGCTGGTCGTCGTCCCTGGGCCGTGGGAGTACCAGGGCACCCGGAGCGAGGCCGGCTTCGGCTTCTCCTACGGGCCGAACGTCCAGAGCATCCGCGCCGGGCCGCTCGCCGCGCTCGGCACGGGGGTGACCTACACCTTCGAGGTGCTCGCGCGCTTTGTGGACGGCCTGTCGCAGATGCTGCAGGGCCTGCTGGGGCTGAACCCGATGCCGCCGGGCGGCGTCGCGGGCGTGGTCGGGATCGCGCGCGGCACCGGCGAGGTCATCGAGCGCGACGGCCTGTTCGGCTTCTGGCAGTGGACGGCGCTGATCAGCCTGAACCTGTTCCTGGTGAACCTGCTGCCGATCCCGGCGCTCGATGGCAGCCACATCATGTTCTCGCTGATCGAGCTGGCGCGCCGCGGCAAGAAGATCCCGCCCGAGCGCGAGGCGGTGGTCCACGCCATCGGGTTCATGATGCTGATGGGCCTGATGGTGATCATCACGGTGTCCGATGTGGCCCAGTGGCTCGGCGGGGCGCCGGTGCTGGGCGGAGGGTGATCTTCGCGCGCCGGGCCGCTTGCGCCCAGCCGGCGGTCTGGCCACCACTTCACCCGGTCAGGATTGGCGATGGCGCGTGAGAAGCTCGCGATGATCCGGGCCAGCGAGATCGGCGAGTACGTGTACTGCGGCCGCGCCTGGTGGCTGCGCCGCGTGGCCGGCCTCGAGCCGGCGGGCCACGAGCGCCGCGTGCGCGGGACGATGCTGCACGAGCGCCACGGCCGGACCGTCGCCGCCAGCCGCCTGCTGCTGTGGCTCGGGCTGATCCTGACGCTGGCCGCCGCCGCGCTGATCGCGCTCTGGCGCTGACACGCCGGCGGTGGCGCCGCTGCAACCTGCCAACCTGTAAACTGCACCGCGACGATGGGCGTGACCGTCGGCCTGGCACTGCTGCTGCTCGGCCTGCTCGCACTTGTTTGGGCCGCGCGCCTGCGCAGCCGCACGGGCCTGCCGTGGGCCCCGGTGAGCTACCAGGATACCGGCGGGCGCGAGCCTGAGCGGCCGCTGGTGTCGCGCCGCCTTGGGCTCGTGGGGCGCCCGGACTACCTGCTCGACCTGCGCGGCAGGACGATCCCCGTCGAGGTGAAGCCGGGCCGGCGCGCCGCGGTGCCGTACGAGTCGGACCTGATGCAGCTCGCGGCGTACTGCCTGCTGGTCGAGGAGACGAGCGGCGAGCCGCCGCCCTACGGGCTGCTGCGCTACGCCGATCGCACCTTCCGGCTGGACTACACGCCCCGTGTGCGCGGCGAGCTGCTGGAGCTAGTCGAGGAGATGCGCGCGGCGCTCGAGGCGGACACCGTCTCCCGCAGCCACGCCGACCCGCGGCGCTGCCGCGGCTGCGGGTTCCTGGAGCAGTGCGACGAAGCGCTTGTGGTAGATGAGTCGTGATGTGGCGTAGAACAGAGCCGGAGGGACAGCCAGCGCAGATCACCCGCGCCGACGTGGCCGGGTGGATCGACGCGCGGCTGTCCGGCAGCCTGGATGATGCAGGGCTGGCCCGCACGGCGTTCGACGGCTTCTACGCCGTTGAGATGGGCGAGGCGCAGCTGGAGTCGGGCGCGGAGGAGCTGCTGGCAGAAGTGCTCGACGATCTGATGTTCGGCGACGACCCAAGCTTCAGGCTGAGCGCGGAGGATCTGCGCGCGCTGGCCGCGCGCCTCCGCTCGATGGGATAGAGACACCGGCATGAAGATCAGGCAACACCCACGAATGCACCAGATTGGCATCGGCGACGAGGTGTACTCGTACCAGCACAACCTGTTCGCGCGCGTCGAAGAGGTGTTCCCGGCCGCCGTGTGCGTGAAGGTGGCGGTGCTGTCGCTGGATGCCGGCGTCGAGCTGCATCTCACACCGCAGCTGTGGCGCGCCGATGATATCGAGAACCTGAGCGTCTGCCGCTACTGCGGCTCGCGCGAGGACCTGCGGCTCGAGGCGGAGACCGGCGTGCCGTTCCGCGTCTGCAGCCGCTGCTGCGTCGTGCCGCCGGGCGAGCACGCCCACGAGATCGGCTTCTGGTGGTAGAAGCTACGCCCGGCGCAGCGCGCTCTACTCGGGGTTGATCAGCGGCTTGGTAAAGACGTCCCGGTACGGCTCACCCCAGTAGCCCGCCAGTGACTCCCCCTCTACCAGGAAGCGCACCCCGGTGACCCCCGGCAGCGTCGTGAGCGACTCGACGATCGTGCGGACGGCGGCCTCGCGGTTTGTGGCGTCGGTGAAGCGCTCTGAGAAGTTCACGGTCACCACGCCGTTCTCGATCCATAGGTCGAGCAGCGAGGCGGTGTCGGGGATGACCTCGTCGACCGCGTAGCTGTACTCCCCCGGTCCCTCGAGCAGGGCCTGCACCGTGCCGACCGCCGTCTCGCGGGTCTTCGGCACCATGCGCATGATCCGCACGCTGCGGTCGCTGCCCTTGATCATGTAGTACGTCGGCAGATACTCGGTGTTCTGGTAGTCGAACGGCAGCCCCTCCGGGTTGAGCGGGTTGACGATCGGCCGCCGGATCGGACCGCTGGCGGTCACCCCGTAGCCCTGGCCGTTCACCAGCACCTGCACCTGCTCGATGTTCGGCAGGTTGGTCAGCGTCAGCACGATCGAGTACACCCCGCGGTCGTCGCCGGGGTCGGTCGGCGGCCGGTCGAAGTTGACGAAGGCTGTGTTGCCCTGGATGGTGATCCCGAGCAGGCGCACGTCCGGCAGCACCAGCCGCTCGAGGTCGCCGCGCGGCCCGGCGATCAGCTCGCGAACAGCGGCCTCGGCCACGCGCCGGTCCACCACCTGCACCGAGCGCTGCACCGGGACGTACAGCGAGCGGGTGGCCGGGTCGGTGAAGTAGAGCCAGAGCACCTCAGTCGAGACGTTGGCGGGCGGCGCGGTGGGCGCCGGCGCGCTGTTCGTCGCCTGCTGCGTCGGCTGCTGTGTCGGCGGCTGCGTCGGCGGGGCGGGCTCGGTCGGCGCGACGGCGGCCGTGGCTGTGGCGCCACCTTCGGCCGTCGGGCTCGGCGCTACCGTCGCCTCTTCCGGCGAAGGGCTCGGCGGCGGGGCGGGCTCGGTCGGCGGCAGGATGAGCGTGGCGCGCGTGGGGATGGCCGTCGGCTCGGGCGGCGCGCTGGTTGGCAGCGCCGTGGGGAGCTCGGGCGGCGCGGCCGTGGGCTCGGGCGGCGCGCTGGTGGGCGTCTCCAGGGCGATGGGGCTAGGAGCCTCGGGCGAGGCGGGCGCGGTGCCGAGCGCGTCGGCGCTGGGCAGCCCGGCCACCGACTGGCCGCGCAGCGACTGGAACCCGGCGACGACGTAGATCACCACGATCAGCGCGAGCATCGCCAGCATCAGCGCGTAGACCGCCCGGTCGCGCGGGGAGAGGGACGCGAGCCAGCCGCGCAGGCTGCCCTCCGCGGGCTCCTGCGGTGTCACAGAGCGCTGGGAGGCCACAGGCGTTGTGGGGAGGCCCAAACCCATGTATAATGGGCATTCGACGTGCCCGCGGGCAAGGCAGAAGCTCGCCTGATCCACCGGTATCTCGATCGGCTCGCCGCCGACATAGCAACGGTGCTCGGGGGTGGGGGAGGAGAAGCGGATCGCCCGGTTCTGCTTCAGCCCCAGGTAAGGGCAGTGGCCCGCTGGTTCGACCATGGCTCGTATGGGGCCTCCTCGCAAGCGCGGTGGTACGACATCCAGCCGTAATTATAAGGATCGGCGCATCACAGCGCAAAAGAGTACGATTACCGGATCCTTACAGCTCGATTGCAGCTAAGGGCGGCGTATGCGTGTCGTGATCGTCTCGGACATCCACTCCAACTACGTGGCCCTGGAAGCGGTGCTGGACGCAGCCGGCGCGTACGACCAGCTCTGGAACCTGGGCGACACGATCGGGTACGGCCCGTGTCCGAATGAGTGCATGGAGGCCATGCGGGCGCGCGCGACGGTGATGATCGCCGGCAACCACGACCTGGCGTGCCTGGGCTTGGTCGACCTGAGCGACTTCAACCCCGAGGCGCGCACGGCGAACATCTGGAACGGCGAGCAGCTGCTGGCGGAGCACCGCGCCGCGCTCGAGGCGATGCCGCTGCAGCTCGCGGTGGACGACCGCTTTTACGTGGCCCACGGCAGCCCGCGCGACCCGGTGTGGGAGTATCTGCTCACCCGCAGCCAGGCGCAGGAGAACTACAGCCGCTTCGAGCAGCAGATCTGCTTCGTCGGCCACTCGCACGTGCCGCTGGTGTTCCGCCGCGCCGCCGGCGAGCGCGCCGACGGCCCGCTTCTCCCTGGCGCCGGCTACACCCTGGAGCTGCACCCCGACACGCGCTACATCATCAACCCCGGCAGCGTCGGCCAGCCGCGCAACCAGGACCCGCGCGCGGCCTTCGCGGTGCTCGACACCTCCAACGACACCGTGACCTTCCACCGCGTCCCTTATGATATCGCTAAAACGCAGCAGCAGATGCGCGCGGCGAAGCTGCCCGACCCGCTGGCTCTGCGCTTGCAGTACGGGATGTGAGGCGCGGCGCGTGGCGAGTGGCGCGCGATCCCTTTGCTTGTGACGCATCACTCGTTCCGCACGACGGCGAAGTCAGGCTCGCTACGGGTGCTTCCATGAGCATTGTTGAGACCTACCAGGCGCTGCACGCTCGCTCCGCGGCGCTCTACGCGAAGGCGCGCGAGATGTTCCCGAACGGCGTCACGCACGACGGGCGCTTCGCCAGCCCGTTCCCGCTGTACGTCGAGCGCAGCGCGGCCGGCCGGAAGTGGGATGCGGACGAGAACGAGCTGATCGATTACTGGACCGGCCACGGGGCGCTGCTGCTCGGGCACGGCCACCCGGCCGTCGTCGCGGCCGTGCAGCAGCAGATGGCGCGCGGCACGCACTACGGGGCGGAGCACGCGCTCGAGCTGCGCTGGGCCGAGCTGGTGCAGCGGCTCTTCCCGGGGATGGAGCGGCTGCGCTTCACCGCCTCCGGGACCGAGGCGACGATGCTCGCGCTGCGCCTGGCGCGCGCCTACACCGGCCGCCCGACCGTCATCCGCTTCGAGGGCCACTACCACGGCTGGCACGACCTGCTCGCGCGCGATGCGGACGACGACGCCGCGCCTGGCCTGTACGGCCCGCTCGTCGAGTCGACGGTCGTGCTGCCGGCGGACCTCGACGCGGTGGAGGCCGCGCTGCGGCGGGGGGACGTCGCGGCGGTGATCCTCGAGCCCACCGGCGCCTCCTACGGCGCGGTGCCGCTTGGCCCGGAGTTCCTGCGCGAGCTGCGGCGCCTGACGAGCGCACACGGCGCGCTGCTGATCTGCGACGAGGTGGTCACCGGGTTCCGCGTGGCGCCGGGCGGGGCCCAGGAGCGCGCTGGCGTCACCGCCGACCTGACCACGCTGGCGAAGATCCTGGCGGGCGGCCTGCCCGGCGGGGCGGTCGGCGGGCGGGCGGAGATCATGCGCCACCTCGAGTTCGGCGACGCGGAGTGGAACCGCGCGGCCAAGATCCGCCACAACGGCACCTACAACGCCAACCCGCTCTCGGCGGCGGCGGGCGTGGCGACGCTGGAGCTGGTGGCGACCGGGGAGCCCGGCGCGGTGGCGGCCGAGCGCTGCCGCGCGCTGGTGGACGGCCTGAACGGCGTGCTGCGCCGCCGCGGCCTGCGCGGGTGGGCGGCCTACGGCGACGCCTCGATCTTCCACCTGATCGCCGGCAGCAGCGTCGCGTTCGAGCCGGGCGAGCTCGCGCCGGAGGTGCCGTTCGCGGAGCTCAAGCGCGGCGGCGATGTGCGTCTGACCGGCCTGCTGCGGCTGGCGCTGATCAACCACGGCGTCGATCTGATGCGCGGGCGCAGCGGCTTCCTCTCGGCCGCGCATACCGAGCAGGATGTTGCGGCGACGGTCCAGGCCTTCGACATGGCGCTGGACGATGTGCTGGCAGAGGTGGAGAGAGCGTGATGAATATTGCCATCATCCCGGTGCCGTACAGCCTGGATGAGCCCGATGTGGGGATGGGCCGCGCGCCGGAGGCGCTGCTGGAGGCCGGCCTGGCGGGGCGGCTGGAGGCGGTCGGCTGCACGGTCGAGGTCTGCGACCCGGTGCGCGTGCCGGCGTCGGACGATGGGCGCGAGGCGCGCCTGGGCCGGCTGCTGGGGCTGCTGAGCAGCACCGTGGCGCGGGTGCGCCTGAGGGGCGCCTTCCCGCTGGTGCTGGGCGGCGACTGCATGACAGCGCTGGGGACGCTCGGCGGCCTGCTGGACCCCAGCGACACCGGCGTGGTCTGGCTCGACGCCCACGGCGACTTCAACACGCCTGAGACGACGATCAGCGGCTACCTGGGCGGCATGTGTCTGGCGTGCGCCGCGGGCCGCGGCCTGGAGGAGCTGCGCGCGGCGGCCGGGCTGGCAGAGCCGGTGCCGGAGGGCAACATCGTCCTGGTCGGCGCGCGCGACCTCGACCCGCAGGAGGCGGAGGCGCTGGCGGGCTCCGGGGTGGCGCTGGTGCGGGGCGAGGAGCTGGGGGCGGGCGCGAAGGCGCTCGGCCCGGCGCTCGACACCCTCGGCGGGCTGTCGCAGGTCTACCTCCACCTGGACATCGACGTGCTCGATCCGGCCGGGGCGCCCGGCGTGGACTACCCGGCGGCCGGCGGGCTGAGCCAGGAGACGCTGCACGCGGTCGTGCGGCAGATCGCCGGGGTGGGGAACCTGGCGGCCTTGGCGCTCACCGCGGTCAACCCGGAGCGAGACCCCGACGGCCGCACGGTGCAGGCGGCGATCGCGGCGGCCGAGGTGACGCTGGCCGAGGCCGTGAGCGTCCAGCTGTAGCGGCAGGAGCGTCGCGCATGCGTGTCATCACTGGTTCGGCGAAGGGGCACCGGCTCAAGGCGCCCAAGGGCATGGGGACGCGCCCCATGCTGGACCGCGTCAAGGAGGCGCTGTTCGGCGTGCTGGAGGGCTACGGCCCGATCCGCGGGCGGGTGCTGGACCTGTACGCCGGCACCGGCTCGCTGGGCATCGAGTGCCTGTCGCGCGGGGCGAGCTGGGCCGACTTCGTTGAGCAGAAGGCGCACGTGTGCCGCATCATCGCCGAGAACCTGGAGCACACCCACCTGGCCGAGCGCGCGCGCGTCCACCACATGCCGGTGCGGCGCTACCTGGCGCAGGCCAGGCCGCCAGCAAAGTATGATATAATCATCATGGATCCGCCATATGCAGACCCAGCGATCGAGGACACAATCCGCGCCATCGGCGCGTCGGACCTGCTCGCCGAGGACGGTCTGCTGGTGGTCGGGCACTCGCCGCGCGTGGAGCTGGCCGATGCCTACGGGCCGCTGCGGCGCCTCAAGTTTCGTCGCCTGGGCGACTCCTGTTTCTCGATCTACGAGCTGGACGCCAGCGAGGACGGCGACGACCGCATCGCCGAAGTCTAGTATGCGAAGACGAGGCTCGCCATTCCCTTGCCGCTCTGGCGAACCGCCGCGCCCTGGGACTTTGCCGCCTAGCAGCAGCACGCGCCGGCTCCCCGCCGGCCGAAGGAGTGGGGTGTGACGATCGCTGTCTATCCCGGCAGCTTCGACCCTGTGACCAACGGCCATCTGGACATCGCGGCGCGCGCGGCGCGCGTGTTCGAGAGCGTCGTGATGGCAGTCTTCGACCGGCCGAACAAGCAGCTGCTCTTCAGCACCGAGGAGCGGGTGGCGCTGCTACGCGAGGCGACGGCCCATATGCCGCGCGTCCGCGTCGACACCTACTCGGTGCTCACGGTGGACTACGTGCGCAGCTTGGGGGCGACGGTGATCGTGCGCGGGCTGCGTACCGTGCGCGACTTCGAGACCGAGCTCCAGATGGCGCAGATCCACCGCACCCTCGCGCCGGACATCGACGTGGTGCTGTTCATGGCCGGGCACCAGCACACCTTCGTCAGCTCGAGCATGGCGCGCGAGATCGCCTCGCTCGGCGGAGATGTCAGCTGGCTGGTGCCGCCGCACGTGGAGGCGGCGCTCCGCCGCGCCTATGCCGCAAGGCAATCGGGAGGGGGTGATCGGCTATCGAGCTCGATCAACTGATCGACGAGCTAGAGGATGTGCTGGCGGAAGGGCGGCGGGTGCCGTTCAGCGGCCGGCTGCTGATCGACGAAGAGCGCATCCTCGATATCATCGACCGCATGCGGGTGGCTGTGCCGGAGGAGCTGCGCCAGGCGCGCCGGGTGATCAGCGAGCAGGAGCGGCTGCTCAGCGAGGCGCAGCAGCGCGTCCACGAGGTGCTCGAGGAGCAGGGCCTCATGGCGGCCGTCGAAGCCGAGCGGAAGCGGCTGCTGGAGCAGGCCGAGCGCGAGGCGCAGGCCATCCGCGCTGGCGCGGACGACTACGCGCGGCAGGTGCTCGAGGAGCTCGAGCAGCGCCTGGTGCGGCTCACCACAAGCGTGCAGAACGGCCTGAAGGAGCTGCGCACGCCTTGACAGCACGGCGCCCCTGACCTATAATGCTGCTTCTGTGAGTGCGCGGGGGCGCAGAAATGCACGTAAACAAACCGATCACGGATCTGAAGTTCAACGTCGCCCAGCTGCTGCGCGAAGAGGTCGGCGCGCGGAGGAGCTACACCTTCGCCGAGGAGCAGCTCGCGCTGGACGACGACACGATGCTGCGGGATCTCGAGGGGGCGGTGCGCTTCACGCGCACGGTGAGCGGCGTGCTCGCAGACACCCACGCCCGTGGCACTGTGGAGATGGAGTGCATCCGCTGCCTGGCGCGCGCGCCGCAGCCGCTGGAGATCCACTTCAACGACGAATTCCACTCCAGGATCGAGGTCAACACCGGCGTGGCACTGCCCGAGCCGGACGAGGAAGACCCGTTCTACATCGACGAGTCCCACATGCTCGACCTCGGCGAGGTGATCCGTGAGTACGCGCTGCTCGAGCTGCCGATGCAGCCGCTGTGCCGCGCGGACTGCAAGGGGCTCTGCCCCATCTGCGGCAAGGACCGCAACGTCGAGGCGTGTGACTGCGAGGAGAGCGGAGGGGACGACCGATTTTCGATCTTGCGGTCGCTGCTAAACGAATAACCACAGGGAGCTGAGTTCACATGGGTGCTGTACCGAAGACAAAAGTGTCGCGCCACCGCCGCGGGAACCGCCGCCGGCACCAGACGCTCGACGCGCCGACGCTGGTGACATGCCCGCAGTGCGGCGAGCTGATGCGCGCGCACCGGGTGTGCAAGAACTGCGGCACGTACCGCGGCCGCCAGGTGATCGAGATGAAGACCGAGGCAGGCGAGGAGTAGCCGCACGGCTCACCGCCTCGATAAGGGTTATTGATGCGCCGACGGCGCGTCAGTAACCCTTTCGTTGTATAGGCGATACAAGCAATGGCACACTATGCTGCGATCACCGGCTGGGGCATGGCGGTTCCCGACCGCGTGCTGACCAACGCCGAGCTCGAACGAATGGTGGAGACGTCCGACGAGTGGATCACGACGCGCACCGGCATCCGCGAGCGGCGGGTGGCGGGGCCTGGCGAGAGCACCTCGACCCTGGCGACAGAGGCCGGCCGGCGGGCGATCGAGAGCGCGGGGATCGCGCCTGAGGCGATCGACCTGGTGATCCTGGCGACCTGCACCCCCGACCGGCCCTTCCCGGCCACTGCCTGCACTGTCCAGGCCAACCTCGGCCTGCGCAGCGTGGCGGCGTTCGACCTGGCGGCGGCCTGCAGCGGCTTCGTGTACGGCCTCAACGTCGCCACCAGCATGGTGCGCAGCGGCGCCGCGCGCAATGTGCTGCTGATCGCCGCCGATATCTTCACCCACTACATCAACTGGCGCGACCGCAACACCTGCGTGCTGTTCGGCGACGGCGCGGGAGCGGTGGTGCTGCAGCCCAGCGACTCCGCCTACGGGCAGCTCTCCTCGGTGATGGGCGCCTCCGGCGCGCACGAGGACCTGATGGCGGTCGAGGTCGGCGGGACGCGCCTTCCGGCGACCCCGGAGCTGCTCGAGGAGGGGCGCCAGTACGTCTACATGCACGGGCGCGAGATCTTCAAGCAGGCGGTGCGCGAGATGGCGGACTCGTCGCTGAAGGCGATCGCCGATGCGGGCATCACGCCCGACCAGGTGGCGCTCGTCGTGCCGCACCAGGCCAACCTGCGCATCATCGACGCGATGGCGAAGCGGCTCGACCTGCCGATGGAGCGGGTGTTCGTGAACCTGGACCGCTACGGGAACACCTCGGCGGCCTCGGTGCCGATCGCGCTGGTGGAGGCGGCCGAGCAGGGGCGCCTGAAGGACGGCGACTACGTGCTGCTGACGGCCTTCGGCGGCGGGCTGACCTGGGGCTCGGCTGTGATCCGGTGGGGGCGAGGGGACTTGGTGACGGGGTGACGGGGTGACAAGGTGACGGGGTGATGGGGTGACGGCGGAGACCCGTGCTGCACCACGAAGCATTTGAGCACCGTGTCACCGTGTCATCGTGTCATCGTGACGGGGTGATGGGGTGAGGCCGGAGACCCGTGCTGCACCACGAAGCATTTGAGCACCGTGTCACCGTGTCACCGTGTCACCGTGTCACCGTATCAGGCAGCGCTCAGAGCGAGATCGGGAGAACGTGAGCACAGCATTCATCTTCCCAGGGCAGGGCTCGCAGGCGGTCGGGATGGCCCGCGACGCCTACGAGGGCTCGCCGGCGGCGCGCGCGATCTTCGAGCAGGCCGATACGACGCTTGGTATGGCGCTGGCTCGGCTGTGCTTCGAGGGGCCGGAGCAGGAGCTGACGGCGACGGAGAACGCGCAGCCGGCGCTGCTCACCGCCTCGGTGGCGCTTCTGGCCGCGATGGCTGAGTCCACCGACGTGGCGCCGTTCGTTGCGGCCCGGGCGCGATTTGTGGCCGGCCACAGCCTCGGCGAGTACTCGGCGCTGGTGGCGGCCGGCGCGCTCTCCTTCACGGATGCGCTGCGCATCGTGCGCCGGCGCGGCGAGCTGATGGCCGCGGCGCGCGAGGGCACGATGGCGGCGGTGATCGGGCTGGACGAGGAGCGGCTCGAGGCGGCCTGCCGCGAGGCGTCCCAGGCGGGCGGGCTGGCGGTGGTGGCCAACTACAACTCGCCCGGCCAGCTGGTGATCAGTGGCGCCGCCGAGACGGTGGAGCGCGCGGGGAAGCTTGCGACGGCGGCGGGGGCGCGGCGGGTGATCCCGCTACGCGTCAGCGCCGCGTTCCACTCGCCGCTGATGGAGCCCGCGGCGGACGGGCTGCGCCCGGTGCTGGCCGAGGCGGCGCTTGCGGACGCGCGCGTGCCGGTGGTTGCGAATGTGGACGCCAGGCCGCTGACCGCGGCCGAGGAGCTGCGGCGCGAGCTCGAGGTGCAGGTGCAGGCGCCGGTGCGCTGGAGCGCCGCGGTGCAGCGTATGGTCGACGAGGGTGTGCAGACCTTCGTCGAGGTCGGGCCGGGCACGGTGCTGGGCGGGCTGGTGCGGCGCATCGCGCCGCAGGCGCAGGTCGTCCAGGTGAACGATCTGGCTGCGGCGCTGGCGTTCGCCGGAAAAGCGTAACGTCCATGGACTTCGGGGGACAGGTCGCCATTGTCACCGGGGGGTCGCGCGGGATCGGGCGGGCGGTGGTGCTGATGCTCGCCGAGCGCGGCGCCGCGGTGGCCGCGGGCTACCACACGCGCGCCGATGCGGCCGCCGAGGTGGCGGCGGCCTGCGCCGGGCTGCGCGGGACGGCCGAGCCGTACCAGGTGGATGTGCGCAGCCGCGAGTCGGTCGACGCGCTGGTGGCGGCGGTGCTCGAGCGCTGGGGGCGGCTGGACGTGCTCATCAACTGCGCGGGCGTGGCCGCCTACTCCCCGGTGGAGGATGTGAGCGTCGAGCAGTGGCGGGCGCTCCTGGCGGTGAACCTGGACGGGGTGTACAACACGTGCCGGGCGTCGCTGCGCCCGATGATGCGCCGCCGCTATGGGCGGATCGTCAATGTTGCCGCGCTGCACGGGCTGGCCGGCGGCCCGAACCAGGCCGACTACTCGGCGGCGACCGGCGGCGTGCTCGGTCTGACGCGTGCGCTGGCGCGCGAGGCCGCGGCCTGGGGCGTGACGGTAAACGCGGTGGCGCCCGGCCTGGTCGAGACGGATATGCTGCGCGTGGTGCCCGAGGAGCAGCGCGAGTGGGGCGAGCGGGTGATCGCGCTCAGGCGGGCCGGGCGGCCCGAGGAGGTGGCCGCCGCGGCGGTGTTCCTCGCCTCGCCGCTCGCCTCCTACATCACCGGCCAGACGCTGGCGGTGGATGGCGGCTGGCGCATGGCCTGATGTGCGAGTGTCAGCGAGGTGCTGTAAGCTGCGAGGGCCCGTGGCAACGCCACGAGCCCTCGCCGTCTCTCCGCAGATCTGTGGGCACAGTGTAGCCCCAGCGACCAGTACGTGGTTCCCTGCGCCTTCAGCCAGATTACTCCTCGGTCTCCTGGGCGTCGCTCTGCAGCTCAGCCTTGCGGCTCGCCAGCTTTTACGCTCAGGCATCGCACCTGCTGTGGGTATACTACGCATTGACGCCACAGCTCGGGCTTTGCCGGGAGAACCCTGTTTCGGCTTGCACAGCATCCGGCGCTTCATCAGCCGCCTGGCGCTTGCTCATCGGGATCCCTGGCTCCGTAACCGCTACTGCCATTTCCCCCGATTCACGGTCGCCCCCGTACACTGGGGTACGCCGCTCGCCTACCGCAAGGTCATCATCTAGCTGTTTAGGTGCTGGTCCGTCGTACTGGTCTGCTGAGGCTTCACCTGGATCATAGCACTGCGCCCCTGCCGAGTCAAGCTATTCATCGGTTTTTAACGATATTCCGACCATGTTGCTGCTGCGCTCAGGCGGGCAGCCTGTTACGATGGGGTATCGCAGCCGCGGGCTGTCCTTCATCTGGCAGGTATTACGCGGTAGTGCAGATGGGCGGAAACGTGTCTGTAGTGGGCTGTAGGCTCTCCGAGAATCTTTCCTAGGGGCTGAAGCGAAGCCGCCGCGAAATTCACTTCCGGCTGTCGTCCGCAAGCGCGTGGTGGGCGGCCGCGCGGCCGGAGAGCAGCACCAGCGGGATGCCGCCGCCCGGGTGGGTTCCGCCGCCGGCGAAGTACAGCCCACGGATGTGCGGGTCGCGCTGCGCCGGGCGCAGGAACGCGGTGAGCGGCCCGTTTGAGGCCAGGCCGTAGATCGCGCCGCCGGGGGCGTTGTAGCGCTCCTCGATGTCCGCTGGCGTCAGTATGTGCTCGACGACGATGTGCCGCTCGAGGCCGTGCAGCCCCATCCGCTCGAGCTTGCGCACGATCAGGTCGCGGTAGGCCTGGCGCTCGCGCTCCCAGCTGACGCGCCCGCTGCTCGGGGCGTTGACGAGCACGAACAGGTTCAGCATCCCCGGCGGCGCGAGCTGGGCGTCGGTCACCGAGGGCGCGCAGACGTAGATTGTCGGGTCGGGGTAGGGCACGCGCCTGTCGACGATCGCCGCGAACTCCTGCCGGTAGTCGCGCGCGAAGAAGATGTTGTGGTGCGCGAGCTCGGGGTAGGCCCGGTCTACGCCGAGCATCAGCGCGAAGCCGCTGTAGGAGAGCTCCAGCCGCTCCAGGCGCCTCGCCACGCGCTGCGCCGCCGGCACCAGGCGCCCGTAGACGTAGCGCGGATCGGCGTTCGCGATCACCGCGGAGGCGCCGAGCAGCTCGCCGCCGGCCAGCCGCACCCCGCGCACGCGCCCGTCCCGCACGACGATCTCCGTGACCGGCGCGCAGGTGCGCACCTCGACCCCCAGGCGCCGCGCGGCCCGCTCGAGGGCGGCCGCGATCCGGTACATGCCGCCGCGCACGTGGTAGGCGCCCTGCGAAAACTCGACATAAGGGATCATGTTGAAGGTGGCCGGGGCGCGGTAGGGCGAGGAGCCGGTGTAGGTGGCGTAGCGGTTGAACAGCTGGCGCAGGTAGGGGCTGCGGAAGAACGCGCGCACCGCATGGTCCACCGTGCGCAGCGGGTCGATCGCCAGCGAGTCGCTGAGCAGCCGCGGCCGCAGCATGTCGCGCAGGCCGGTGAACGGCGTGAGCAGGAACGGCTCGGCGGCCGCGTCGTAGATCCGCCGGCCGTAGGCCATGAAGCGCAGGAAGCCGGCGACGTCGGCTGGCTCCAGGCGCTCGATCTCCGCGAGGAGCCGCGGCAGCGTGTGCCAGGCGTCGAAGCGCGTGCCGTCCGGCCAGAGGTAGCGGCAGGCCGGGTCGAGCGGCACGAGCTCCAGCTCGTCCTCCAGGCGCGCGCCGGCGCGCTCGAGCACCGCGCCCAGCACCCAGGGCATTGTCAGCAGCGAGGGGCCGGTGTCGAAGCGGAAGCCGCCGGCCTCGATCAGGTTGAGCTTGCCGCCGACGCGCTCGTTCTGCTCCAGGAGCGTGACGCGCCGGCCGGCGGCCGCGAGGTGGATGGCGGCGGAGAGGCCGCCTAACCCGCCTCCGACGATGACGACCGGGAGATCCATAGTTCTGGCCAGGTGAGGAGCGCGAGAGCGGGCGCCGGAGGGCTGTTGCTCGCGCTCTCGAGATACGGTATGGTACCACACCTACCCCGCACGATGGAGCTATAGACAGCGCGCCGCGCGGGTGGGTATGATTCAGAGCGTGTTCGTGCCCGATTCGCTGGCGGAGATCTCTGAGTGTCACCTGTTCCCCCGGATGTGCTGGAGATGCCACAGGCGAGGCGCTGGCCGCTGCGGGCGCTCGCGCTCACGCGCTCGCATATCTTCCTGCTGGCGCTGCTGGCCGGGCAGTTCGTGCTCACGCAGCTGCTGAGCGGGGCGCAGTACGGCGACTCGCCGCGCAACCTGCACTGGGGCGTGCTGACGGCGGAGCAGCCTGGCTTTCTGCTCGGCGAGCCCGACACCTACGAGCGGATCAAGGGCTTCCCGCCCGATCCGGAGACTCTGGCGCCGCGCCGGCTGTACCTGGGCGGCCAGAGCGGCCTGCACACCTGGTGGGGGCCGCTCGCGCCGGCGCTGTTCGCGCTGGTGTGGCTGCTCACCCACTCGTACACGCTGCTGCAGCTGGTGGTGCCGCTAGCCGGCGGCGGGGCGGTGCTGCTGACCTACGCGCTGGCCCGCGATCTGATAGGGGCGCGCCCGGCGCTGCTTGCCGCCGCGTTCCTGGCCTGCTTCCCGCTCTACCGCGAGCACGCGGTGATCTCCTACACCGAGGTGCTCTCGACGCTGGCCCTGACGGCGGCGCTGCTGGCCTACCTGCGCGGGCGCACGGCGGCGACGGTCCTGCTGGGCGGCCTCGCGGCGCACGCGAAGATGGACATCCTGCTGCTGTACTTCGGGACGGTCGGGGTCTGCGCGGCGTACGACTTCCTGCGGGCCGCATCGGGTCCGGCGGAGGGCGCGGCCCGGCGCCCGCGGGCGCTGCGGCGGATCGTCTCCGCGGCGCGCGCCTCAGCGGGCTGGCGGCACCAGCTCGCGGCGCTGGCTGGCCCGGCGCTGCTCGTCGCCCCGTGGGTCTGGGTGCACCACCTGCAGGGCGGCGCCGGCGGCCCGACCCGCGGCTTGTCGGCGGAGCTGTTCGGGCTGATCGCGCCGCAGATGCTCGAGCTGCTGTTCTACATCCCCTGGTACGGCGCGCTGATCACGCTGGCGGCGATCGGGTGGTGTGTGTGGCTGGGGGCGCGGGCGCTGTGGGCGGGCGCCGAGAGCCGGCGCGCGGCGGTGGCGCTCTGCGCCTGGCTGGCGCTGGGGCTGCTGGTGCTTCTGGTGTACGCCGCCACGCCGGGGGCGGGCAACAGCCCGCGGGTGATCATCCCGGCGCTGCCGGCGCTGGCGATCCTCTTCGCCGCCGGCTTCCCACGCCTGGGCGAAGTGTGGCGCCGGCGCGTCGGCTTCTACCTGATCGTGCTCTTCGCCCTCATCAACCTGGTCGTGATCGGCTACTACGTCGCGGAGGGCGCGAAGCTGCGCAGCTACGCGCCGGTGTGGGAGGCGCTGCGGGCCGAGCCGCGCGGCTACGTGCTGACCGAGCAGTACTGGCCGGCGATCCTGTACGCGCGCCAGCCGGCCACCTGGTTCGAGGCCGACCCGGTCTTCCAGCAGAACATCATGGGGGACGCCGGTAACTTCGCGCGCTACGTGGAGCGCAACCCCGTGCGCTACGTCGTGCTCCCCGCCCGTGGCGACGATCTGGCCGCGCCGGAGGTGCGGGCCTACCTGGAGGCGCGGGCGCGGCAGATCGAGGCTGGGGAGTACGTGATCTTCGCGCTGCCCTGACGCCCGGCGCCGCCCCTACCCCTTGAGCGAGCCGGCCAGCAGCCCGCGCAGGAAGTACTTGCCGAGGAAGATGTAGACCAGCAGCGTCGGCATCGCGACGAGGAGCGCGCCCGCCATCTGGACGTTCCACTGCGTGAACTGGCTGCCCGAGAGGTTCTGGAGCGCAACCGTGACCGGGCGCAGCTGCGGGTCGTTCGTGATGATCAGCCCGAACAGGAACTCGTTCCAGATCGACGTGAACTGCCAGATCGCCACGACGACGAAGCCGGGCGCCGAGATCGGGAGCATGATGTGGCGGTAGATCCCGAAGAAGTCCGCGCCGTCGATCTTGCCCGCCTCGAGCAGCTCGGTGGGGATGCCGGCGTAGTAGTTGCGGAAGATCAGCGTCGTGATCGGGATGCCGTAGACCACATGCACCAGCACCAGGCCGGGGATCGAGGCGTACAGCCCGATCTCGCGCAGCACCTCGACCAGCGGCACCAGCACGCTCTGGTACGGGATGAACATCCCGAACAGGATCAGCGTGAACAGCGTCTCCGAGCCGGGGAAGCGCCACTTGGAGAGCACGTAGCCGTTCAGCGAGCCGAGCATGCACGAGATCACGGTGGCCGGGATGACCATGCGCACCGAGTTGAGGAAGCTGCCCCGCATGCCGATCACGCCCTCGCCGCCGTTCCAGGCGCGCCCGAAGCTCTCGAACGACAGGCTGCGCGGCAGATCCCACATGCGGCTGAGGCTGACCTCCTCGAAGCTCTTGAAGCTGGTGATCAGCAGAAGGTACACCGGCAGCAGGTAGAAGGCGGCGAACGCCAGCATCACGGCGTAGATCAGCACGCGCGACCAGCGCACGCGCAGCCGCGGCCGGGCCGACGCGGGGGATGTGACGACGCTCACTGCTCCACCTCCGTGCGCCGGTTGTAGTTCAGGTAGGGGATGACCAGCGCTGCTACAACCACCAGCATGACGATCGCCACCGCCGCGCCCTCGGAGAACTTGTTGGCCTTGAAGGTGATCTCGTACATGTACAGGCCCGGCACCTCGGTGTTGTTGCCAGGCGCCCCGCCGGTCATGGTTACTATCAGGTCGAAGATCTTGAGCGAGATGTGGCCGAGCACGATCACCGCGCTGAGCGTGACCGGCTGAAGCAGCGGCAGCGTGACGCGGCGGAAGACCTGCCACTCGCTCGCACCGTCCACCCGGGCGGCCTCTTTGATCTCGTCCGGGATGCCGCGCAGGCCGGCCAGGTACATCGCCATGACGAAGCCGGACATCTGCCAGACGGCCGCGATGATCACCGGGATCATCGCCATGGGGATGCCGATGCGCGTCTTGAGGCCCTCGGGGCGCCAGCCGGGCACCACGCTGGTGTCGGTGGTCCAGGCGCCCTGCAGGAAGTCGAGGCCCATCTGCTTGAAGAGCAGGTTGATGCCGGTCGGGTCATTCGGCCAGTTGCCGGGCGCGAAGATCCACTGCCAGACGACGCCGGTGACGATGAACGAGAGCGCCATCGGGAAGATGTAGATCGAGCGGAAGAGCGACTCGGCGCGGATGCGCGAGTCGACCAGCACCGCGAGCAACAGGCCGATCACCAGGCAGATGGCGAGGAACAGGGTGGTGAACACCACCAGGTTGCGGATGTTCGTCTGGAACCGGCCGGTGTTGAAGATCGTCGCGTAGTTCTCGAGCCCGACGAAGGTGAGGTTAGCGCGCAGGCCCTCCCAGTTCGTAAGGGAGATGAATGCCGTCCAGCCGATGAAGCCGTAGACGAAGATCGCCACAGCGATTACCGACGGAGCGATCATCAACAGGGCTGCGATGCGGTCGCGGTTGAGCCAGCGGGCCCGGCGGGCTGTCCTGGCGCCGATGGCCTGGGGTTTTGCCTGTTGCATAGCTGGCGCCTACTGGCTACGGGTTACACAGCGCGGGACACGCGCTGTGTAACCCGTAAACCATGCTTGCGTCCTACTGCAGGTCGCTCGTCGCGTCCTGCAGCGCCTGGACGAGCGTCTCCACGTCGAGGTCGGCGGCGAAGACGTTCAGGGCGTTGCCGTAGGAGGTCATGTAGGCCTCAGGCGCAGCGGCGCCGTGGACGATCGAGGGAGCCAGGGTCTCGCTGGCGAAGGCGTCGATCGAGTACTGCAGGTACTCGTCGTACAGGCTCCGGTCGGCATCAGTGCGGGCCGGGATCGAGCCCTTCGCCGGGTTGAAGGCGTCCTGGCCCTCCTTCGAGCCGCACAGCGCCAGCCAGGCGCGCGCCTGCTCGGGGTTGGGGGCGCCCTTGGCCAGGCCGAAGCTGTCGCTCAGCCACATGAACACGCCCTCGGTGCCGGGCGCCGGCGCGTAGCCGTAGTCCACGTTCGGCTTGAGGCCCTTGCTGAGCGCGTAGCCGTGCGCCCAGTCGCCCATGATCGTCATCGCAGCCTTGCCGTCCAGCACGAGCTGCATCGCGTCTGCCCAGCCCAGCGCCGAGCGGTCGCTGTTGGAGTACTCGAGCATGCGCGCCGCGGTCTCCGCCGCCTGCTGCACGCGCGGGTCGCTCCAGTCGGCGCCCTCCTGGAAGAGCGCGGCGTAGTCCTCAGGGCCGAAGGTGGCCAGCAGCACGCTCTCGAACAGGTGCGGCGTCTCGAACTTGTCCTTGCCGCCCACCGCCAGCGGGATGATGCCCTGGCCCTGGAGGGCCTCGGCGACGCTGAAGAACTCGTCCAGCGTCTTCGGCGGCGTCAGGCCGTTGTCCTCGAAGATCTTGATGTTGTACCAGAGGACGTTGGAGCGGTGGATGTTGACCGGCACCGACCAGATCTCACCCTTGTAGGTGATCTGCTCGAGCAGCAGCGGCGGCATCACCTTGTCGAAGCCCTGCTCCTGGAAGAAAGCGGTCAGCGGCTCCATCTGGCCGGCGTCGACGTAGGAGGTCAGCTCCTTGCCGGCGTGGACCTGCCAGCTGTCCGGCGGCTGGCCGCCCTGCAGCCGGGTCTTGAGCACCGTCTTGGCGTTGGTGCCGGCGCCGCCAGCGACGGTGGCGTTGATGATCTCGACGCCGGGGTTCTGCGCGCGGTAGAGCTCGTACATCTTCTCGAGGCCGGTGGCCTCGCCGCCGTTGGTCCACCAGCTGAAGATCTCGAGCTTGCCGCCGCCGTCCGTCGCGGCGGGCTCCTCGGCGGCCGGGGCAGCGGTGGGCTCCTCAGCGGCCGGGGCGGCGGGCTCCTCGGCGGCCGGGGCAGCGGTGGGCTGCTCGGCGGCCGGAGCGGCGGTAGGCTGGGCGGTGGTGCCACCCTGCCCACAGGCGGCGAGCACAAGGGCCAGCGCCGCCATGAGACCGAGCATCTTTGTCCAGCGATTCAGTGCTGACATTAGTACCCTGCCTTTCTAGGAGACAGCTTCGTCATGAGGTGCTCAGCCATGTGTCGAGCGGGCCACCTCCTGTAATGGTGTGGCGCTGCAGACGCCAGTGAGAGCGCCACGTGCCTGTGGGAAAACGATGAACACGCCCATTGTATGTGAAGGGTCACAATTTGGCAACTGCCCCGGCTGAAGAATCAGGCCGCGGCAGGCGCGGCGCGCCGGCGACGGCGTCCCGACCGCGTAGAGACGGCAAATCAGTTGATGGGCAGCGGGCTCCGGCGGCCCGCGGCGAGCTCCTGGGGCGCAGAGGCGGCGGATTTCGCCTGTGGGGATGGCGGCGTGTCACCGCGCCGCTGCCGGGGTGGCCGGCGGCGGGGTGCCGGTGAGCAGCAGCTGGATGGCGTAGTAGAGCTGGTTGTCGGGGCAGGAGGTGCTGCCGGGCGCCGGCTGGCGGTCGGCGACACACGGCGCCGGGGTGTCCTTATCCTCGGCGTAGGGCACGACGTACTGCGGCACGATGCCGACCTGATGGATCTGCTCCTTGGAGGGCGTGAGCCAGTGGGCGAAGGTGATGCGGGCGCTGCCGCCGTCGCTCAAGGTGTAGATGTTCTGCACCGAGCCCTTGCCGAAGGTCTTCTCGCCGAGCAGGAACACATCGTCGCGCGAGTCGCGCAGCGCGCCGGCGACGATCTCGCTCGCGCTGGCGGACCCGCCGTTGACGAGGACGACCAGCGGCAGGTCGAAGGCGCGCAGGCTGCGGTCCCCGCTGATCGTGCGCAGCTCGGTGAGGGTGCCCTCGCCGTTCTCCTCGAAGAGCGCCGTGCCCTCGTAGAGCCGCCCGAGCACCTCCTGCGCGTTCTGGAGGAAGCCGCCGGGGTTGTTGCGCAGGTCGAGGATCATGCCCTTCGGGTTCTGCGGCAGCAGCTCGCGCAGCGCGTCGTCGAACTCGCGGGTGGTGTTGACCTTGAACTCGCTGATGCGGATGTACGCGATGCCCTGGGGGAACATGCGGCTCTCGACGCTCGGCACCACCACATCGGCGCGGGTGATCGTCAGCTCGATCACCTCCCCGGTGGCGGCGCGCCGGATGCGCAGGGTCACCTCGGTGCCCGGCTGGCCGCGGATCATCGCGGCGACCTTGACCGCCGCCTCGTTGGTGTCCAGCCCGGCGATCAGCGGCCCGATCTCCTGCCCGTCCACCGCGAGGATCTCGTCGTCCTGCGCCAGCCCGGCGGCGACGGCCGGGCCGTTCTTGAACGGCTTCCAGAGGTACGCGCGCCCGTCGGTGATGCGCAGGTAGGTGCCGATGCCGCCCTGGCGCCCCTGCATGTGCTCGTTGGTCTGCGCGGCCAGCTCGGGCTCCTGGTAGACGGTGTACTGGTCGTTCAGGGTGGCGAGCATGCCGCGGATCGCGCCCCAGATCATCCGCTGGCGGTCGAGCGTGCGCCGCTGGTAGTGCTGGCTCTCGACGAGGTTCCAGACCTCCCAGAAGACGCTGAAGCGCTGCCGAAGCTCGGGCGGCGTGCCCTGGTTGGCCACCAGCCCCGGCCCCAGCGCCGGCACCAGGCTCGCGATCGGGAACCGGTCGCCGTAGAGGGCGTTGCCGACCCAGCCGGCGACGAAGCCGATGACGAGGAGGAGCGCGGAGAGCGAGCCGCGCAGGATGGCACGCGTCGGGATAGACATGGGGCGTTCCTCCGAGCTTCGCTGGGCGCAAGGGTCTATGTGCCGATAATGTCCCCGTGACTATAGATCCGCGTGAAAGCCCGCTGCTGATCGGAACTGCAGCGGCTTTGGCTCAGATCGGCTGCGGGAGATGTTTGTGGCAGTGGGGCGCGGGGCAGGGCCGCCGCGTGCGTCGTGTCACTCAAGATCCCCCACCTCATACAATACCGCTGCAGCGGCGGCGATGGGTGCGGTCTCGGCGCGCAGCGTCCGTGGGCCAAGCGATACGGGAATGATACCATGGCGGTCGGCGAGGCGCCGCTCCTCCTCGCTGAGCCCGCCCTCAGGGCCGCTCAGGATCGACCAGGCGCGAAGGTCCGGCGCTGGCGCATCGTGCCCGGCGGCGTCGGGGGCGCCGTGCTCTATCGGCCGCCCCCGATCCGTGAGGCGCCGCAGCACCTCGCGTAGCCCGGCGGCGCCCTGGCCCTCCCACAGCAGCAGCGCGTGGCCCGCCGCACCGGCGCGCGCGCAGGCGTCGGCGAAGGGGATCGGGGACTCCAGGCGCGGCAGGCGCCCGCGGCGGGACTGCTCGGCCGCCTCGCGCAGGATCTTGCGCCAGCGGAGCAGCTTGCCGGCGGCTGGGCCGCCCTCCGAGAAGCTGTGGGCGCAGATCGTCGGCACGAAGGCCGTGGCGCCGAGCTCGGTGCCCTTCTGGAGCGCCCACTCGAAGCGCTCCGGCCGGATGAGCGGCAGGTAGAGCGTGAGCTGCGCCCGCGGCTCGCCCGCGGCCGCGGTGCGGCGCTCGATCCGGCCGGTCACCGCGCCGCGCCGGTCCACGCGCTCCAGCGCGACGACGTGCTCCCAGCCCTCGCCGTCGAGCGCCACGATCCGATCGCCGGGGCCGAGGCGCAGCACGCCGCCGATCTGGCGCGCGAGCTCCGGGTCGCCGCTCGTGAACCGTTCGCCCTCGAACGCGGCGGGGTCGACGAAGAAGCGGTAGGTGTTGCTGCTGGTTGTCTCGCGGGGTCGTCGGGGCATCGCCTGTCTGTCGTATGGGCCCTCAGGGCCGCCGGTAGACCAGCGCGACCCAGTCGCCCTCCTGGCGCCGCTCGACCGGCTCAAGGCTCACCTCGGCGAAGGCCTGGACGACCTCCGGCTCGCGGTCGGCGATGATCCCGGAGACGATCAGCAGGCCGCCGGGCACGAGCGCGTCGACGTAGTCGGCGCCGAGCGCCACATGGACCTTGGCGATGATATTCGCGACGATCAGGTCGAACCGCTCGGCCTGGGATGTGGGGCGCTGCGCTCCGCCGGCAGTCGTCCGCTCGCCGGTATCCGGCCCGTACAGCCAGTGACCGAACGTGGCCCCGGCGCCGAGGCTGCCCTCGGCCACGGTGACGATGTCAGCGACGCCGTTCCGCTCGGCGTTCTCGCGCGTCGCCGTGACCGCGATCGGGTCGGTGTCCAGCGCCAGGACCGGGCGCGCGCCGAGCAGCGCGGCGGCCACCGCCAGGATGCCCGAGCCGCAGCCGAGGTCGAGCGTCGCCATGCCCGGCCGGGCGTACTCCTCCAGCAGCGCGACGCACAGGCGGGTCGTGGCGTGCAGCCCGGTGCCGAAGGCCATGCCGGGGTCGAGCCGCAGCACCAGGTCGCCGGGCTGCGGCTGGTAGTCGAGCCAGGAGGGCACCACCACCGTCCGGGCGCCGATGCGCTGGATGCTGTAGTAGCGCTTCCAGGCGTTGGCCCAGTCCTGCTCCTCGAGCGGGCGCGTCTGGAGCGGGCCGACGTGGCGCATCATGCCCAGGAACCACAGCCCCTGCTCGACGCGCGAGCGCGTCTCCTCGGCCTGCTCGTCGAGCGGCAGGTAGGTGCGGACCACGACCGGCCGCGTGGCGTCGTGGGTGTACTCCGGGCCGTCGGCGCCGGGGATGATCGGCTGCTCGATCGCCACCCCGCCGTTGTAGCCGTAGCGCGCCAGCAGCTCGCTCACCGACTCGACGGCCTCGGGCTCACATTCTACGGAGAGTTCAAGCCAGCTCATTCGGTGCCATCCAGAGAGGCTGTGTCCGCGCGGCGGCGAGCCTGCCGCACACAGACACAGCCGGCCGAGACGTCGCTAGATCTTCCAGCGGGTGCCCTGCGGCGTGTCCTCGAGGGTTACCCCCAGCTCACCGAGGCGCGTGCGGATCATGTCGGCGAGCTGGAACTGCCGGGCCTTGCGCAGCTCGGAGCGCAGCTCGACCAGCAGCTCGATGAACGGCTCCGCCTCTTTCCCCCGCCCGCGGGTGGTGTCCTCGAGCGTGAGGCCCAGCACGCCGGTCAGCTCGCGCAGCACGCCCTGCGCCTGCTCGAACGGCTCGCCGCCCACCCCCGCGTCGCGGGCGGTGTTGATCGCGCGCACCAGCTCGAAGATCGCCGCGAGCGCGCCGGAGGTGTTGAAGTCATCGTCCATGGCGGCGATGAACTGCTCGCGCGCGGCTTCGGCGGCGGCCTTCAGCCGGTCGACCTGCTCGCCGCTGGTGGTCGTGCCGATGGCGGGCTCGAGCGCCGAGCGGATGCGGGCCAGCTTGCGCAGGTTGTCGGCGGCGATCTCCTTGCCGTAGGCCAGCGGGCTGCGGTACGAGCTGGAGAGCACCACCAGGCGCAGCACGTCGGCCGGGTACTCGGCGAGGAAGTCGCGGATGGTGACGACGTTGCCGAGCGACTTGGACATCTTCTCCAGCTTGTAGGTGCCGTCCGGCAGCTTGGTCTGGATCTGGAGCATGCCGTTGTGCATCCAGTAGCGGGCGAAGGGCTTGCCGGTGAGGCTCTCCGACTGCGCGATCTCGTTCTCGTGGTGCGGGAAGATCAGGTCGGTGCCGCCGCCGTGGATATCGATCTGCTCGCCGAGCTCCTTGAGGTTCATCGCCGAGCACTCGATGTGCCAGCCGGGCCGGCCGCGGCCCCACGGGCTGTCCCAGTACGGCTCGCCGGGCTTGGCCGCCTTCCAGAGCGCGAAGTCGGCCGGGTGCTCCTTGCGCTCGTCCACGCCGATGCGGTTGCCGGCGATCATGTCCTCCAGGCTGCGCCGGGAGAGCTTGCCGTAGTCCGGGTCGGAGGACACGCGGAAGTAGACGTCGCCGTCGACGGCGTAGGCGTGGTCGCTCTCGATCAGATCAGCGATGAAGCGCTGGATCTCCGCCATCGTCTCGGTCGCGCGCGGGTAGGCGCTGGCGCGCAGCACGTTGAGCGCCCGCAGCTCCTCCATGAACTCGGCGACGTAGGTCTCGGCCAGCTCCTTCGGGTCCCGCCCGAGCTCGTTGGCGCGGTTGATGATCTTGTCGTCCACATCGGTGAAGTTGACGACGTGGCGCACGCGGAAGCCGCGGTACTCGAGGTAGCGCCGGACGATGTCGAACACGATCGCCGACATGGCGTGCCCGATGTGGGCGCTGTCGTAGACCGTGACGCCGCAGACGTACATCTTGACGACGCCCGGCTCGATCGTCTCGAGCGGCTCTTTGGTGCGGGTGAGGGTGTTGTAGATCTGAATAGGCATGGCTTCACTCAATTGTCGTCCGCGCATCCGCCGGAGGCCGGTAGGCGCCTCCAGGCTTACGGATGCGCCCTAGATACCCCCGCCGGACGTAAACTCGTCGTAGTCCTTCACCGCGCCATTCTCGCCGAGCGAGGCCCACAGCTGGGCCGGGAGCGCGTCGTAGGGCTGGTGGTGCTCGAGCGTGTGGTGGTCGGTGGCGATCTCCAGCTCGGTGAGCCGCTCTTCGAGCTCCAGAACCTTGGCCCGCAGGCCGCGCAGCATCTCGGCCTCCGGGTCCGGCAGCTGCTCCACGCGCCGCGTCTCGCCCGTCACCGGGTCGCGGTGGGCGACGATGCGCGCGGGGACGCCCACGGCGGTCGAGTAGGGCGGGACGTCCTTCACCACCACCGCGCCGCCGCCGACGCGGGCGCCCTTGCCGACGGTGATCGCGCCGAGGACGATCGCGCCGACGCCGATGATCGCGTGGTCCTCGACGGTCGGGTGGCGCTTGCCCGTCTGCTTGCCGGTGCCGCCCAGGGTCACGCCCTGGTAGAGCATCACCCAGTCGCCGATCTCGGTCGTCTCGCCGATCACCACGCCCATGCCGTGGTCGATGAAGAACCCGCGGCCGATCCGGGCGCCGGGGTGGATCTCGATGCCGGTCAGGAAGCGGCTGATCTGCGAGATCAGCCGCGGGAGGAAGGGCACGCGCCGCCGCCAGAGGAAGTGGGCGATGCGGTGCATGATGATCGCGTGGAGGCCGGGGTAGAGCAGGACCTCGGCCAGGTTGCGCGCGGCCGGGTCGTTGAGAAAGATCGCCCGTATGTCATCGCGCAGGATGCGCAGTGGGTGGTCGTTGGACATAAAGAACCTCCCGTGAGCCGAAGGAGCACGCCGGAGCGCTGCACACACACGAGGGGCGCTGTACGGACGAAGGTGCGGGACGTACGCCGATACGCCTCCTCGCTCCTACGCCCGACATCGCCCCTAACGACAGGTGCAGGTAGCTCTGGCCGCGCGCCTCCGGGGTTCCCGGGAGGCATACGTGAGGCCCTGCAGGGTCGGTCGGTTAATCTGTCGCGGGCTTCGAGTCACTGCTGCTCGTTGTCTCGCTCTTCGACTCAGACTTCTCAGTCTTCGAGCTGCTATCAGAGCCGACGCTGGCGCTGTCGGTCTTGCGGCTATCGGTGATATACCAACCCGAACCTTTGAAAACAATGCCTACGGGCTGGAAAACGCGGCGCACCCCGCCGCTGCACCGCGGGCAAGTCTGCAGCGGCTCATCTCTGAAGGACTGAAACTGTTCAAACTGGGCGCCACACGAATCACAGGCGTAGACATAGGTCGGCATAACCTTCCAAACCTCCTGGCGGTCGAAGCTATTCGCATTCGGTCCATATTGTACTCTACCTGCGCCTGCCGATCAAACGTCTACGGTAGGAGATTTGTTAGAGGCGAGGGTGGCCTGCAGCTGCTCGGCCAGCTCCGGCGGCTCCGAGCGGCGCACGACGACCTCGGGCGTCCCGTGCCAGGCGGCGCAGCTCTGGAGCGCCTCCCCGAGATCGGCGACGAGCGCATCGGTCACGGGGACGCCGGGCTCGAGGTACAGCGCCTTGACCTCGAAGACCCGCTCCTTGCGGTGCGCCTTGGGGTCGAGCCGGCCGATGAGCTGCCCGCGGCGCAGGATCGGCAGCGTGAAGTAGCCGTAGCGCCGCGCCGGCGCCGGCGTGTAGCACTCGATCCGGTACTCGAAGCCGAACAGCTCGAGCGCGCGCCGCCGGTCCCAGACCAGCGGGTCGAACGGCGAGAGCAGGGTCGTGTAGGTGGGGCGGAGCTGCCCGGCGGCCGCGGCCTCGGCCAGCGCGAGGTTGTCCGGGTGGATGTAGCCGGGCTCGCTCCAGCCCTCGACTGTGACCGGCACGACCTCGCCCTCGCTGGCGAGCTGCTCCAGCAGCCGGGCGCTGTTCTGCCGGCGCGCCCGGAAGTAGTCCGCCAGCCAGCGCGGCGGCGTCACGCCGAGGGCGCGCACGGTCTTGAGCGCCAGCGCGCGGCGGGTCGCTTCGAGCGACGGGGCCTGCGAGTCGTCCCAGGTGGGGAGCACGCGCTCGCGCAGGTCGTAGACGCGCTGGAAGTTCTCGCGCCGGGCGATCATCAGGTCGCCGGCGGTGTAGAGCGCCTCGAGCACCTCCTTCTCGATCTTCCAGTTCCACCAGGCGCCCCTCTGCCCGTCGGTGCGCTCGAAGTCCGCGGAGCGCACCGCGCCGTTGGCGCGGATGACCGCCATGACGCGATCGACGTCGGCGCGGTGCGCGTCGAGCCAGCGGTGCACGTTCCACGAGGGGCGCCCCAGCCCCTCGAGCATCAGCCGGCGGTAGAGCGGGTAGTCCTCGATCGGCAGGAAGCAGGCCTCGTGGGACCAGTACTCGAAGATCGCGCCCTCGGCGAGCAGCTCGTCGAGCCAGCGGGGCTGGTAGGCGCCGAGGCGGCTCCAGAGCACAAGATATGGGCTGCGCGCCACCACGTGAATCGTGTCGATCTGCAGCGCGCCCATGCGCCGGATGGCTGCGAGGACATCGGCCTTTGTGGCCGGGGCGGCGGGGGGCGCGAGCAGCCCCTGGGCGGCGAGCATCAGCGCGCGGACATGATCCTGTGACAGGTGCATGGCATACCTCGGCTGCTGTTCGGCGGACGCGGGGCATTATATCAGAACGTCAGTTCGCCGAAACAAGACGCCGGCTGCGAGCGTCGTATGCGCACGGGGTGTTGGCTGGAAGGCTGCAGTTGCCCATGTTGGCCGTTTCGTCGATAATATCGGCGAGGCGTGTCGCAGGTGAGCAAGGAGGGCGATCGTGTCGGCAGTGAGTCTGTTCTCGAGTGTCACGAGCGTCAATCGCGCGCAGCGGCTGGAGGAGGAGAGCTTCGTCGCGATCTTGGGCAGCGTCGAAGCGGACTTCACGCGCCAGGCGCTCCAGCCGGGCGATCACACCATCAGTGTGGTGGCGGTGCTCGGCAGCGTCAAGCTGATCTTCCCGGCGGATGTCGAGCTGCGCATCGAGGGCTCGGCCATGATCTTCGGCGGCGTCGATCACCGCGGCGCCGACGCGCAGGCGGCGTCGAGCTCGCAGACGCGCGTGACGGTGAAGGCGGTGGCCGTCTTCGGCGGTGTCGAGGTGCTGCAGGTGGCCAGCGATGAGTCTCAGGAGCGCGCGCATCCTGAGATACCTGCCGAGGAGCAGTACGCCCGCCCGCACGACGAGCCGGCGGCGTACGAGGGTGTGACGCGCAAGATCGGGCAGGGGGAGTAGCGAACAGGCGTCTGTGCGCTTGGGGCGCCGCGCCGAAGCGGGTATAATGCGCAGCAGGGCTCCAGGAGGGCTGCAGTCCTCCAGGGGCCCTGCTTTACTGCGCCGCGCGGGTGAGCCCGCGCGGCGCGAAAACGCGGCTTCTTAGACAAGGTGAACCTGCCATGACCATCGCCCGTGAGGATGCGGCCTCACCACTCGCCCCACCGCGCACCGCGCGTCTCGCTGTCGCCGGGATCTTCTTCCTCAACGGCGTCGCACTTTCGAACTGGATCGCCCGTATCCCGGATGTCAAGGAGCGGCTGGCGCTCAGCGAGGGGACGCTGGGGGTGGTGCTGCTGTGCTCGGCGGTCGGGGCGCTGGTCGCCCAGCCGAGCACCGGGGTGCTCATCCGCCATATCGGCAGCCGCCGGGTCACGACGCTCGCCGCGCTGCTGTTCTGCGCCTCGCTGACCCTGCCCGGCCTGGCGACGAGCGTGCCGGCGCTGATGCTCGCGCTCTTCCTGCTCGGGGCGCTCAACGGCGGCCTCGACGTCGCGATGAACGCGCAGGCGGCGATCGTCGAGGCGCGCTACAGGCAGCCGATCATGGCCTCGTTCCACGGCCTGTGGAGCGTCGGCGGGCTGGCGGGCGCCCTGCTCGGCGGCTACGCCGCCTCGCAGGCCATGGACCTGGCCTTCCACCTGCTGCTGGTCGCGGTGCTCACCGCGGCCTGCGTGCTGGTGGCGATCCGCGGGCTGGTGCCCGACCGGGGGAGCGGCGGGGAGGGCGGCCCGAGCTTCGCGCTGCCGCCGCGGGCGCTGCTGCTGCCGGGCCTGATCGCCTTCGGTGTCCTGTGCTGCGAGGGCGCGATCGCCGACTGGGGCGCGATCTACCTGCGCGATGTCATCGGCACCGGGCCAGGGCTCGCGGCCTCCGGCTACGCCGTGTTCGCGCTGCTGATGGCGGTCGGCCGGCTCACCGGCGACTGGCTGACGCTCAGGCTCGGGACGACGCGCATGGTGCGCGGCGGCGGGGCGCTGGTCGCGCTCGGCATAGCGCTCGCGCTGGCCAGCCCGGTCCCGGCGCTGGTGATCGCCGGGTACGGCCTGGTGGGCGCGGGCGTGTCGTGCATCTTCCCGCTGATCCTCAGCGCGGCGGCGCGCACGCCCGGGATCGCGCCGAGCACGGCGATCGCCGCGATGGCCACCGCCGGCTACACCGGGTTTCTCGTCGGCCCGCCGCTGATCGGCAGCGTGGCCGAGGCGCTGTCGCTGCGCGTGGCGCTGGGGTTCCTCGGCCTGCTCGGCGTGCTGGTCGTCGTCTCGGGCGCGGCGGTGGAGCGCGCCGCGATCAGCCCGCGTAGCTCTCCAGAAAGCGCTTGACCGTCGCCAGGAACGCGTCCGCAGTGGCGCCGTCGATCACCCGGTGGTCGAAGGTGAGCGACAGGTAGCACATCGGCCGGATGGCGATGCTGTCCAGCCCGTCCTGCGTGATGACCACCGGGCGCTTCTGGACGGCGCCGACGCCGAGGATCGCGGCCTGCGGCTGGTTGATGATCGGCGTGGCGAACAGGCTGCCGCTGATGCCGTGGTTGGTGAGCGTGAAGGTCCCGCCCTGCGTCTCGCCCGGCTCCAGCCGGCGCGTGCGCGCCCGCTCGGTGAGGTCGTTCACCGCGCGCGCCAGCCCGAGCAGGCTCTTCTCGTCCGCGTCGCGGATCACCGGGACGACCAGGCCCTCGTCGAGCGCGACCGCGACGCCGAGGTGGGCGCGGCGGTGGCGGATGATCCCGGCGTCGGTCCAGGTGCTGTTGAGCGCGGGGACGGCGCGCAGCCCGGCGACGATCGCCTGCAGGAAGTAGGGCGTGAGCGTCAGGCGCACCCCCTGGCGCTCGAAGTCGGCGCGGGCGCGCTCGCGGTGCGCGAGCACCCGGCCGAGGTCGGCCTCGAACACTGTGGTGACGTGCGGCGCCGTTCGGACCGAGCGCTCCATGTGCTCGGCGATCGCCCGGCGCATCGGGGAGATCGGGATGAGCTCCATGTCGTCCGAGAGGGCGGGAGCTGCGGGCTGCGGGCTGGGGGGCGCGGCGGGGGCGCGTTCCACTACAGGGGCGCGCTCCTCTGCGGAAGGTGCGCCCTCGCCCTCCGGCGGCCTGCGAGCGGCGGCCGCCTCCCGCTCCGCGAGGAAGCGCTCCACATCCTTCTTCGAGACACGCCCGCCGGCGCCGGTGCCGCGGATCTGGCTCAGGTCGAGCCCGTGCTCCTGGACCATGCGCGCGACGACCGGGGACACGAACCGGGAGGGCGCGGCCGCGTCGGCCTTGGGAGGCTGCGCCGGGGGCGCTTCAGCAGCTGCCGCCGGCTCCTCACGCGGGCGCTGCGGCTCCGCAGGCGCCCCGTCCGCATCGTCCAGGATGGCGAGCAGCGTGCCGACCTTGACCGTCGTCCCCTCCGGCACCGCGATCTCACGCACCACCCCGGAGGCCGGCGCGGGCACCTCGGTGTCCACCTTGTCGGTCTGCACTTCGAGCAGCGGCTCGTACAGCTCGACGCGCTCGCCGGGCCGCTTGAGCCAGCGGCTGATCGTCCCTTCGACGACGCTCTCGCCGAGCTTGGGCATCTTGACTTCGGTGGGCATCCCTGTCTCCCATTGCAGATGAGCCTAGTAGGCCGCCAGCGTGCGCATCGCGTTGGCTATTGTATCAGGCGATGGCATGAACGCCTCCTCGAGCGTGGCGGCGTAGGGCATCGCCGGGACGTCCGGCCCCGCGAGGCGCGAGATCGGCGCGTCGAGGTACTCGAAGGCGTGCTGGCTGATCAGCGCCGCGATCTCGCCGCCGAGCCCGCCGGTCAGGTTGTCCTCGTGGACGATCAGCACCTTGCCGGTCTTGCGGGCGCTCGCCAGGATGGTCTCGGTGTCGAGCGGCCTGAGCGTGCGCAGGTCCACCACCTCGGCGTCGATCCCCTCGTCGGCCAGGCGCTCGGCCGCCGCCAGGCTGTGGTGGAGCATCAGCCCATAGGCGAACACCGTGAGATCGCTCCCCTCCCGGCGCACCTTCGCCTTTCCGATCGGCACGCGGTAGTCCTCGTCGGGCACCTCGCCGCGGACCATGCGGTAGCAGGCCTTGTGCTCGAGGAACAGCACCGGGTCGGGGTCCTCGACGCTGGCCTTCAGCAGCCCCTTGGCGTCGTAGGGCGTGGCCGGCGCCACCACCTTGAGCCCCGGCACGTGGCAGAAGAAGGCCTCGATGCTCTGCGAGTGGTAGAGCGCGCCGTGGACGCCGCCGCCGTACGGCACGCGGATCACCAGCGGCACGCCCCAGTCGTTGTTGGAGCGGTAGCGGATGCGGGCCGCCTCGCTGACGATCTGGTTGAAGGCCGGGAAGATGAAGTCGGCGAACTGGATCTCGGCCACCGGCCGCGCGTCGTTCATCGCCGCGCCGATGCAGGCGCCGACGATCACGCTCTCGGCGAGCGGCGAGTCGATCACCCGCAGCGGGCCGTACTTCTCCTGCAGGCCCTCGGTGGCGCGGAAGACGCCCCCGCGCTTGCCGACGTCCTCGCCGAACACGAACACGCGCTCGTCCGCGTCCATGATCTCGTCGAGGGCCTGCCGGATGGCTTCGATGAGGCTGATCTCTGGCATCGGTGCACCTCGCTGCTCGATGTCCCGCCCGATGATGTCAGGAGCCGGCGTGCCCGGCGGTGCGCCGTCAGGCATACACGTGCTTCAGGAGATCGTCGGGCGCGGGCAGAGCCGCCTGCTCGGCGTAGGCGGCAGCCTCCTCCACCTCGCGGGCCACGGCCGCGCGGATCGCGGCGTCCTGGTCGGCATCGAGGATCCCCGCTGCGCACAGCTGCTCGCGGAAGCGCGGGATCGGATCGCGCTCCCGCAGCCCGGCGAGCTCCTCGGCAGGCCGGTAGGTCTTGTCGTTGTCGTCGCTGGTGTGCGGCGTGAGGCGGAGGCAGCGCGCCTCGATCAGCGTCGGGCCGCCGCCCTCGCGCGCGCGCTCCACAGCCTCGCGGGTTGCCGCATACACCGCCAGCGGGTCGGTGCCGTCCACCGAGACGCCGGGGATGCCGTAGGCCGCGGCGCGCGCCGCGACGCTCGGCACGGCCATCTGCTGGCTTGCGGGCACCGAGATGGCGTACTGGTTGTTCTCGCAGTGGAAGATCACCGGCAGCCGGTGGACGGCGGCCAGGTTGACGCCCTCGTGCCAGTCGCCCTGGCTCGTCGAGCCCTCGCCGAACGAGACCCACACCACCGCGTCGCCGCCGCGCATGCGCTCGGCGAGCGCCACCCCCGCCGCGTGCGGGACCTGGGTGGCGACGACGCTGGACTGGGTGATGATGCGGTGCCTGCGGCTGCTGAAGTGGCAGGGCATCTGGCGGCCGCCGCTGGCGGGGTCCTCGGCGCGGGCGAAGATGGCCAGCAGCATGTCGCGCGCGGTCATTCCCATGGCCAGGGCGACCGTCATGTCGCGGTAGTAGGGGAGTACGAAGTCCTTACCGGGGCGGAGCGCGAACGCCGCTCCGGCGCCAGCGGCCTCGTGGCCCTGCGCCGGGATCGCGAAGGGGATGCGGCCGGTGCGGTTGAGCCGCCACATGTGCTCGTCGATCGCCCGTGCCAGCAGCATCACGCGGTACATCTCCAGCACGGAGCTCTCGTCGAGGCCGGCGGGGAGCTCGAGGAGCGTCGGCGGGTCGCTGACGATAGTCATGACACGCACCTCCTGTCCTGCAAGGGCGTACAAATAAGAACGCCCACGGGTGTGGCACCGCAGGCATCGACAGGGACTGCGTTCGCGGCCCGCACAAAGAGGGACGAACGCTGGGAGCTTGTCATCGCCGTTGATGGTGCTCACAGTATCACTGGGTAGTGTAGCACAGTCCGTGCCCCGAATCAAATATCCAGCGGGTGCCTTCGCGCGCCCTGACGGCATCAGGACGCGGTGAGGCGCCTGGTCCTGCGGTATCAGCCGCATCTCAGCTCACGCGCGGATACGCGTGCTATCCTGGGGTGGAAGCGATGTTCAGTTAGCGACGGGATGCTTGCGTATGGTCGTCAACACACGCCATGGTGGGGAGCGGGGCGCGGGGAGGCTGGCGGCGCGCCGCTTCAGCTGGCTGGCCTTGCTCGGCCTGCTGGCGCTGCTCCTCGTGCCGGCGCCGATCGCCAGCGCGCAGCAGCCGGCGCGCGTCGCGCCCTACGCCCAGGGCGCCCGGCTGCTGCGCGCCGACGGGCGGAGCCTCTTCGTGCTGGGGTACAACTACGAGGGCCCGAGCGACCGGGCCTGGCAGATGTGGCAGCGCTTCGACCTGGCGCTGATCGAGCGCGACCTCGCCCGCGCCCGGGGCGGCGGCGCGAACACCGTGCGGATCTTCGTGCAGGAGCCGCTGCCGGCGGAGATCCTGGCCGGCGACTTCAGCAAGCTCGACGCGGTGCTCGACGCGGCGGCGCGCCAGGGGCTGCTTGTGCTGCTCACGCTCTACGACTACGGCGAGCGCGACCTGGCGCTGGTCGCCGAGGTCGGCAGGCGCATCGCCGAGCGCTACCGCGGCAGCCCGACGCTGCTGGCCTACGACCTGCGCAACGAGCCGCAGTTCATCAACCTCGCGAGCGCGGCGTACCCGGCGGGGCCGCCGCCGCTCCAGCGCGCCGATCTGGTGCCGCTCTACGGCGAGCGGGTCAGCCGCGCCGACATCCCCGCCTACCGCGCCAGCGGCGACGGCCGGCCGCTGCCGCCGGAGTGGAGCGACGAGCAGGTGTACGCCTACGCCAACAACCTGGCCTACTTCCGCGAGCTGCTCGCGGACGGCGAGCGCTGGGTCGGGGCGGCGGCGGGCCGCACGATCATCGACTACCTGGCCTCGCCGGAGTCGCTCAGGTGGCGGCCGCTGATCGACGCGCTTGACGCGACGCTCGCGGCGTGGATCGAGACGCTCGGCGGGCCGCTGCGCTCGGCCGACCCCCAGCGCATGCTGACGATCGGCTGGAGCAACACTCTGCTGGCCGGCCTCCCCGCCAACGGCCGCCTGCTGGACATCATCTCGCTCCACCGCTTCCCGCGGCCCGGCGCCGGCAGCGTGAACCAGCTCCTCGACCTCGGGGCTGCGCTCAGGCGGGCGCACGCGAGGCGGCCGGTGCTGTTCGAGGAGATCGGCTTCTCGACCTACGATGCTGACCCGGAGGCGACGGCGGCGCTGGAGATGGCGGTGGCGACCCGCGCCTACGCCGAAGGGTACGCCGGCTTCCTCAAGTGGATGCTGACCGATCTGCCGCCGGTCGGCAACCCGCGCGAGGACGCCTTCGGCGCGCTGTTCGTGGACTCTCGGCCGAAGCCGGTGTACCACGCGCTCGGCGCGTTCGGCACGTACCTCGCGAACACCGCTGCCCCGCAGGGCGGCTCGGCGAATGTCTGGGATCGCGCCGACGGCCCCAGCTACACCTTCATCGCGCCCGACGCCTGGTACGTGGGCGGTCCCGAGGCGGGCGGCCCGCTGAGCTTCCGGCTCGACGCGCCCGGCCAGGTGCTGCTGCGCAAGCGCGGCGTGATCTACCTCCTGGCGACGAGGCCGGGCGAGGTGTCGCTCAATCTGCGCGAGCTCATGCCAATCTGGAGCGGCGGGCAGCCAGGCGTGTCGCGGCGCGACGGCGCCGACTGGGTGCCGCAGGCGTACACCCGTGACGGCGACACGATTCGCTTTACAGTTCAGGCCGCCACGCCCTACCAGGTGGGCCTGCCGCGGTACACCGAGATCGCGCCGGTGCAGCCGGGCTGCCGCCACTTCCCCGAGACCGGCCATAACCTGTGTGGGGCGTTTCTGAGCTACTGGGAGCGCAACGGCGGGCTGGAGCTGTTCGGCTACCCGATCACCGAGGAGTTCAGCGAGCTCAACCGCCAGGACGGGCGGACGTACACGGTGCAGTACTTCGAGCGCAACCGCTTCGAGTACCATCCGGAGCACGCGGGGACGCAGTACGAAGTGCTGCTCGGCCTGCTTGGGAACGATCTGACGGCGTCCCGGCGCGCCGAGGCGCCGTTCCAGCCGATCGCCGCTCCACCGCCGGGCGCGGACTACTTCCCCGAGACCGGCCACAGCCTCGGCGGGGCGTTCCGGGCCTACTGGCGGGCGAACGGCGGGCTGGCGGTGTTCGGCTACCCGATCAGCGAGGAGTTCGTCGAGGTCAACCCGGCCGACGGGCGGGCGTACACAGTGCAGTACTTCGAGCGCAACCGCTTCGAGTACCACCCGGAGTACGCCGGAACGCGCTACGAGGTGCTGCTGGGGCTGCTCGGGAACCAGGTGGTGGACGGGAACGGCTGGCGCTGAGGGGCAGTGGCGCGCTCTGCTGTCGCCTGAAGGCCGGCTACTGCCTGCTCACCCCGTCGAGCGCGCCGAAGTCCAGCGGGTTGCGGTTGACCCCGTTCACCCAGACCTCATAGTGGAGGTGGGGCCCGCTCGAGTTGCCGGTGGATCCGACCGCGCCGATCAGCTGGCCGCGCTGCACCACGGCGCCGTCCGCGACGGCCACGCTGTTCAGGTGGCAGTAGGTCGTCCGGTAGCTGTCGTTGTGCAGCAGCACGCAGTTGCCGCCGGGCCAGGTGTCGAGGCGGACCTCAGCGATGCCGCTGTGGGTCGCGTAGACCGGCGCGTTCCAGGTGCCCTCCGGGTCCGCCTGGCCGTCGCCATCGCCGTCCAGCGCCAGATCGAGGCCGCCCCAGACCTCCGCGGGCGCGTGGGAGCCGACGCCGTAGCCCTGAGTCAGCACGACGCGCGCGTTGCCGAGCGGGTTGCCCCCCGGAATGGACTGGTCGGCGGGCACGCGCGGGTTCAGCCCGCCCTGCGGCAGCGCCGCGCCGACAATCGCGGCTGACTTGGACATGGCCCTGGTGCCGGGCCAGTTGCTCAGCACCGGCTGAGACGGGCGCGTCTGCAGCAGCAGCGCGCCCGCGCCGATCACCGCGAGCACAAGCAGCGCCAGCCGGCCGCGCCCGAGTTCGTCCCAGCCCATCACCGCCGCACCCCCTCGGTGCGCCAGGTGTGCACTAAATTATTGACAGCGTTGATGTAGGCCGGCACGTTATTCTCGAACGACGGCGCGTAGATCGGGATGATCTGCTCGACGGTGTGCACGCCGCGGCCGTTGATGTACTCGACCGAGATCAGCTTGTACCAGTCCTCGATCCCCGCCTCCCAGTTTGGGTAGTCCCGGAAGCGGTTGAAGCACGTCGGGTAGCCGGCGCAAATGATGTTCCCGACGTTGTGCGTCGTCGTCCCGTCCGGCTTGATCCCGGCCCAGGCCGGGTTGGTGCCGGCGCTCGATTCGTGGATGAAGAACGCCAGGGCGTAGGCCGGGTCGATATTGTAGCGGATGCCGAGCTCGACCCACACGCGGCCGGTGCCCGCCGCCGGCGAGCCGTACTGCGCCAGGATCGCGTCGATCTGCTCCGCGGTGATCGTGGGCGGGCCGATCAGCGAGTTCTCGCCCGGCGCGGTTGGCAGCTGCGGGTAGCTGGTCTGCACCTCGGCGTTGATGGGCACCGATCGGGGGCCAGGGTATGTGCTGATGCGCGTGCGCTCGGGCTGCACCCAGAGGGTGTAGAGCACCAGCAGGCACGCCGCCGACACGAGCACCGCGAGCCAGGGGCCGCTCTGGAGCAGCTGCGCCAGCAGGTCCCACGGGCCGCCGTAACCGGGGTCGATCGACCGGGTGACGGGCGGCTCGACGAACTGGCGCGCGCGCTGGAGGTCGCGCGCGCTGCGTACGAGCGGCGGCTCCGGTGTGTCGTCGGGCTCGGGGAGCGACTTGGCGAGGATCTCGGGGCGCTTCGGCGCCTTGGGGCGATCCTTGAGCGCCACCGCCGCGCGGCTCGCGGAGCGCGGCCCGATGCTCAGGTCCTCGAGCGGGTCACGTAAGTTGTTCAGCGGCCGGGGCGGCGGGCGTGACACGCCGGTCTCGCGCACTTCGAAGCGCGTCCGGCTCTTCTGCGCCCCACCCCGGCGCCGGGAGTTCTCGTAGTCGCTCATCTATGGGCCATGTTGCCTGAGCAGCTGCGCCTGCTCCTCGGGAGTCGGCAGCCGGAAGGCCCCGTCTCTATTCAGATAGACGATCTGCTCGCGCCGAATGTTGAGCAGCAGATCCGCCTGGCCATCGCCGTCCGCGTCGTGGACGGACAGCGTCACCGGCGTCAGGTGCTCCTCGGCGCCGAAGAGGTACGGCCCGCTGAGCGCGCGTACCTGTGAGGCATCGCCGCCGGGTAGTTCCAGGATCACCACCTGGCGGTTGAGGTTGATCGCCGTGAGATGCGTCGGCTGACCTGTCTCCTCGCCGTGCCCGACGTAGGCCGCGATGTGGTGCGTGCGCGGCCGCCCGTAGCGCCAGTCATCCAGCAGCACGTTGACCCGGCTCTGCGTCGCGCCGACCACGGCGTACGCCGCCAGCACCGCCAGCACCAGCGTCACGCCGTACATCACGGCGCGCAGCTGCCGCCCAAGCCCGGCGCCGGCCGTGTTGGCTCGATCGATCGGGCGAAGGTTCTTGCTCGTGACAGCCATCAGCCGCCTCCTCACCTGCGACAGAGACGCGTCACGCCCGGTGTGTCGTCTCTCGCTGCCGCGGAGGGGCACGCCGGGCGTCATGCGCCGGGTGTTGTGTAAAGCGATTCGAGGTGAGGTCATTATATAGAACAAGTGTTCTGATGTCAAGCCACATTTTGACCAGTTTTTGGCCGTTACGGTATTTTAACACTACTGACCGTGGTTGAGTCGCATGAGCTGTGAGCGATCAGTGGACGGTGTGCGTGGGGGGCGCCGCCAGGGCCGGGTGGAGCTTCGTCGCCGCGAGCCACGCCTCGATCGCAGCGACGGGGAGCGTGCCCTGCTCGGTGACGATCCCGGCGAGCAGCTCAAGCGGCGTAGTGTCGAAGTAGCGATTCTGCACCGTGACGCCCGGCGGTGCGTCCGGCCACACCTCTTCCGCCGGCCAGTCCGACTGCGGCAGCGGCGTGAAGCCGGGCGGGAGGAACTTCTCGCTGCCGCAGAGCGTGTAGAACGGCACGTCCAGGCCGCGGGCCACAGCCGCCAGCGCGTGCGTGCCGACCTTGTTCACCAGCCCGCGCATGCTGAGCAGGTCCGCCCCCACCAGCACCATCTGGGCCTCGGCGACGGCGTGCATCGCCGCCGCATCGACGACGAGCCGCACCGGGATGCCATAGCTGGCCAGCGCCGCGGCGGTCTGCCGGCCCTCGAAGACCGGGCGCGACTCGGCGCAGATCACGCTGAAGCGCCGCCCGGCCCGCTGGGCGTGCACCAGCGCCCTGAGCACCGTCGTGCTGTAGGAGATGGTCACGATCGTCTGGCCGTCGTTGATCAGCGCCAGGGCGCCTTCGGCGACGTGCACGGCGTGCTGCTTGAGCTGGCGCTTGAACGCTTCGGTGGCCTGCGCGACGGCGCTGCGCAGCTCGCGCGGCGAATCGCTCTCCTCCGCTTTCCAGAGCACGGCATTGACCAGGTTCACCAGGGGTGCCATCGCCGGCTGCGCCTGTATCAGCGCCCAGCCGGTGGCAAGCAGCTCCTGGCGGAAGGCATCGGGCGACGCCGGCTCGCCCGCCGTCGCGCGCTTCAGCAAGATATCGGCGGCGCGCTCGGCTATCTGCGCCGCGCCAAGGCGGTTGTCGGTGGCGATAGATGCGATCGCTTGCGCGAACGGTGATTCCACAGTCTCGACCTCCGTGTGTAACCCTGTGCGCGGCCCGCAGGGGGATGCGCGTCGCGGGAGGTACTGTACCGGTGCCGGAGCGTATGAGAGGGCGTTATGCGTCCTGCAGTGCGATCTTCGCCCCTATTGTACTACTTCTTGGAAGGGAGAGCCACGGGGTTTTGCGGGCTGTTGGGGGTCTTTCGGGCGAGCGGGGCTAGTGGTGCTGATCGACACGGCCGCCGGTGAGCAGCGCCCGCACCAGCGTCTCCAGCCGCTCGATCTGGAAGGGCTTCGCCAGCGAGGGGTTGCCGGTCTGCGCGATCTGCGCCTGCGTGTCCACGTTCAGCGTGTCGCCGGTGACGAAGATGACTCGCGCGGCGAGATCCGGGTCCCGCGCGAGAATGGCCTGGTGCAGCTCGAAGCCGTTCATCCCCGGCATCTTGACGTCGCTCAGGATCAGGTCGAAGTGCTCGTGCGCCAGGATCTGGAGCGCCTCCGCGCCGCTCTGCACCACGGTCGGCTGGCACCCGAGCTGGGTCAGCAGCCGGGCCAGGAGCTGCCCGACCGGCTCCTCGTCGTCCACCACGAGCACTCTGCAGCGCAGCTGCGGCTCGAGCTCCGGCACATCGTCGGGCGGGTCCTCGTCGACGAGCGGCTCGTACTCGTGCAGGATCGGCAGCTCGACGTGAACCGTCGTGCCGACGTTCACCTCGCTCTCGGCCCAGATCCGGCCGCCGTGCTCCTGCACGATGCCGAAGCAGATCGAGAGGCCGAGCCCGGTGCCCTGCCCGACCGGCTTGGTCGTGAAGAAGGGGTCGAAGATGCGGTTGAGATCGCGCTCGGGGATGCCGATCCCGGTGTCGGAGACCGAGACGCGGATCATCGGGCGCCCGGAGACCGTCTCGGACGGCGGCACGCTGGCTGTCCGCAGCGTCAGGGTCCCCTGCCCGCCGCGCTGGGTCATGGCGTGGTTCGCGTTGTTGATCAGGTTCAGGAACACCTGCTGCAGCTGGAACGGGTCGGCGACCGTGTGCGGCAGCTCGGGGTCGAGATCGGTGACGACGCGGATGTTATCCACGCGCAGCTGGTAGGCGCGCAGCGAGAGCGTGGAGCGCATCGTCTCGTTGATATCGATCAGCAGGCGCTGCGGCTTGTGCTCGCGGGCGAAGAGCAGCAGGTTCTGCACGATCCGCGCGGCGCGTTCGGCCTGGGAGTTGATCTGCTGCAGGTCCTCGTGGACGCGCTCGGGCAGGTCCGGGTCGCGCAGCAGGAGCTGGGTGTAGCCGGAGATGCTGGTGAGCGGGTTGTTCACCTCGTGGGCCACGCCGGCCACGAGCTGCCCGATCGCCGAGAGCTTCTCGGAGCGCAGCAGCTGCTGCTCGAGCTTGCGCCGCTCGGTCAGGTCGCGGGCGATGCAGTGGATGATATCGCCGCGCTGGCCGTCGCGCACCAGCCGGGCGCTGACCTCCAGCAGCAGCGTCGTCTCATCGCGGCCGCGCAGCTGCAGCTCGAAGGGCTGGATCGTGCGCCCGGCGAGCAGGCTGGCGAACTGCTGCGCGCTGGCGCCCCAGGCCTCCGGCACGCTCAGCTCGCGCAGCGGGCGCCCGAGGATCTGCGACTCCGGCAGCCCGGTGAGGCTGGGGCCAACCTTGTTGACGCTCAGCACCGTGAGCTCGCGGTCCAGCGTGAAGATCAGGTCGTTCGCGTTGGCGAACAGGTCGCGGTAGCGTGCCTCGCTGGCCTTCACCTCTTCGTAGAGGCGGGCGTTCTCGATCGCGATCGCCGCGTAGTCGGCCAGCGCCGAGAGCAGGTACTGGTCGTTCTCGTTGAAGGTGCGCTCGGACTGCTGGTTGTCCACCGCGAGCACGCCGATCACATTGCTGCCGACCATGAGCGGCACCTGCAGGATGGCGCGCACCAGGAAGCCGGTCTTGACCTTGAGCGGGGTGTTGCTGCTGGCCTTGTCGAGGCGCACTGGCTTGCCGGTGCGGATCACCTGGCCCGCGATCCCGTCGTCGATCGGCAGGCGCAGCCGCTGCGCGCGCTGCTCGCCGAGGTTCTTGGCCGCCCGCAGGTACAGCTCGTTGCGGTACGGGTCGCGCAGCAGCAGGAAGCCCTCTTCGGCGCGGGTGATATACACGCCGGCCTCGACGATCCGCACCAGCAGCTCCTCCTGGTCCAGCAGCGCGCTGACCGACTTGCCGATCGAGTAGAGCACGGTCAGCTCCTGGACGCGCTGGCGCAGGTTGCGCGTCAGCTGGTCCTTCTCGCGGGTGAGGCGGCGCTCGCGCAGCGCCTGGTCGATCACCGCCTGGGCCTCGGTCTCGCTGAAGGGCTTGATCAGGTAGTTGCGCGCGCCGAGCCGGAACGCCTCGACGGCGATCGCCTCGGAGCCGTGGGCGGTCATGAGGATGACCGGCACGTCGTAGCCCTCCTGCGCGATCAGGCGCAGCAGGTCAAGCCCGCTGATGTCGGGGAGCTGCAGGTCAAGCAGGATCAGATCGGGGAGGCGCTGGCGCAGAAGCTGCAGGCCCTGGCGGCCGGTGTTGGCAATCGTCGAGCGGTACCCGAGCTCGGGCAGCACGTACTCTGCCAGCATAGAACAGATCTGCTTGCTATCATCAATGATGAGTATCTCTTCCATGCAGTCTGTTCGCGCACCCGGGCGGCGCTGTAGAACCGGTACGGGCGAGCGGCGTAGCGCCCGCGCATTGCGGCCATTATACTCGAGCGATGTGTGCGCAACAACACTCCAACCGAGTCGATTTGTATGCGAATGCTACTATGTGTGGTAGAGGACGCCTGCAGCGACGCCCAGCGGGCGCCCGGCCGCCGGGCCTGAGCCAGCCGGAGGAACAATGACGCACCCGGAGACAGAGACGATCATCGCGCTGTGCGACCGGATCGCCGCGCTGAAGCGATTGCCGCGCACGGGCTGGCTGCAGCGCGGAGTCGCGCCGGCCGAGAGCGTGGCGGAGCACACGTACGGCGTGGCGCTGCTGGCGCTGGTGGTCGGGGATGCGGTCGGCGGCGTCGACCGGGGCCGCCTGCTCGCGATGGCGCTCGTCCACGACATGGCCGAGGCGCTGCTGGGCGACCTGCCGGCCTCGGCGCGGCCGCACCTCGGCGCTGAGGCGAAGCAGCTGGCCGAGCGGAGCGCGCTGGCCGAGATCTTCGGCGGGCTGGCGGATGGCGCCGACTATCTCGCGCTGTGGGAGGAGTATGCGGCGGGGGCGAGCCGCGAGGCGCGGCTGGTCAAGGCGCTCGACCGCATCGAGATGCTGGCGCAGGCGCTTCAGTATGAGCGCGCCGGCAGCCGCGCGCTGGACGAGTTCTGGCAGGGCGTCGAGCAGGGGTGGGACGCCGAGTTCCCGCTGCTGCGCGAGATCGCGCTCCGGCTTTCAAGGATGCGCCCCGCCTCGTGACCGCGCGTGCGCGGACGTGCCGCGCGCGGGATGTTCAGCGAGAGAGCGCGGCGAGCGCCTGCGCGGCCCGCTGCTCGAGCTGCGCGATCTCGTCCCGCAGGCGCTGCTCCTCGGCGGCCAGGGCGCTGAGCTGATCTTCGAGCTCGCCGAGCAGCGCGACGTAGCGCGCCCGCAGCGCGCCCTCGTCGCCCTCGCGGCCGAGCGGCGTGAGGCTCTGCTGGGTCTGCTGCTGGCGCTTGTAGATCGGCTGGCGCTCGCGCTCGATCTCCTGCAGCCGGGCCTGGGCCTTCTCGATCTGACCGTAGAGCGCGAGCACCGCGGCGAGCCCGCGGAAGGTCGCCTCGTCCAGAAAGCGGCCGCGCAGGTAGTCGCGCAGCTGCGGGCCGCTGATCCCGCGCACGTGCTCGTGGCGCGTCGTCTTGCTGCGCTGCTGGACGGTGAAGACGGTCTCCGCGCCAGCGGCGCAGGTCACCGCCCAGCGCGCCAGCCCCTGCGCCTGCTCGCCGGGCTGGGGCGTGTCGAAGAGCTCGTAGCCGGGCATGAGCGGCTGCTCGATCGTCACCTCGGCCGGCGCGCTGAGGGTGCTGGTGATGCGGTACAGCCGGCGCCGGACGTCCCACTCCTCGATCAGCAGGTACTGGTCGCGCACGCTGAGCCCGGCGGTCTGCCGCTCGGAGCTGTGCTCCTCGACGACGGTGATGCCGAGCTCGACGGCGTAGGGCACGATCAGCTCGCCTCCCGGGCGGGTGAAGGGCAGCACCGCCTCGCCGGCGTAGTCGCCCTGCTCGAGCACCGTCACCGGGCCGCGCTCCAGCGTCAGGCCGGTGTCGTTGCGCATGCGGATGCTGGCCACCGGGTGGCGCGCGAGCTTGGCGCCGTTGTAGAGCAGCTCCTTGCGCCCGGCGCTGCGCTGGCTGACGATCGGCACCATCGCCGACTGGCCGCGCGAGACGCTGACCGGGCTGCTGACCTGGTACTGGAACAGCGCGCCGCGCTCCTCGCCCGCGCTCGCGGCCTGCGTCGTCGCCTCGGTCGCGTCGATCGAGAAGGCCATCGGAGCCGGACTGGCCATCTCCTCATCGGCCACGTGCGCGCCGTACGCCCGCTTCAGCCTGGGCGCGGCCGCAGGCGCCGGGACAGCCGGGGGCGGCAGCGCGCCGAACTCCACCGGCGCGGCGACGGTGCGCGTCTCGTCCTGCACCAGCGGCCGCTCGGGCGTGTGAGGCTCGTAGAGCCGGTAGCGGAACGAGACCGGCATCCCCGCCACGAGCGTCAGCTCGACATTCTCCAGGTCCTCTTCTAGCTGGTTGTCGAACAGGCCCCAGCCCTGGAGCAGCACGGACGTCTCCCGGCCGACGGCGTGCGATCCTTCGCCCGCTGCATCGGCAGGCGGCGGCTGGTCGTCCGCGGCCGCCTCTTCGACCAAGATGCGGTAGCTCACCCGCCAGGCCGGGGCGGGCGCGACATAGCCGACCAGCAGGTCGTGGTCGCCCTCGGAGAGGCGCAGGGTGGCCGCGCGGCGCTCCTCCTCGCCCTGCGAGGCGCGCAGGAAGTAGGACAGATCCTCGGCGGCGCGGTCCTCGAGCAGCTCGAGGCGCTCCACCGAGCGCACGGGCGCGGCGAGCACCTGGCGCTTGGCCGGGAGGTACAGCGACACCAGCGGCTTCTTGAGCGGCGCCTGCTCGTCCAGGTCCACGCCGACGACCAGCCCCTCCACTGGCGCGTCGGCGTCCTCCAGGTGCAGCCGCACCTGGCGCCCGCGCAGGTCGCGCAGCAGGTCGAGCAGGCTGTGCTCGTCGGAGAGGTGGATCGAGCCGCGCGCCACGCGCGCCGCGCGGTCCTCGGGGGTCTCGAAGTCGACGCCGAGGACCTGCCCGCCGCCCAGGTCGAGCGCCACGAGGCTCTTCAGCACGTCGTCCATCGCCGCGCGCGGGAAGCTGAGGCGCAGCGACGTGCCGCTCACTGCGCCGCGGCGCTCGAAGTACCCGACGCCGTGCTTGTAGATCACCAGGCGGCGAATCGGTAGCTCTTGCATCGGCGTCCCCCTTGTTGCTCGTTGACACGACGTGCGCGGCGGTGGGGCCGCGCTGCCCGCGTTACTCAGCCGCCGGCACGGGATTGTAGTACGTGTAGATCAGCCGCGAGAAGCCGGCGATCGACTGCATCATGATCCGGTCCGGCACAGGGGCATCGCTGGGCGCCACCGGCCGGTAGAGGTAGATCGCCGCGATATAGTCGCCCCCGGGCGAGCGGACGATCCCGACGTCGGCCTGCATGTCGGCGATCCAGCCGCTCTTGTGCGCCACCCGCGTGCCCGGCGGGAGCCCGGCGACCATGCGCTTGGTGTCGCCGTTCTTCTCCAGCCAGTCGATCATCTCCTGGCAGCGCTCGGCGGTCAGCGTCTCGGGGAACTTCTCGGGCAGCACGCCCTCGCCGTGGCTGCACTGCTCGATCATCAGGTACAGCTGCGCCATCTCGGCCGGCGTGGTGCGCAGGGCGCAGCCGGTGTCGGTGTGCGGCTTGGGGCCGACCGGACCCTTCGGGCCGCAGCGGTACTTGAGCTTGTGCAGGTTGATGTAGTCCAGCGCCTCGAAGGGCACCCACTGGTAGGTGTTCTTCAGGCCCAGCTCGGCCAGCATCTCGCTCATCTGCTCGGCGCCGGCAAGCGCCTCCTCGGTCCCGCCGCCGCCGACGGCCGCCGCGAGCAGCAGGTTGGCGTCCAGGTTGTCGCTCTCGACGATCATCTTCTCCAGCGCCTGCTTCTGGCGCGGGGTGAACTCCTCGACGTACGCGTAGGCGTGCAGCATGATCGCGGTCTTGATCGTGCTGGCGGCTGAGAAGACCGTGCCCTCGTTGAGGGCGGCGATCGGCTGGCCGCTGGCGAGGTCGTACACGTAGATGCCGGCCACGCCCTTCCACTCCTCCGCCATCTCTTCGATCTGCTGCTGAAGCAGCTCGGGCGCGGGCCGGCCGCCGGCGCCGGGCGCCGGGGCGAGCGTGATCCGCCGCACGCCGCCGACGGACCGCAGCCGCCTGTCGATCTGCTCGATCGCGGCGTCGATATCGAGCTGCTCGCCGCCCTGCAGCACGAAGCTGCGCGAGATCGGCTCCGTATCCTTGAGGACGCTGACCTCGCCGGGGGTGCCGAGCTCCTCGGCCAGCGCCTCGAGCTTACTCCGCAGCAGCTCCTCGTCGTACTCGACCGCGAGCGGGATGCGGGTGGCGCTCTTCGCCGCGAGCGCCTCGTCGAGCATGTTGTCGAGGCCGAGCTCGAGCCCGATCTCATCCGGGCGCACCAGCAGCTCGTGGTCGCCGACGCGCACCTCAAGCGGCCGCAGCAGCGGCGCCAGCGCCTGCTCAAGCTCGGCGCGGGCCGCCTCGATGTCCAGCCCGCCCACGTCGACTCCGGCGACATACACGCCCTCGGCCAGCGTCGGCAGCGGCGTGGGAGACGGCTCTGGGGTGGGAGGCGGCGGAGTTGCGGTTGGCGCAGGCGTATTCGTCGCGCTGGCGGTGGGCGCCGCCGGCGCAGCGGCGGACTGCGGGGCGGCCGAGCCACAGGCGGAGAGGACGAGCGCCAGCGCGAGCAGCGCAGCCGCGGCACAGTGCAGCGAGGATCTGTCTGTGGGCATGGTTTCTCTTCGATCTGCGACGCCGGGACAAAACAGCGGTAGTATAGGCGAAACGGTGCTGATGTCAATGACACGCGGTGCGCGGTGGCCTCGCCCCCGCCCTCTGGCGGGATTTGGGGAGGCGTCGCTCCTCCAGAGTCTTCCTTCTTCCGCTGCAGAGCGGCGAGGAAAAAGGCTCTCGGCGGGCCGCACGCCCGGGGACGGCGCACCGCGTGTCAGCGGGGATTGCTCGTGATTGCTTCCCTCCCGGAGCGCGTCGCAGCGCTCCCTGAGCCGGCGCGCGCGGCGTTCGGCCGCCTCTACCACATGGACCGCGTCCACGGCCGCGCGCTTCCGCCCCCCGAGATGGAGGCGTGGCTGCGGCGGAGCTTCGGGTCAGTCGAGGCGGTGCGCGAGCAGACGGTCGTGCGAGTTGTCAACCGGCTGACGCTGGAATCGGCGCTGTTCAACCCGCTCCGGGCGCGGCGCCCCACCGGGGAGGCGGCAAGCGACGCGCAGCTCGAGGAGTGGATCGCGGAGGAGCTCGCCGGGGCGGACTTCGCCGCGCCGCTGCAGCGCACGCCGGCCGACCCGTTCGGCCGCATCGAGGGGCGCTACTCCATCAGCGCCTCGAACGTCGCCAAGTACGACGGCTGGCACGGGCTGGTCATCTTCGAGGAGGGCCACCCGCTGCGCTTCGGGCCGGAGCAGCTCGCAGACTACCTCGACGTGGCGCTGCGCTGGCTGGAGGCGGCCCACGCCCATGACCCGGACGCGATCTACCCGCTGATCACCTGGAACTGCCTGCCGAAGAGCGGGGCGACGATCGTCCACGGCCACATGCAGGTGTCGCTTGGCCGGGGCATGCACTACGCGCGCCCGGAGCTCTGGCGCCGCGCCGCCGAGCGCTACGCCGCTCAGCAGGCGGGAAGCGGGCTGGGGCGCTACTTCGACGATCTGGCGCAGGTCCACGCCGGGCTCGGGCTGGCGCTGCACCGGACCGCGACGCTGGCGAGCTTCGTCCACCTGACGCCGCTGCGCAACCGCGAGGTCGTGCTGCTCGCCGCGGGGGAGCCTGCGCTCGACGCCGCCCGGAGGCTGGCCGGGCCGCTCTACGCCGTGCTGCGCGCCCTGATCGATCGCCAGGGCGTGCGCTCGTTCAACCTGGCCGTGGCGCTGCCGCCGCTCGCGCCGGCGCCCGAGCGCTGGGACGGCTTCCCGGTGCTCGCCCGCGTCGGCGACCGCGGCCCGGCGCTGACGCGGCGCAACGACTGGGGCGCGATGGAGCTCTACGGGACCGGCACCATCACGGTGGACCCGTTCGAGGTGGCGGAGCGGCTGAGGGCTGATATTGTGACGGGGTGAGGGGGTGACGGGGTGACTCTTTGACGCCGGAAACTCGTGCGACACCATCCAACGCCTTGTCGCCCTGTCACCCCGTCACCTGGTCACCTGGTCACCCTGTCACCTGGTCACTGTGTCACCCTGTCACCTGGTTACCGTGTCACCCTGTCACCTGGTCACCTGGTCACCCCGTCACGATGAGGGCCGCTCGGCCAGCGTGACCTCCAGCTGCATCTGCTGCCCGTTGCGCAGGATGTCGAGCGTCACGCGCTCGCCCGGCCGGTGCTCCAGCAGCAGGCTGCGCAGCGTCGCGTCCTGCCCGATCGCGCGGCCCTGGATCGCGGTGATGACGTCGCCCGGCTGCAGCCCGGCCTGCGCCGAGGGGCCGTCGGGGACGACCTCGCTCACCAGCGCGCCGGCCTGGACCGGCAGGTTATAGTCCACCGCGCTCTGGGCGTCGATCGTGATGAAGGTGATGCCCAGGAACGGGTAGATCACCCGGCCGGTGGCGATCAGCTGCTCGCTGACGCGGCGGACGATGTTGCTCGGCACGGCGAAGCCCAGCCCTTCGGCCTGCGCGCCGGTGAAGCCGCTGCCGCGCACCACCAGCGTGTTGATGCCCACCACCTCGCCGCGCAGGTTGATCAGCGGGCCGCCCGAGTTGCCGCTGTTGATCGCCGCGTCGGTCTGGATCAGCCCGTCAGGCGCATTGCCGCTGACCGTGCGGTTCAGCGCGCTCACCACGCCGACCGTCACCGTGTTGCGGAAGTCGCCCAGCGGGCTGCCGATCGCGATCACCGTCTCCCCCGGCTGCAGCTGGCTCGAGTCGCCGAGCACCATCATGCCGGGCACCGGGCCATCGACCTTGAGCACCGCCACATCCATCAGCGGGTCGCTGCCGACCAGCGTCGCATCGCGCCGGCTGCCGTCCGCGAAGATGACCGCCAGCGACTGCTGGCCCTCTATGACGTGGTGGTTGGTGATGATGTAGCCCTCCTCGCTCACGATCACGCCCGAGCCGCTGCTGCGCCGCGGCTGGCCCTGGCGCGGCCCGGGGAAGGGGAACGGGCTGCGATCCAGATCGGGCTGGGCGCCCGGCGCAAGCGTGTTCACCACCGTCACGACCGCCGGCGAGACGCGCTTGACGACCTCGACGATCGGCTGGCCCTCCGCGGCTGGGGCGTCAGCGGCGGGCGGGGCGGGGAGGACCGTCGGCGCCGGCGTGCTCGTCGCAGCTGGAGCCTCGGTCGGTGAAGCCGGGGCCTCGGTGGGCGAGACCTGTGAGATGCTGTTGATCGGCTCGGACACCGGCGCCGCGGGGGTGGCATGCTGCGCGAGCTGCTGCCGCGCCAGCAAGTACGCCACCGCTCCGCCGGCCACGGCGCCGCCTGCGATGCCGACCAGCAGCGTCAGGACAAGCACAACTGCTAGAACGATTCGATGTGATCGCTCCATAGAGGCATATCCCTCCTAAGAACGCCCGCGCCGCGCTTGGCGTAGCACAGGCGTGTGGTATTCCCAGTGACATGTTGGCAGAACAAGCTGAGACACGCGTGAGTCGTCGCTTAAAGGTCGGTTAGACGAAGCCTGGTGGTCGGGCGCTCGCGCCTCTCATAGCCTGCCGGAAGCCCGCTCGCTATCAGATCTCTATCACCTGTGTATCATTTTGGCTTGACATTCTTAAAATATCGGCTAGAATTGCGCCTCGCATGATAAGGTCCCCTTGTCATTATCAACGGCGTCCAGAGCGCAGATATGGCGTTAGAAAGCCGTATTTCGTGTCTGGCACGCCCCTCATCTGGCAATCGGGCGCCCTCGCGCGCCTGAGAAGGAGCGCCGTAACAGCACCGGCGCTCCGCGGCCGCATCCCCTCCGCGCGGCCGAAGGTGTGTCGCCCCAGCGGCCACACACCAGCGCCCATCGCTCCGCACCGATCGGCTCCACCGCCGGCGCACGCGGGGCAGCCCCGTCCCGCGAGACACACTGGGTGCACTGTGCTGGGTTTTCACCAGGAGTTCTCTGCATGTCCATACGGAGACGCTTCCTTGTCGTTGCGTCGATTCTCCTTACGGTAGCCGTGCTGCTGCCCGCCTCGCCCGCCGCCGCTCAGGAGTCACCGCCGACTCCAACGGCGACAGACACGGGCGAAGTGACGCCCTCTCCGACCGCCGAAGCATCGCCTACGGCTGAGCCCGCTACACCGACTGCAACCGAGCCACCGGCGCTCGAGCCGGAGCCGGAACCGCCAGCGTCCGAGCCGCCACCGGCGCCCGAGCCGCCACCGGCGCCGACCGCGCCGACCTACACCGTGTTCGCCACGCGCGAGGGGCTGGTCGGCCACCGGACGGCGAACGGCCACCGGATCCAGCCACGCGACCGCTTCGTCGCGCTGCCCTCCTGGAGCGTCCTCTCCAGCCGCGGCGGCTATGAGTTCCAGGTGCGCGTGACGTACCGCGGCCGGAGCGTCGTGCTGCCGGTCTGGGATGTCGGGCCGTGGAACACCCACGACGACTACTGGAACCCGAACCGGCGCTACCGCGATCTGCCGCCGGGGATGCCGATGGCGCAGGCGGCGTACCAGCACGGGTACAACGGCGGGCGCGACGAGTTCGGCCGGCGCATCAGGCACCCCAACGGCATCGATATCGCCGACGGCGCCTTCTGGGACGACCTGGGCATGACCCACTCCGATTGGGTGGAGGTGACCTTCCTCTGGCTCGGCGAGGACCCGCCGGAGGCGCATGAGGCCGAGGCCGCCTCGCACGAGCAGATCGTGCTCGAGCCGGACGCCGTCGTCGTCGACGACGGCGCCCAGGGCTACGACGCGCCGGGCGGGAAGTGGTACGACGCGCCGTGCGGCCTCGGCGGGCGGCACGGGTGGACCTACGGGACACCCGACCCGGCGGAGAGCAACACGCGCGCTACCTGGAGCCCGGATCTGCCTGGCCCCAGCCTGTACGAAGTGTTCGCCTACATCCCTGCGTGCGGCGAGCCGCCGACGGAGTCCGCGCGCTACCGTATCACCCACGACGGAGCGGTGACCGACGTCTACGTCGATCAGGCGGCGGCAGCCGGAGACTGGGTGTCGCTCGGCACCTACCACATGGGCGACGGGCCGTCCAGCGTCGAGCTCGACGACCTGACGGGGGACGACGGGCGCCCGGTGCGCTTCGACGCGCTCAAGTGGCTGCCGCGGCAGGATGCGGCGGCTCCTCAGGCGCGCGTCACAGAGGCTGTGGTGCAGCCGGATGGGAGCATCCTGGTCCGCTGGGGCGGCACCGACGACGGCAGCGGCGTGGCGTCATATGATGTCCAGGTGCGCCGCCTGCCGGATGGCGGCTGGACGGACTGGCACGTGCGCTCCACAAGCGCGGAGGCCGTGTTCGTCCCGCCTGGCGCGGGCGAGTACGCCTTCCGCGCCCGGGCGCGGGACTGGCTCGGGCACGAGCAGCCCTGGCGCGACGGCGACGACGTCACGGTGCGTGTCGAGCCGTAGCGACGCACCTCGGCCCGTAGAGACACGCAGGCGTCTCTACGGGCCTTTTTCTGCCCCGCGCCGCTCCGCCGCAGAAGGGTGTATCATGTGCGCATGAACCTGCTCGTCGACGGCCACAACCTGATCGGCCAGATCCCCGAGATCAGCCTCGCCGACCCGGACGACGAGGCGCAGCTGGTGCTCCTGCTGCGCCGCTACGCTGCGGCGAAGCGCGGCCGCAAGATCGTCGTCGTCTTCGACCGAGGCATGTACGGCCACCCCCAGAACCTCAACGGCTACGGCGTGACCTGCTACTTCGCGCGGTCGCCGCAGGACGCCGACACGCAGATCATCAGGCGGCTCGATGGCCTGCGTGGCCGGCGCGACTGGGCCGTGGTCACCTCCGACCGGGCGATCAGGCAGGCGGCCGACGAGCGCGAGGTGCGGGTGATCGACGCGCGCGTCTTCGCCGGCCAGCTGCGGGCGCCGCCGGCTGCGGCCAAGGCTCCGCCCGAGAAGCGCGAGACTCCCCTGAGCCAGGCGGAGGTGGAGGAGTGGCTGCGGCTGTTCGGCGAGTCCGGCGAGCCCGATGACGAGTAGGCGGCCTGGGTGGACGGCGTGCTATAATTCCCCTGCAAGGAGTCAGAGGGAGGGCCGCAGGGATGGAACCGGCCGGTGAGGAGAGCCCCAGCGCCGAGCTGGAGCGGCTCGCCGAAGAGCAGATCAACGACCTGGACAGCGAGGGTGAGGAGCGCATCATCCGCGGCAGGCTCCGCCGCGAGCGCGTCGTCGCCCTGTACGCGCAGGGGAAGATCGAGACAGCAGCAGATCATTACCACGCGGCGCTCATCATGCTGTACGGGGAGGACGTCGCCCACTACGACCTGGCGCGCACCTTCGCCCGCCGCGCCGCCGCGCTTGGTGAGACGCGCGCCTGGTCGGTCCTGGCTGCGGCGTGGGACCGGGCGCTGCTGGCGCGCGGGCAGCCGCAGCGCTTTGGGACGCAGTTCATCCGCGAGGACGGCCGCTGGTCGCTCGGCCAGGTGGACCCCAGCGTCACCGATGCCGAGCGGGCGATGTACGGCGTGCCGCCGCTCTGGGTCCAGCAGCAGAGCGTCGAGCAGCTCCAGCGCCGCGAGGACGCCGAGTAGCGCGCCTCGCTCCCCTCAGAATCACAGGTCTTACGCAGAGCCTCTGTCCCTCCCGCGGGATGCCGCAGGCCAAGGCTGCCTTCCGCAGGAAGGGGCAGCGGGCGCAGACCCCAAGGCTCTTTCTGCCGGGAGGTATTGCGGGCCGCAGGTGAAGGGTGCTTTCTGCAGGAAGGTGTGATGAGCCGCAAGGCTGCTTCCGGCGGGGAGGTGTGGAGGGCCGCAGGCCCTCCACGGATTTTTCTACTGTAAAGTGTCAACAGCACGACCGGCCGTCGTAGAGACAGCCGGTCGTGCCCCCAAAGGGTACCAATTGGTGAATGCAGCGTAAAGCCACACGTCGTACAATAGCGCTGTAGCTCTGATACGTCGCGGTATGCGTTCCGGAGAGTGAAGCTATGGTGAAGAGCGTCCCCATGCGCGATCACTCGGTGGTGATCAAGCCGAAGAGGCAGCGCGGGGTTGGGGCCGTCGTCCTGCTGGTCTTGCTGCTCGTGCTGAGCATCGCTGGGCTGGGCGCCGGCTTTTTCGCGCCTGCCAGCCTCTCGCTGGCTCAGGAGCAGGTGCTCGGGCTACTCCACGGAGGGATCGTCGCAACCGACGAGCAGACGTTCGTCGATGCGTGCGTGAGCGTCGCCGGCATGCAGGGGCCGCAGGCGGTCACACGGACCATCCGCACCACGACCTTTCGCGACGGCACGACGCTGACGGTCGCCTTCACCAGCAGGCCGACGCCGACGATCACCCAATGTTAGGCGGCCGGGTCTTCGCGCAGAATGTAGCCCACGCCCCGCACGGTATGGATCAGGCGCGGCTCGCCGCGGGCCTCGAGCTTCTGTCGCAGGTAGCGGACGTAGACCTCGATGATATTGCTCTCGCCGCCGAAGTCGTAGCCCCAGACCCGGTCGTAGATCACCTCGCGGGTGAGCACCTGCTGCGGGTTGCGCATGAACAGCTCGAGCAGGTCGTACTCCTTGGCGGTGAGCTCGACGCGCCGATCGCCGATCGTCACCTCGTGGGCGGCCGTGTCCATGGTCAGCGGGCCGAAGTGCAGCACGGTCGGCTGCTCCCCACGCTGGCGGCGCCGCAGCTGCACGCGGATGCGCGCCAGCAGCTCCTCGAAGGCGAACGGCTTGATCAGGTAGTCATCGGCGCCGGCCTCCAGGCCCGCCACCCGGTCTGGCACGGCGTCGCGCGCGGTGAGCATGATGATCGGCACATCGGAGGCCGCGCGGATGCGCTTGGCGACCTCCAGGCCATCCATGCCGGGGAGCATGAGGTCGAGCACCACGAGCGCGGGCGGGCGCTCGCGTGCGGCAACGATGGCGGACGGGCCGTCGGCCGCGACTTCGACGGTGAAGCCCTCGAAGGTCAGGCCGCGCCGCAAGTACCCGGCGATCTCCGCCTCGTCCTCGACGATCAGTATGTGGGACATCCTGTGTGTGACTGTTGACCGGACTCTGGCGCCATTGTAGCAGCCTCCGGAAGGGGGCGCAACCGGCTTGGACGCGGCAGGGCTCGCGTGCCGGCGCGCCCGGGTGACACAGCAGAGAGGCCTAGGTCTCTCTCGGTTCCGCGACGGGTGTGGGGCAGAGTCCCACTGCAATTCGGAAGGAGGGTCATGCTCTCGCTCGCAGGTCAGGTTGCGATCGTCACCGGCGCGTCGCGCGGCATCGGCCGGGCTGCGGCGCTCGCCATCGCCCAGGCAGGCGCCCGGGTGCTCGTCAACTACCACCACAGCGCCGACGCCGCCGCCGAGGTGGTGCAGGCGATTGTGGCGGCGGGCGGCGAGGCGTACGCCTGCCGCGCCGATGTGTCCGTGGAGTCGGAGGTCGAGGCCATGGTCGAGACCTGCCTCGCCCGCTGGGACCGGCTCGACATGCTGGTGAGCAACGCCGGGATCACCGCCGACGCGCCCTTCGCACGCATGCGCGACGAGCAGTGGCGCTCGGTGATCGAGACCAACCTCACCGGGGTGTTTCTCTGCTGCCGCGCTGTGCTGGGCGTGATGCGCGCCCGCCGCTACGGCCGGATCGTCAACGTCGGCTCGCTCGCCGGGCTGGCGGGTAACCTCGGGCAGGCGAACTACGCCGCGGCGAAGGCCGGTCTGGTCGGCTTCACCCGCGCGCTGGCCCGCGAGGTGGCGCTGGACGGGATCACCGCCAATGTCGTGGCGCCCGGCTACGTCGAGACCGACCTGCTGACCGGTCTGTCCCCGTCGCAGCGCGCCTGGGCGCTGGATGCGATCGCGATGCGCCGCTTCGGCACCCCCGAGGAGGTGGCTGCGGCGATCGTCTTCCTGCTCTCACCGGCCGCGTCCTACATCACCGGCCAGGTGCTCACGATCGATGGCGGCTGGGTGATGCCGTAGGCGCTGTGAGCAACCTGTCATGCACACGGGCCGGGTGCCGGTGTATCCTCCCTCACGGAGAAGCCACAGACTCTCACGCTGACATCAGCCATGCTCACCATCCAAGCCCTGCGTCGCAGCCGCGGTATCACGCTCACCGATCTGGCGCTCCTCTCCGGTATCCCCGCGCGCACCATCGCGTCCATCGAGTGCGGTATCCAGCGTCTGGACCAGCGCACCCGCGAGCAGCTGGCTCACATCTTCGGGGTCCCGCCCGAGAGCCTGCAGCCCGGCCCGCCGCCCGCGCTCCAGGAGGCGCTGCGCAGGCGCGCGCTGGCTGAGGCCCGCCTCCTCATGCCCGTGGCCGGCGCCGCGCTGGCGTCGGCGATCGCGCTTGCGCCGCTGGTGGATGCGCTGACGCGCGAAGCGAGCCCTGCGGCCCGCTCCTCCCCGGCCAGCGCCCGGCCGACGCCGGAGCTTCTGGCTGCCGCTGCTCGCGCGCCCGGCTCGACAGCGCCGGCAGCGCGGCCTGCGCTCGGCTTGCTCGCGGACGTGTCGCCGACCGAGCTGCTGAGCGCGCTGCCCACAGCCGCGCCTGCGGTGTCCCCCGTGCCCCTCGACGGCGAGCTGCTCACGGCGGGCGGGCCGAAGGTCGCGCCGGGGGCGGACGGAACCCCTGCGCGCTGCCCGATCGCCGCCAGCGGCCAGATCGTCCTCACCCAGGGCTACGGGGTTGGGACGCACGCGCCGGCGAGCCGCTGGGGCGCGCTGGACCTCGGGGTAGACGGCGACGGCGACGGGCGCGCGGAGCCCGCCGCCACCTTCGGGGCGCTGGTCGTCGCCACGCACACCGGCGTGGCCCAGGTGGTGCTGAACAGCTGGCCGGGCGGGAACTACGTGCGGCTGACCCACAGCGACAGCGGCTGGGCCACGGCGTACGCGCACCTCGATCAGGTCTTCGTGACCAACGGGCAGGCTGTCGAGGCCGGCGCGCCGATCGGCACGGTCGGCAGCACCGGCTACGCGACCGGGCCGCACCTACACTACGAGGTCTGGCGCAACGGGGTCAACCTCGACCCGACGCCGTTCCTTCAGTGCTGAGCGGCAGCCAGGCGGCCGCGTTTTCTCTTCCCCTCCTCGGGAGGTCGGGCGCTTTCCGCACGCCGTAGCGTTCCCGATCGCTCCTTCAGGGGGTGCGCGGTGCGGTCAGAGCGTGCTTGAGGGCGAGAGGGGTTACGACCCCTCTCGCGCTCTCCCCCGCCGGAAGGGGCTATGCAGCCCCTTCCGAACCATCCCCGCAAGCGGCGCCACCTCCCATCGCTCGCCCGTTGTCATGCCTCAGCACACCAGCCGC
>CALJIC010000287.1 GCA_937974195.1 uncultured Roseiflexaceae bacterium | reverse complement strand
GCGAAATAGCAGACGACGGCTTCCCTTCCCCAAGCCCAGCGCGCGCTCGCCCCAGACGCTGTAGCGCGCCAGGTGTCGCTTCCCCAAGCCCAGCGCGCGCCCAGCGTGCGCTCGCCCCAGGCGCTGTAGCGCGCCCCCAGCGCCCGGCACAACGGGAGCATGACAACGGGCGGTGCCGCAGACGACAGCTCCCCTTCCCCAAGCGCGGCGCTAGCGTGCGCTCGCCCCAGGCGCTGTAGCGCGGCCCCCAGCGCCCGGCACAACGGGGGCATGACAACGGGCGGTGCCGCAGACGACAGCTTCCCTTTTGGGGTGCAGGGGCGAAGCCCTGCCGGGAGGTGCAGGAGGGCTGGCCCTCCTGCCGCCTGGCCCGCGCAGGGCCACCCACATCTGAAATGCCTCCATGGCTGCCAAGCCAAACGCCGCCCCGGCCGCCAGGCCGAAGCCCACCACGGCCGCCAGGCCGCCATCCGAACGCCGCTCCGGCTGCCAGGCCGAAGCCCGCAACGGCCGCCAGGCCGCCAAGCCAAACGCGGCGCCCGCCGCTCACCGAAAGCGCTGCAGCGCCTGATAGATCGCCTCCGCCCCGAACGGCAGCGCCTCCACCGGGATGCGCTCGTCGGCGGCGTGCAGCGTCTCCCAGAAGCTGAAGTCCGGCGGCAGCCGCATCGGCAGGAAGCCGTAGGTCTGGATGCCGAGCCGGCTGAAGAACCGGGCGTCGGTGACGCCGTGGACCATCAGCGGCGTCGGCGTCCCCTCGGGGTCCGCCTCGCGCAGGATGCCGGCCAGCACGCCGAACAGCCCCATGTCCACCTGCGCCGGCCCGCGCTCGAAGCTCAGCACCTCCAGCTCCACGTCCGGCCCGAGGTGCGGCCGCAGCTCGGCGATGGCGTCCTCGGGGGTGAAGCCGGGCAGCAGCCGCACGTCCAGCTCCACCGTCGCCTCGCTGGGGATCACGTTGATCGCCGGCCCCCCGGCGCGCACGATCGTCGGGCTGACGGTGTTGTGCAGCAGCGTCTCGAGGATCGCGCCCTGCGGGCCGATCAGCCGCAGGATGCGGTCGGTAAGCGCCGGGTTGAGCACCTGGCTGAAGACGATGCGCTGCGGCAGCGGGAGCGCGGCCAGCATGTCTTCGAGCATGCGGCGCACCACGGGCGTGATGTGCACCGGCAGCCGGGCGCGGTCGAGCGCCCGGAGCAGCTCGCCGAGCCTGGCGGCCGCCCCGCCGCGCACGATCGACGCGCCGTGCCCGCCTGGCCCGCGCACGGTGGCGCGCATGCGGCAGCACTGCTTCTCGCTGACCATGATCGGGTAGAAGCGCCGGCCGCTGAGATGGGCGCTGAACCCGCCGAACTCGCCGAGGGCGTAGCGGACGCCGCGGAACAGGCCGGCGTGCTGCTCGACGAGGAACTGCGCGCCGTGGAGGCTGCCGGCCTCCTCGTCGCTCATCAGCGCCAGGATGACGTCCCCCGGCGGCGCGGGGCCCTCCGCCGCGCAGCGCAGGAAGGCCGCGAGCATCATGGCGACGCCGCCCTTCATGTCCAGCGCGCCGCGCCCCCAGATGTAGCCGTCGGCGACGCGCGCCTCGAGCGGCGGGAAGCGCCAGCGCTGGCCCTCGGTCGTCACCACGTCGAGGTGGCCCTGGAGCAGGAGCGGCGGCGCAGCGCCGCGCCCGCTGATGCGGGCCACCAGGTTCGGCCGGGCCGGGTCGCGCGCGAGCACCTGCGGCGTGACGCCGGCCTCGAGCAGCAGCTCGCGCACGTAGGCCACGCAGGCCGCCTCGTTCCCGGGCGGGTTGGTGGTGTCGATGCGGATGAGCTGCTGGAGCAGCTCGGCGGGGCGCTGGTGGATCACGGCAGCCTCGGTGGTGGCAGGCTGCCCCTATTGTACCGCAAGAGATGTGGTAGTATGGCGCGCGGCTCCCCGCCGCGCGGCGGGGCCCTGCTGGCCCGAGCGCGTGCGCGCGCCTCCCACACGGCGCACCCTGCCAGCGAGATCGCAGATCGGGCCTCGCCCGAAGAAGAAGGACCCCATGTCAGAGAACGAGGCCGTGCGCGACCCGGATGCCGCAGCACAGCGCATCATCGAGCGTCACGCCAACCGCAACTTCATCCTGAATGTGCTCGACGGAAGCACCTTCTACCTCGGGATAAGCATGGTCTCGCGCTACACCGTGCTGCCGCTGCTCGTCGAGCGGCTGTCCGGCGAGCGCTGGATGCAGGGGCTGATCCCGACGATCTACTACAGTGGCTGGCTGCTGCCCTCGCTGGTCGTCGCCCCGCTGCTCGCCAGCCGCCCGCGGCGCCTGCCGTTCCTGCTCACCGTGACCATCTTCGAGCGCCTGCCGTACCTGTTCCTCGGGCTGCTCCTGCTGCTCGCGCCCGATGCGCCGCCGTCGGTGCTGCTGGCCGCCTTCCTGGTGCTGTTCACCGTGAACAGCTTCGGGGGCGGCGCCAGCGGCGTGCCCTGGCAGGACTACATCTCGCGCGTCATCCCCGGCAGGCGCTGGGGGGTCTTCTTCGGCCTGCAGGCCGGCCTCGGCGGCGCGCTCGGGGTCGGCGGCGCCGCGCTCGCGACCATGGTGCTGGACCAGCAGCCGTTCCCGCAGAGCATCGGCATCCTCTCGCTGGCCTGCTTCGCGTGCATGGTCGTCGCGTACATCTTCCTGGCCCTCACCGTCGAGCCGGCGATGCGGCCCCAGCCGGCGCAGTCGGTGGGGATGTTCGTGCGCAGCATCGTCCCGCTGCTCCGCCGCGACGTTGCCTTCCGGCGCTACCTGATCAGCCGGGCGGCGATCGCGCTCGGCATGGTCGGGCACAGCTTCGTCACCGCCGCGGCCCTCGAGCGCTTCAGCCTGCCGAACGAGCAGGTCGGGCTGTTCACCGCCGCGCTGCTCGCCTCGCAGGCGGTCAGCAACCTGGGGCTGGGGGTGCTGGCCGACCGCTGGGGCCACAAGCAGGTGCTGGAGCTCTCGACGGCGCTGGGGATGCTGGCGGTGCTGCTCGCGGCCGTGGCGCCGGCCGCCTGGTGGTTCGTGCTGATCTTCGTGCTGGTGGGGGCGGCGCAGGCCGGCTACATGCTCACCGGCTTCACGCTGGTGTTCGGCTTCAGCAAGCCGGCCGACCGCCCGATGTACATCGGCGTGGCGAACCTGGCGATCGCGCCCGTCGCGGTGTTCGGCCCGCTGCTCGCCGGCGCGCTGGCCGAGGCCGCCGGGTACGTCGCGCTGTTCGTGGCGCTCGCGGCGCTTGGGCTGTTCGGCCTCGGCTCGCTCCACTGGCGGGTGCCGACTCCGGCGAGGGGGGCCGGTGACCCGGCGGCGGGCTGAGGCGCCGGCCTACGCGTAGGGGTCCACCGCATCCCGGAGGCCGTCGCCGAGCAGGTACATGCACAGGCAGGCCAGGACGATCGCGCCGAGCGGGATCAGCAGCCAGGGGTAGAGCATCACCGACTGCACCTGCTGCGCGTCCTGCAGCAGCACGCCCCAGCTGACCGCCGGCGGCAGCATGCCCAGGTTGAGGAAGCTGAGCGCCGTCTCCGCCGCGATCGCGCCGGGGATGGCGAACGACGCGACGACGATGATGTGGCTCAGCGCGTTGGGGATCATGTGCGTGCGGATCACGCGCCAGTGCGAGGCCCCCGCCGCGATCGCCGCGTTGGTGTAGTCGTTGTTGCGGTAGCCGAGCACCTTGCCGCGCACCTCGCGCGAGAGGCCGGTCCAGCTGATGAAGGCCAGGATGACCGTGATCAGCACGAAGCGCTGCACCACTGGCATGCCCGCCGGCAGCGCCGCGGCGATCGCCACGAACAGCGAGATGAACGGGAAGGTCTGGATCAGCTCGATCACCCGCTGCATGATGTTGTCGATCCAGCCGCCGAAGTAGCCCGAGGCAGTGCCGACGATCGTCCCGATTATGACCGAGATCAGCACGCCGATGAAGCCGATGCTGAGCGAGATCTGCCCGCCCTTCAGCACGCGCGAGAACAGGTCGCGCCCCTGCCGGTCCGCGCCCCACAGGAACACCTTGGCCTGCACGTCGGGCGGCGACTCGACGCCGAACAGGTGCAGCCGCGAGGGGATGAGCCCGAACAGCCGGTACTCGTACCCCTGCACGAACAGGCGGATCGGGTAGACCGTGCTCGTGTCGACGACGTAGATGTACTGGTAGTTGACCGGGTCAAGCTCCTGCTTGACGCCGTGGATCCCGAAGCCGCCGTTCGCCCAGACGAGCGGCGTCGGCGCGGCGTACTGGCTGCTCGAGTCGAGCTCCGTCGGGTCGTACGGCGCCACGAAGTCGGCGAAGATCGCCAGCAGGTACATCACCACCAGCACGCACAGCCCGAGCACCGAGAGCTTGCTCTTCATGAAGCGCCGGCGCATAAGCTCGAACTGCGAGAGCTGGCTGAGATCTTCCTTTTTCTCGCTTGTGCGCTTGAGCTCTTCGGCTACGGTCGCCATGTGTGTATCCTTCCAGCCTCACTCACCGGGTGGCGAAAAGAACGCAGAGAACGTACGGCGCGTGTCGCGCGCCGCTGGCCGCCCGTGGCCAGGTGCGCGCTCCCGATGACACCAGACCAGTCACTCCAGGCGCACGCGCGGGTCCACCCAGGCCAGCAGCAGGTCGGCCACCAGGTTGCCGAGCAGAAGCATAATGCACTGCATCATCAGAATGGTGATGCCCAGGTACATGTCCGTCGCCTGGAGCGCGCGCAGGTAGAGCGCGCCCAGCGTCGGCAGGTTGAGGATCACCGCCGCGATCGCGTCGCCCGCCACCAGCGCCGGGAGGATGTAGCCGACGCTCATCACCAGCGGGTGCACGGCGTTGCGGACGGCGTGCTTCCAGATCACGATGCTCTCGCGCAGGCCCTTGGAGCGCGCGGTTTGGATGTACTGCGCGTTGAGCACGTCGAGCAGGTTGGCGCGCATCACGCGCGTGAGCCCGGCCGTCGCGCCGGCCCCCAGCACCACCACCGGGATCCACAGGTTGCTGAGCAGGTTGAGGAACTTGTCGAAGCTCCACGGCCGGTCGATGTACTGCGGCGAGAAGAAGCCCAGCCCGACGTCCTGCTTCAGCACGAAGGCGGCGAACACCATGAGGATCAGCGCCAGCGCGAAGTTGGGGATGGCGATGCCCAGGAACTGCGCGAAGGTGATGATGTAGTCCGGTATCGAGTAGCGGTTGACGGCAATGTACACGCCGAGCGGGATGGAGATCAGCCAGGCGAACAGCGCCGTCCCGAAGGTCAGGCCGAAGGTGATCGGCAGGCGCTGCTTGATGATCCCGGCCACCGGAGTGTCGGTGTCGAACGAGTTGCCGAAGTCGCCCCGGAGCGAGCGCGAGATCCACTTCCAGTACTTGACGTAGATCGGGTCGTCGACGCCGTAGCGGATCTTCAGGTCCTCGATCTGCTCCTGCGAGACGCTTCCGCCCTGGGCGCGGATCTGGCTGATCTTGATGTCGACGATCGACCCGGGCGGCAGCTCGATCAGCAGCATGCCGATCATGGACGCCAGGATCATCGTGAAGACCATATAGGCCACGCGCCGGACGAGGAAGGTTGCCATACGTGTGCCTTGCGGGTTACGGGTTGCGAGCTACGAGCTTCGGTTGCCGGTAGTGGCTGGGGAGGCAGAGCCTCCCCCAGATTCCTTGCCCCGCGGCGCTGCGACGAACCAGTCGCAGCGCTGCGGGACAAAGCGTCCGTTGCGGGGCGCGTGCCGCCGCTACGTGTGCGCGGACGGGTCGTCCCAGTACCAGGTCTCCGGGTCGTACACCGCCGGCGTGGGGTGGATCCAGGGGTCGGTGAAGCCGCCCAGCGCCAGGTCCTCCTTGCGCGGCACGTTCATGAGGCCGTTCTTGACGATGAACACGCGCTCGAAGTTGGCGACCGAGCCCTGCACGAACGGCCCGTACTGGACGTGGATCTTGATCATGTCCCAGACGAGCTGGTGGCGCTTCAGCGCATCCGGCTCGACCTTGGAGCGGTCGTAGATCTCCCACAGCTGGCCGATGAGCGGGTCGAACGCCTCGTCGTTGGGGGTGATGCGCGGCGGCGTGCGCTCCCACGGGTCGAGGTCGAGCTGCTGCTGCTCGGCGGCGGTGCCGCGCACCTCGTAGCCGCGGCCGTGCAGCGAGGCCCAGCGGGTCGGCTCGAGCGGCACGAGCCACTGCGGGTACACCAGGTGGTTCGGCCCGTCGCCGATGCCCCAGCCGGCATCGCTCATCTCCTCGCCGGCGCCCTTGCGCGCATCGCGGCCCTGGGGCGGCACCGGGCTGATGGTGGCCTTGATGCCGATCTGCTCCCAGTCGCGCACCATCTGCTCGTTCTGCGCGATGTCCTCGCGGGCAGCGGTGGAGTTGAGGATGAGCAGGATCTCGAGCGGCGAGCCGTCGGGGAAGGTGCGCATGCCGTCGGGGCCTACCGGGAGCCCGATCTCGTCCAGCAGCGCCTTGGCCTTCTCCGGGTCGTAGGCCACGTAGCTATCGCGCCACTCGCGGTACTGCTCGTTCTGCGGGCTGGAGTTGCCGTTGGCGTCGACGTTGTACTCGATCGCCTTCGGGCTGAAGGTGCCGGTGGTCAGCTCGCCCGAGCCGAAGTAGCGGTTCCGCTGCACCTCGGCGCGGTTGAAGCCGTGCGAGAGCGCCTGGCGGAACTTCGGGTTGCGGATCAGCTCGCGCCACTTGGCGTCCTTGTAGTCGTAGTTGAAGAAGAACGCGGTGCCCGAGCCCGAGCCCGAGTCCCAGAAGCGGATCTCGTAGCCGCCGGCCTCCTGCTGCTGCCGCAGGTTGGCGACGTCGGTGAGCGAGAGCACCCAGTGGTGGGTGAAGTCGCTCCGGCCCTGCAGCACGTTGAGCTTCTCGACCTCGCTGTTCTGGAAGGCGGTCGAGACGATGCGGTCGATGTAGGGCAGCTGGTTGCCCTCGGCGTCCACCACCCAGTAGTACGGGTTGCGGACGTAGACGGCGCGCACGCCCTCCTCGAAGCTCTCGCACATCCAGCCCGTCATCGTCGGGCAGTCGGGGTTCTGGTTCCAGTTGATCTTGTTGGTGTGCTCGTCCCAGTCCTTGTACTGCCCGTTGTTGAGGACCGGGTTGAACTGCTCCATGTAGTGGCGCGGGGCCATCCAGCGCGGCCCGATGCCGCCGTTCACCCACATCGCCAGCCGGTCGGCGGTGAGCGGCGCCGGCGCGTCGAACTTCAGCTGCAGCGTGTAGTCGTCGATCTTGACGAACGTCGCCAGCGAGCCGGTGCCCGAGCGGCCCTCGTCCGGCGGCGTCTCGATCGGGTTCAGGCCCTCGGGGAACTCGGCCTCCTTGCCGTTGCCGCCGACCATGTACTCCCACCAGTACATGATGTCGTCGACCGTCCAGGGGTGGCCGTCGGACCACTTGAGGCCCTCGCGGAACTTGAAGGTCCACTCGCTCGTGTCGGCGTTGGCCTCCCAGCTCTCGACCAGACCGGGGCCAATCGCCAGCCCGTCGTCCAGCCAGCGCAGCGGCGAGTGGCCGTACAGGCTCTCGCGCACCACCTGCGCGTGGTCGGCGGCGCCGCCCCAGCTGTTGGTGAAGTTCAGGGTGCCGCCGTACTTGCCGATCGTGAGCCAGGAGTGCGGCGGGGTGTACGGGTTCTTCGGCAGGCGCTCTTCCACCGGAGGCAGTTCGCCGGCGGCGACGCGCTCGGCCAGCATGGGCGCCTCTTTGTACTGTGAGGCGGTGGCGGGTACCGCCGTTGCTACAGGCGGAGTTGTCGGGTCTGGACGGGCGGTAGGAGCGGCGGTTGGCTCAGCAGGAGCGGCGGTTGGCTCAGCAGGAGCGGCGGTTGGCTCGGTGGCAGGTGTGCTCGGTGCGCCGCCGCAGGCTGCGAGCGCTGCACTCGCCGCTGAGGCGGCAGACAGGTAGAGGAACTGACGTCGGGTGATGGAGCGTCTCTTAGCCACGAACTACCTCCTCGTCGGTGTATCTGTGCTGCTCGACCATTGAGCAGCATGCTCGTGGGCCCGCATCTGCGGCAGGGGCATCTGTCGTGCGGACGTACGGGTGACCGAGCGCTCTGTTTCGCTCGCCTCCTTTCTGTGCTCAGTATGGGGGGATGCGGCAATGGTACACGCATTTGACGGCGCTGTCAACCGCTGGTTCGTACCACTGGCATCAGGTGAGCGCGGCCCACCACCGCTCCAGCCACTCGAGCCACGCGGGCGGCCGGCTGCCCCGCAGGTCGGGGAGCTTCAGGTCGTCGATCGCCAGCGACTTGAGCGTGAGCTGGCAGCCGGTGTCCGCCGTGCGGCACTCCAGCCACCCGTATGCCTCCCGCCCGTCGGCGAGACGGACGTGGACGGCCGTGGTCAGCGGCCCGGCGTACGCGCCGTACTGGCGGTTCACGTGGTCCGGCCACGTGTCGCCCAGCGCGATCTGCTCGTAGGCGACGCCGCTCCGCTCCAGCCCGTAGGCCACCAGGTCGCGGTAGGTGCGCAGCGGCGGCGGGCGCAGCGCCAGCGCAAGCAGGCCCGCCGCGACGCACAGCGCCGCGAGCGCGCCCAGGGCCAGCGCGAGGCGCAGCGCAACCTGTGGGCGTTCGGCCATAGCTGCCCGTGGTGGCGGCGCGCGGCCGCCGCTACAGCAGGAACTGCCGGATGTGCCGCTGCGACAGCAGCAGCATCGTCCGCCGCAGCGGGTCGCGGCTCCACAGCGGCCCGTGCGGCTCGATCGTCAGGTACCCCTCGTAGCCGGCCTCGTAGAGGAAGGCCATCACCTTGCCCCAGTGGATGTCCCCCATCCCGGCCGCCGGCTGCGCGGCCACCTCGCCCGCGTGGTTGAGGTGCTCCTTGATGTGGACGTGCCAGATCCGCCGGCCGTGCTTCTTGAGTATCTCGACATAATCTTCGCCGGCGTGGTCGACGTTCGCCGGGTCGAACTTCATCCCGACGTCGTCCACCGCCTGCCACAGCCGCTCGTAGGCGGCGCCGCTGCGCAGGAAGCCGCCGTGGAAGCCGTAGATCGCCACGCGGATGCCGGCCGCCTTGGCGCGGTTGATGTGCGGCCGCATCTCCGCCGCGAACATGTGCACGTTCTCGTCGAGGTCCTGCGAATACTCGCCGGCGCCGGTGATCAGGATCGGCGCGCGCATGATCTCGGCGAACTCGATCGCCCGCGCCAGCTGCCGCTGCGACTCGGCGCGCTGCTCGGGGTCGGGGGCGATGTGGTTCCAGCCCCACAGCCCGAAGGTCGAGCACTCGATGCCGTAGGCGTCGAGGGCCGCGCGCATCTGCCGCACGGTCTCGGCAGTCAGATCCCTGAAGCCGGCCCAGTAGTTGAACTCCAGCCCGCTGAAGCCGTGCTCGGCGGCGAAGCGGCAGTCCTCCTCGATGCCCTCGAGGTGGTTGTGCGCGATGAATCCTATCTTCAAAGGGGTCTCGCTCTCTTCCATGCCCTCCGCGGATCTCGCTGGGGCGCGGCGCGCCGCGCCCCAGCGCCGGATCACTGGAGGCAGATCTCCCGCCCGGTCGCGGCGCTCTCCAGCAGCGCCTCCATCATCTCCTGCACCACCAGCCCGTGGCGGAGCGGCGCCAGGCACGGCGTGCCATCCAGGATGCAGTCGCAGAAGTGGTCGGCGATCACCTGCCACACGTCCGGGCCCTTCGGCAGGGTGACGGCCATATCGGCCGGGGCGCCGTCGCGCGTCTGGTAGATCGTGAGCGGGTCGTAGCGCGCGCCGGCCTCGGTGCCGAACAGCTCGATCTGGAACTCCTCCGGCTGGTGCGAGGCCCAGAAGCTCTCGACGTGCAGGCCGACGCCGTTCTCGAAGCGCACCAGCCCGCCGGCGTAGTCGTCGGCGGCGTAGATCTCGCCCAGCTGCGGCTGCGGCCGGAAGTCCCAGTAGCCGATCCCGCGCGGGCCGAACTTCGCGCCGCCCACGCCGCTCACGCTGACCGGGCGCGGCATGCCCATCAGCCACCACGCCGCGTCGAGCGCGTGGACGCCCATGTCGCGGAACGCGCCGCCGCCGGCCTGCACGAAGCCGGCGCTCCAGCTCGGGATGCCGCTGCGCCGCACGCTGCGGGCGCGCGCGTAGTAGACCTCGCCGAACATGCCCTCCTGCACGCGCCGCCCCAGGTACTGCGTGCTGGCCGAGAAGCGCACCGCGAGCGACATCATGTTCACCACGCCGGCCGCCTCGGCCGCCTCCACCAGCGTGCGCGCCGCCTCCACCGAGTCGGCGAGCGGCTTGGTGACGAGCACGTGCTTGCCCTGCCGCACTGCCTCCAGCGCGACCGGCACGTGCAGCTGGTTGGGCGTCCCGACGAACACCGCGTCGATCTCCTCGTCGCGGCACATGTCCACGTAGTCAGTGTAGAGCTTGACCGGCCCGGGCAGCTCCTTGGCGAACTCGCGCATGCGCTCCTCGACGATGTCGCACAGCGCGACGACCCGCCCGCGCCGGCTCTTCATGAAGCCGCGGGCGTTGGCCTTCCCGATCCCCATTCCGACGATGGCGACGCGTACTGCTTCCACTTGTTTGCCTCGTTGCAATTCTGCGGAGTTTCCGATGGACGTGCTGGCGGTTATAGCGGGGGACACAAAGACGGGACACCGAGCGCATAGTGCAGCTCCGTGTCCCGTCCTGCTTCGGTCAGCTCCTTGTGCCGTCGCCGGTCTGCTACTCGGCTGCCGCCGGCGCCGTGGCTGGGGTGGGCGAGCTCGCCGGCGTGGCTGGCGTCTGCCGCTTCGGCAGCTCGATCAGCGGCAGCTCGTTGAGGCGGGTGACGCCCTGGAGCTTGAGCTCCTCGGCGAAGTGGCACGCCACCCAGTGCTCGTTGCCCACATCGCGCAGCGGCGGCCGCTCCTGCTTGCAGATGTCCTGCGCGTACTGGCAGCGCGGGTGGAAGTAGCACCCCGACGGCGGGTTCGCCGGGCTCGGCACGTCGCCGGGCAGCCGCACCGGGCGGTGGCGCCGGCGCGGGTCCGGCTTCGGGATAGCCGCCAGCAGCGCCTCGGTGTACGGGTGCTTCGGGTTGTAGTACAGCTCCTCGGTGCTCGCCATCTCGACGATGTAGCCGACGTACATCACGGCCACCCGGTCCGAGATGTGCTCCACCACGCTCAGGTCGTGGGCGACGAACAGGTAGGTCAGGTTGTACTTCTCCTGCAGGTCCTCGAGCAGGTTGAGCACTTGGGCCTGGATGGAGACGTCCAGCGCCGAGACCGGCTCGTCGCAGACGATCAGCTTGGGGTTGAGCGCGAGGGCGCGGGCGATGCCGATGCGCTGGCGCTGCCCGCCGGAGAACGCGTGCGGGTAGCGCGTCATGTTCTCCGGGCGGATGCCCACCTCCTGCAGCAGCTCCGCCACCCGGTCCTTCAGCGCCTGGCCCTTCGCCACGCCCTGGATCTCGAGCGGCTCGCCGACGATCTGGCCGACGGTGAGGCGCGGGTTGAGCGAGCTGAACGGGTCCTGGAAGATGATCTGCATGTTGGGGCGGACCTTCTTCATCTCCGCCTTGCTCAGCTTCTCGATGTTCACCCGCCCCAGGTTCGGGTCGTCGAAGATGATCTCGCCCGCCGTCGGCTCGTGCAGGCGCAGCAGCGCGCGCCCGGTGGTGGACTTGCCGCAGCCGGACTCGCCCACCAGCCCGAGCGTCTCGCCCTTCTTGATGTAGAAGTTGATCCCGTCGACCGCCTTGACGTAGCCGACGGTGCGTCTGAGGAAGCCCTTCTGGATGGGGAAGTGCTTCTTCAGCCCCTTCACCTCAAGCAGAATGTCGTTCTTTTCCTGCTGCTCCATGGGCGTCCTCGCTACGTGTACAGGTGGCAGCGCACGGTGTGCGTGCGGCTGTCGCCGACGAAGATCTCCTCCGGCATCACGGTGTCGCACAGGCCGGGGATGGCGGCCGGGCAGCGCGGGTGGAACGGGCAGCCGGACACCGTCGAGTACGGGTCAGGCACCGAGCCCCTGATCGTCTCGAGCTTCATGCCGCGGTTAGCGCCCAGGCGCGGGATCGAGCGCAGCAGCGAGATCGTGTAGGGGTGCTTCGGGTCGTAGAAGATGTCGTCGACCAGGGCGCGCTCGACGATGCGCCCCAGGTACATCACCGCCACCTCGTCGCACATCTGCGCCACCACGCCCATGTTGTGCGTGATGAACATGAACGAGGTGCCGATCTCCGCCTGCAGCTGGCGCATCAGGTCCAGGATCTGCGCCTCGGTCGTCACGTCGAGCGCGGTCGTCGGCTCGTCGGCGATCAGCAGCGTCGGGTTGCAGGAGAGCGCCATCGCGATCATCGCGCGCTGGCGCATGCCGCCCGAGAGCTGGTGCGGGTAGGACTCGGCGATGCGGTCCGGGTTGGGCATGCCCACCTTGCGCAGGATGTCCACCGCCCGGCGCTTGGCCTCGTCCTTGTCCTGCGTCTGGTGCAGGAGGATCGCCTCCATGATCTGGTCGCCGACGGTGTAGCACGGGTTGAGCGAGGTCATCGGCTCCTGGAAGATCATGGAGACGATGTTGCCGCGGATGTGGCGCATCTCGGGGCCGTTCTTCTCCAGCTTCAGGATGTCGATCGGCTCGCTGTTGTTGAACTCGCGCACCAGGATCCGCCCGCCCTCGAAGCGCCCGACGTTCGGGGTGAGCTGCATGATCGCCAGCCCGGTCTGGCTCTTGCCGCAGCCTGACTCGCCCACGACGCCCAGCACCTTGCCGCGCGGGATGTTGAAGCTGACGCCGTTGAGCGCGCGGACGACGCCTAGCGTCGTGTAGAAACTGAGGCGCAGGTCTTCGACACGTAGGACATCGTCCTCGCTGACGATCTGGGTGCTGACCCGCTCCGGTTGTGTAGCCGTCTGCGTCATCGCTTTCTCCATCATTCTTGACTACGCGTACGGGTCCACCGCGTCGCGCACGCCGTCACCGAGCAGGTTGAAGGCCAGCACGGCGATGATCAGGCAGGCGACAGGGATCAGCAGCCAGGGGTAGGTGACGACCGCCTGGATCGTCTGCGCATCGCGCAGCAGAATACCCCAGCTCACTGCCGGCGGAAGGATACCGAGGCCGAGGAAGCTCAGCGCCGTCTCCAGGCCGATCGCGCCCGGGATGGCGAGCATGCCGACCACGATGATGTGGCTCATCGCGTTCGGCAGCAGGTGCTTGGTGATGATGTGCCAGTGGCTGGCCCCGGCCGCGATCGCGGCGTTGGTGTAGTCCGCCGAGCGGAAGGCCAGCACCTTGCCGCGCACCTCGCGCGCTAGGCCAGTCCAGCCGATGAGCGCGATGATGATCGTGATCAGGAAGAAGCGCACGAGCACGGGCACATCGATCGGCAGCGCCGCTGCCAGCGCCATGTACAGCGGCAGGTCGGGGAACGAGCGGATCAGCTCGATCAGCCGCTGGATGAGGTTGTCGCCGAAGCCGCCGAAGTACCCCGAGGTCGTGCCGACGAGCGCGCCGATCGTCACCGAGAGGATCACGCCGACGAAGCCGAGCGTCAGCGAGACCTGCGAGCCCTTCATGACGCGCGAGAACAGGTCGCGGCCCTCTTTATCCGCGCCCCACAGGAACACCTTCATCTGCACGTCGGGCGGCGTCTCGACGCCGAACAGGTGGATGTTGGACGGGATGATGCCCAGCAGGCGGTACTCGTACCCCGGCACGAAGAAGCGCAGCGGGTAGATCACGCTCGTGTCGGTCGTGTACACCCACTGGAACTTTTCCGTGTCGAGCTCCTGCTTGATTCCGTACACCCCCGGGCCATCCGGCCCCCAGATGATCTGTGTGGGCGGCGCGAAGGAGGAACCTGAGTCCAGTTCGTCGTGCGGGTAGGGCGCCAGGAAATCGCTCAGGATCATCAGCGTATACAACACCAGGAGCACGAACAGCGCGCCGACCGATAGCTTGCTCCTGGAGAAGCGCCGGACCATCAGCTTCCACTGTGGAATCTGGCCGACATCCTCGGTCTTCTTCTGGCCCGTTCGCTTGAGCTCTTCGGCTACAGTTGCCATAGACGTATCCTTCCAGCCTCACGCACCTGGTGGCCTAACGAACGCGTAACACGTAACAGACTGGCGTGTCGCAGACGACGGCACCCACCTCGCGAAAACAGTGACGGTCTACTCCAGGCGGACGCGTGGGTCGACCCATGCCAGCAGCAGGTCGGCGAGCAGGTTGCCGAGCAGCAGCAGCGCCGACAGCATCACCAGGATTGTGCCGGCCAGATACATGTCCTGCGAACGCAGCGCGTCGAGGTACATCGGGCCGACGGTCGGCATGCTCAGGATGATCGCGATCAGGGTCTCGCCGACGACCAGTGTTGGCAGCAGCGTGCCGAGCGACATCACCAGCGGGTGGATGGCGTTGCGCACGGCGTGCTTCCAGATCACCACCGACTCTTTCAGCCCTTTGGCGCGCGCGGTCTGGATGTACTGCATATTGAGCACGTCGAGCAGGTTGGCGCGCATCACGCGCGTGAGGCCTGCTGTCGCGCCCACTGCCAGTACCACCACCGCGATCCAGACGTGCTGGACGAAGTCGACGAACTTCGCCCAGCTCCACGGAGCTGATGCGTACTCAGGGGAGAAGAGGCCGCCGATCGGCTGGTTCCACAGGCGCGAGGCCATGATCAACAGGATCAGGGCCAGCAGGAACCCGGGGATCGAGAGGCCGAGGAATTGGACAAATGTGATGATATAGTCCGGCCAGGTGTAGCGGTGTGTCGCCGAGTACACGCCGATCGGGATGGAGACCAGCCAGGTGAACAGCAGCGCCGTGAGCGACAGGCCGATCGAGATACCGATCCGGTTGTAGATACGCTCGGCGACGCTCTGGTCGCTCTGGAACGACGTGCCGAAGTCACCCTGGAACGAGCGCGAGATCCACTTCCAGTACTGCACCAGGAACGGGTCGTCCACTCCGTAGCGGGCGCGCATGGCCTGGATCATCTCCTGAGGCAGGTTACCGCCCTGCGCGCGCAGGCGTTGGAGCTGAACGTCGAGGATCGAGCCGGGCGGGAGCTGAATGATCCAGAACCCGACGAACGATACGACGACCAACAGCACGAGCATGTTGATGACGCGCCGGGCGATGTAGTTCAGCATAGCTGTCCCTCTCCTAGCCCACAAATGCGCCGGGCGCACCGGCTGAGGCGAGAAGCGAGGTGGTGTGTACGAAAGGCCGCACCCCGCTGTGCGATCCCCCTACGGAGGGGAGGAGAATACCGTGTCTTAGATCGATGGGTGCGGCACGTGGAGCTCGTAGCCACGAGCTCCACGTGTCGATTGCCGTGTGGAGTCTTCCGGTCGTTCGTCACAGGCTCTGGCGACCGGCTGGCGGGCGCCAGAGCCTGATCCTCACTGCCAAAGCCCGGCACTAGCCCCCGTGCGCGGACGGGTCATCCCAGTACCAGGTCTCCGGGTCGTACACCGCCGGCGAGGGGATGATCCACGGGTTGACGAAGCCGCCCAGGCCCTCGGCGAGCAGGTCGTCGCGGGTCGGGACGTTCATCAGGCCCTTCTTGACCAGGATGATGCGCGGCGGGTTGGCGATCGTGCCGGAGAAGAACGGCCCCTCCTCGATGTGGATGCGGATCATGTCCCACACGAGCTGGTGGCGCTTCATCGCATCCGGCTCGACCTTGCTCTGGTCGTAGAGCTGGTGGATCCGGGCGATCGGCTCGTAGGCCGCCTCCTCGCCGTCGTTGATGCGCGGCGGGTTGCGCTCCCACGGGTCGACGTCCAGCTCCTCCGTCTCCGAGTTCGTGCCGCGCAGCGTGTAGGCGCGCCCGTGGAGCGGCGCCCAGCGCTCCGGCTCATCGGCCACCAGCCAGGAGGGGAACACCAGGTGGTTCGGCCCGTCGCCCACCTCCCAGGCGGTCTTCATGGGGATCTCGCCGAAGCGCCACTGCTCGTCGTACCCCTCGGCCGGGAGCGGCGTCAGCACCGCGTCGATACCGATCGCCTGCCAGTCGCGGACCAGGCGCTCGTTCTTCGAGAGGTGCTCGCCGCCCGGCGCCTGGTCGGCGCCGTAGGTGACCTGGATCTGCAGCGGGCTGCCATCCGGCAGGGTGCGCTTGCCGTCCGGCCCCTTGGTGTAGCCGGCTTCGTCGAGGAGCGCCTCGGCCGCCGCCGGGTCGTACCTCACATAGCTGTCGCGCCACTCGGCGTAGACCTGCTTGCCCTGGTCGTTGATGTTGTACTCGATCGCCTTCGGGCTGAGCGTGCCGGTGGTGAGCTCGCCGAGGCCGAAGTACACCGCCTTCTGCACGTCGGCGCGGTTGTAGGCCAGCGACAGCGCCTGGCGGAACTTCGGATCGCGGAACGCGGCGCGCAGCTTCGGATCCTTGTAGTCCAGGTTGAAGAAGTACATCGAGCCGGTGCCCGAGCCGGAGTCCCAGAAGCGCACCTCGATGTTGCTGGTGGCCTCGGCGTTGCGCAGATCCTGGATGTCGCCCAGGGTCTGGCTGTGGAAGTGAGCGTGATCGACGCGACCCTCGGTGAAGGCCAGCTTCTCGATCTCCTTGTCCTGGACCACCGTCAGCACGATCTGGTCGATGTAGGGCAGCTGGTTGCCCTCGGCGTCCACCACCCAGTAGTACGGGTTGCGGTCCCACACCGAGCGCACGCCCTCCTCGAAGGTGGTGAGCTTCCAGCCGGTGAGGCGCGGGTAGTCGGGGTTGTTGTGGTTGTACTTGCGGGTGTGCTCCTCCCAGTCCTTGTACTGGTCGTTGTGGAGCACCGGGTTGAACTGCTCCATGTAGTGCCGCGGGATGAACCAGGCGGGGCCAATGAAGCCGTTCACCCACATCGCGAGCCGGTCCGCGGTGAGCGGCGCCGGCGCGTCGAAGCGCATGATGAAGGTGTAGTCATCGGGCGCCTCGAGCGTCATCAGCGAGCCGGTGCCCGAGCGAGCCTCGTCGGGCGGCGCGTTGATCGGCTTGAGGCCCGCAGGCCACTCGGGGCTGTTCTCCTTGTCGTTGCCGCCGATCGTGTACTCCCACCAGTACATCGCGTCGGCCGTGGTGAGCGGGGTGCCGTCGGACCACTTCACGCCCTCGCGGAGCTTGAAGGTCCACTCGCTCGCGTCGGCGTTCGACTCCCAGCTCTCGACCAGGCCGGGGCCGATCGCCAGGCCGTCCTTGAGCCAGCGCAGCGGCGAGTTGCCGTACATCATCTCGTGGATGAGGCCGGTGGTGCCCCAGGCGTCGGTCTTGTAGGTCTTGTTGAGCACGCCGCCGTACTTGCCGATCGTGAGCCAGGAGTGCGGCGGGGTGTACGGGTTCTTCGGCAGGCGCTCCTCCACCGGCGGCAGCTGGCCAGCGGCGACCAGCTCGGCCAGCATGGGCGCCTCTTTGTACTGCGAAGTGACCGGGGGCGCCGCGGTAGCGGCAGGAGCGGTCGTAGCGGCGGGAGCACTCGTAGCGGCAGGGGCCTCAGTAGGGGCCGGAGCCTCACCGGCAGGGGCTTCGCCGGCGGGGGCTGCGGTGGGAGCGGGGGCGGCTGGCTGGCTACCACATGCAACCAGCGTCGCGCCGACAGCGGAAACTGCGGACACACGCAGGAAGTCGCGCCGCTTCAGCTTCTTAGCCATCTGTTACCTCCTCGTAGAGCGGACTGCTTAGTCGCTCGTCCATCGAGCTATTCGATCGTTGGCGTGAGGCGGCCCTACTCGGGCCATCGGGAATCTGAGGATCGTGACGTCAAACGCGAGGTACGATGAGCTTTCCAGCCATTGTCCCCCTTTCGCTATGCACTTTTAGGCGTTCGGAGAATGTGCGGCTATTGTACGGCGAACCCTGACCCTTGTCAAATCTGAACCGGTACACTCGCGAAAGCTGCTGATCGAAATCGCTCCATCCGGAGGACTCCGTTGGGCCCAGGGCCAGCGCTCCCCCACAGATCGGCCAGCCGCGCCTCGAGCCAGCCCAGCCACGGCCAGCTCCGCCGCTCGCTCACCTCCGGCAGATCCAAGCCTTGGATGCCGAGGCGCGGCACGTCGAGCGAGCAGTCGCGGCGGTCGTCGCGGCAGGCGAGCTGCCCGTGCACGGTGCTGCCATCTGCAAGCACCAGCACGACATCGGCGCTATACGGGTATATCTGTGGGCCGTAGGCGAAGTAGTTCATCGCCGCGGGCCAGCTCTGCTGGTAGAAGATCGCGCGGTACGCGACGCCGCGCTGCTCCAGCGCGTACGCGATCGTCTCGTGGCGCGAGGCGAACGTGCGCGGCCGCAGCGCGAGCGCGAGCGAGGACACGAGCGCGCAGGCCAGCGCGGGCGCGAGGATCAGCACCACAGCCGTGCGCTTCATCGGTCACTGCTTACGAGCGAGAGCCTCCGAGCAGCACCCCGGCGAGGTCGCGGAGGGTGCGATCGACCCACCGCAGCCACGGCTGCTGGCGCTGCTGAACCAACTCCGGAAGCGGCTCGCGCACGATGCCGAGCGAGGGGAGCGAGTAGCGACACTCCTGCCGCCCGGTGCGGCACTCGATCAGGCCGAAGACGCGCCGGCTGCCGGCCAGCCGCACATCCAGAGTCGCGGCAAAGCGCTGGGTGTTCAGGTTCTCGGGCCAGGCGTGCTCGATGTAAATATTCTCGTACCCGATACCGTGCCGATCCAGCGAGTACGCGATCGCATCACGGTGGGTGGTGAACCGCGGCGGCAGAAGCTGGACAGCTACGACGGCGAGCGCAAAGCAGAGGATGCTCAGCGCCCCTAGGGCGAGCGCCAGGCGGCGGATCCATCGCTGCCGGCGCTCGTCGCTCATGCCTGGGCCTTTCTCCCGCGCGGCACGCGCTCCTTCGCCTGCTCCTCCGTCGACGGCTTCATCAGATCGCGGTCGGTGGCGAACCACAGCTCCGGCGGGATGTTGAAGTGCATGAAGGCGTAGTTGCCCATCGGCAGCCAGTACTCCCACTCCTCAGGGCTCTCGCCCTGGTAGGTCATCACGATCTGCCAGTAGTCCACGTACAGGATCCAGATCTTGCGCTTGCGTATCGCGTCGCCGTCGCGGAAGGTGAAGACGCGCTCGAACTTGATCAGGTTGCCGTACGTACCGTCCTGCTCCGACTCGACCTGGCACTCGGGGAGCTGCGCGAGCCCTTGCGCGACGCCGCTGCGCAGCACTGGGAGATCCTCGGCCACCACATGCTCGTCCAGCTTCCGGATCCAGGAGGAGATGAAGGTCTGCGGGTTCTGGGCCTGCGGGGAGAACATAACTCCCTCGAGGCCGTTGTCCAGCTCGAAGCGGTGCCAGTCCATGGGGACACGGTACGTGTACCGCCCGAGCGGATCTGCATAGGTGTCGATGCCGGTCCAGCGCGGACGTGCGGGTCGTTCGGTCATCTGTCGCTCTTCTCTATTATCGCCAGAGGCGCAGGTGGTACAGGGTGTCGCCATGCTACCACGTGGGGCTGAAGCACGCAAGTGAATGCAAACGCCGCGCTGCAGTGGCAGAGCCACCGCAGCGCGGCGTCGATGAAGGGGCCTGTCGGCGCGTCTAGGGCGCCGGATCGGCGCGGCGGCGCCTGCGCTCCATGTCGGCGACGTCGTCGCTCTGCAGCAGGTCCTCGGCCTCCTCGGTGTCGGACGCGGCCTCCTCGCGGGGCGTCGCGCCCAAGATCCCGCCGGCCGCGTAGGTCGTGCCGGCGCCGAGCGGCGCGCCCATCACACCGCCGGCGGCCGCGCCCTCGCCCATATCGGTGACCCGCTCGATGCGCTCGCTGGCGTTCCAGTCGTTCGCCTCCGAGTCCTCGCCGGCCGCCGGGTGCAGGGCCGAGGCATCGCTCGCGGGCGCCGTGCGCCCCATGCTGCCCATGCCGCCGGCCTCGAGCACCTCGATGCCGGAGCCGCCGCCCCGGCGCATCGCGGCGCCAGCTGCGTCGGCCACCTCGTCCGCGACTTCGGCGGTGACGATCATGCCGCCGTGGGGCGCGCCGCTCGGAGCGCGGTGGTCGCCGTGCTCGCGCTGGAGCCCCCTGGCGCCGCCGGAGACGCTGATCATCTCGTGGCTCACGCCGATGCGGTGCAGCGTCTCGATCGCGCGCTGCACGCCGGCGTCGTCGTCGAACCGGGCGGTGACTATCTTCATGGTGTCTCTCCTCTCACGAGCACGACTTACGCGGTGGCTTCGCCCCCGCGCCCCCAGGCGGAGTTTGGGAAGGTTTGCTTCCCTCGGCTCTCTTTCCGCTGCTCTGCGGCGACGCATCGCCGCAGAGCAGCGGGGAAAAAAGGATCTCGGAGGGCC
>CALJIC010000286.1 GCA_937974195.1 uncultured Roseiflexaceae bacterium | reverse complement strand
AAGGCGCCGCCGCGAACGCCTCGCCCCGCCGTATGGTGTTGCAACCCATACGAACATATGTTATGGTTACATCGTTCTTGAGCATTCCCCTGCGGCGCGGGGGCGCCGCATACGCGCAGCGGAGCAGGATCATGGCCAAGGCAAAGCAGGCTGCTGGCAGTCGCAAGCGAAGCGCGCCGCGGAAGAAGGCGCAGTCCCCGTCGTTCGGGATCTCGCTGCGGCCCGAGCACCAGCGCGAGCTGTTCGCCCTCGCCCTGATCGCGCTCGCCGCGGTGACGATCGTCTTCTACCTCACCGGCAGCGCCGGCGCGATCGGCGCCACCTGGGTGGACTTCACCCGCCAGACGCTCGGCTGGGGCGCCCTGCTGGTGCCGCTCTCGCTCGGGCTGCTCGGCATCGCCATTCTGGTCCAGGAGCGCTTCGAGGGCGCGCCGCTCACCGGGGCGACGGTGCTCGGCACGCTGCTGGTGCTCGCCGCGCTGCTCACGCTGCTCGAGTTCGGCATCGGCGCCCGCGCTGGCTTCGGCGACCGGGTCGGCGAGGGCGGCGGGATGCTCGGCTACGCGCTGCTGGAGCTGCTCACGCGCGCCATCGGGCGGCCGGCCTCCTTCGTGCTGATCTGCATCCTCGGGCTGGCCGGCGTGATGCTGACCTTCGACATCACGCTGCACGAGCTGATCTACGGCACGCGCGACAGCCTGGCGCGCTTCTGGGCGACGATCTGGAGCGTCTCGTACGAGCGCCGCTCCTCGGCCCCTCCCGCCCCCGCAGGCCGCGCGCAGCTGCGGCTGCCCGATGCGCCGACCTATGTGCCGCCCCCCGGCGCCGAGCGCGGCAAGGCCCCCGCCGCACAGCCGCCCGCCGACGAGGACATCGTCCAGACGCCGATCGCGCAGCGGCCGACGCGCGCCAGCCTCTTCAAGCGCCCCGACCCGACGCAGGAGCTCGCCGCCCCGCGCGCACCGGCCAACGGCGGCGAGCCAGCCCGCAGGAGCGCGGCGCGGCCCGCCGAGCCGGCCAAGGACATCGAGGCGATGCTCTCCAACCTGCTCGCCGCGCCCGCCGCCGACGCCCAGCCCCGCGCGCCAGCCGCGGGCTCCGCCGAACCGACCCCGGTCGTCCAGTCCGCGCTCGACGGCTTCGAGGTGCAGCCCGTGCTCCGCGCCTGGCCGCTGCCCCCGCTCGACCTGCTCGACGTCTACGCCGAGGGGACGATCACGCCCGACGAGATCCAGATCAAGTCGCGTCTGATCGAGGAGACCCTGGCGAGCTTCAAGGTCGAGGCGCAGGTCAAGAACGTCAACATCGGCCCGGCGGTGATGCAGTTCGAGCTCCAGCCGGCGGTCGGCGTCAAGATCAGCAAGATCACGACCCTCGAGCGCGACCTGGCGCTGGCGCTGGCGGCCAAGTCGATCCGCATCGAGGCGCCCATCCCCGGCAAGAGCTACATCGGCATCGAGATCCCCAACTCGGCGACGTCGATCGTCGGGCTGCGCGATGTGATCGAGAGCGAGGAGTTCGAGAACAACAAGGGCAAGCTCAAGGTCGCCCTCGGCCGCGATGTCTCGGGCGTGCCGGTGGTCACCGGCCTCGAGCGCATGCCGCACCTGCTCATGGCCGGCGCCACGGGCAGCGGCAAGAGCGCGGGGATCAACGCGATCATCTGCGCGCTGCTGCTCAAGCACACCCCGGACGACCTGAAGTTCATCATGGTCGACCCGAAGATGGTCGAGCTGATCGTCTACAACCACATCCCGCACCTGCTGTCGCCGGTCGTCACCGAGCTCGAGCGCGTCGTGCCGACGCTGAAGTGGGCCACGCGCGAGATGGAGCGGCGCTACAAGGTCTTCGCGCGCTACGGCTTCCGCAACATCGACAGCTACAAGGCCGCCGCGCGCCGCCGGGCCGACCTCGAGCCGCTGCCGTACATCGTGATCATCATCGACGAGCTGGCCGACCTGATGATGATGGCGCCGGACGAGGTGGAGACGCTGATCTGCCGCCTGGCGCAGATGGCGCGCGCCACCGGCATCCACCTGATCCTCGCCACGCAGCGCCCGTCGGTGGATGTGGTGACCGGCCTGATCAAAGCCAACTTCCCCTCGCGCATCGCCTTCGCCGTCACCTCGCAGATCGACTCGCGCGTCATCCTGGACATGAGCGGCGCCGAACAGCTGCTCGGGCGCGGCGACGCGCTGTTCATGGCCGCCGACGCCGCCCGGCCGATCCGCATGCAGGGCACGTGGGTGTCGGACAGCGAGGTGGAGAAGATCGTCACCTTCTGGCGCAACGCGCGGCCGCCGGAGCAGGCGCAGGGCGGCGAGCGCAAGGCGCAGGGCGCAGCGGGCGAGGCGGCGGGCAGCGCCGCTGGCGCCCAGGCCCCCGAGCGCCCCAGCGCCCCAGCGCTCCAGGGCCCCGGCGAGTTCCTGAGCGTGGACGAGCAGGACGAGCTGCTGCCGGAGGCGATCAAGCTGGTACGGCAGCACAAGCGCGCGTCGGCCTCGCTGCTCCAGCGCCGGCTGCGGATCGGCTACAGCAAAGCGGCCCAGCTGATCGACCTGCTCGAGCAGCAGGGGATCGTCGGGCCGGCGGAAGAGGGGCGCTCGCGCGAGGTGCTCGACCCGGGCGGCCGCAAGCAGGATACCGGCGCCGGGTGGCCGTGAGCTTAGAACCAAGAGCCGAGAACCAAGAACCAAGAACTCGGTTCTTAGTTCTCGGTTCTTGGTTCTCGGTTCTTGGTTCTCGGTTCTTGGTTCTCGGTTCTTGGTTCTTGGTCCTAAACGATCTCGATCTCCCGCCCGAAGGACTTGCGGAACAGCCCCGAGCCGCGGTTCGCGTCCCAGATCTCGACCGTCGCGTCCCCCACCGCCCGCGTGGTCACCAGCACCCGCTCGCCGATCTCGACCCGCAGGCCCTGGATCACCTGGCTCTTGCGCCGCTCCAGGTACTCGGCCAGACGCAGCAGCGCCGCCAGCCGGGCCACCCGCTGCTGGTCGTCCGGCTCGAGCAGGTCGCGGTACTGGCCCACCTGCACATCCCCCTTGCGGTGGTAGCGCACGATCAGCGCCATGAGGGCGATCTCGCGGTGGGTGAAGCCCTGCAGCGCGGCGTTGACGATCAGGTACGCGCCGTGCTTGTGGTGGTCGTAGTAGCTCACCGCCAGCCCGATGTCGTGCAGCGTCGCGGCGTAGCCGAGGAGCGTCCGCTCCCAGTCGCCGTACCCGTGAAGCGGCCGGAGCTGGTCGAACAGCGACAGCGCGAGCTCGCGCACCTTGGCGGCGTGCAGCGCCTCGTAGTTGTAGAGCCGCGCGAGGTTCTGCACGCTGAAGCCGCGCATGTCGCCGAACAGCGGCGGGTTCTCGTCCACCAGGAAGCGCTCGTAGAACAGCCCCTCGCGCAGGCCCTGCCCGCTGACGGTGATCGAGTCGAAGCCGCCCTGGCGCATCAGCTGGTGCACGATCACGGCCCCCGCCAGGATCAGGTCCGCCCGGTCGCGGCTGATGCCCGGGAGCTCCGCGCGCTGGCGCACGTTCAGCGTCCGCAGCAGCTCGATCTGGGCCTCGAGCCGCTCGCGCTGCAGCACGTAGCCGTGGACGTTGTCGAGCGGGTAGCGGCGCTGCTTCATGTCGATCTCGGCCAGGGTGCGGATCGTGCCGCCGATCCCGGCCAGCGTCGTGCCGCTCTCGCTCGGGAGCGCCCCGCTCTGCTGCAGCCAGTCCAGGCCGGCGAACGCCTCGGCGACCGCGGCCTCCAGCGCCTTGAAGTCCTTGTTGCTCACCGGGTCCGAGCGCACGTAGCGCTCGGTGAGGCGCACGACGCCCACCGGCTGGCTGAAGGCGCGCAGGAAGCCCCGCCCGCGCGCCATGGTCACCTGGGTGCTGCCGCCGCCGATGTCGATCAGGAAGAAGTCGCTCAGGTTCAGCGTGTTGACCACGCCCAGGTAGCCGTAGTACGCCTCCTCCCTGGCGCTCAGCACGCGCAGCGTCAGCCCTGCCTCGCGCTCGACGCGCGCCAGGAACTCGGCCTGGTTCGTCGCCTCGCGCACCGCGCTCGTCGCGACCGGCACGATCGTCTCAACGCCGCTCGAGGCGCACAGGTTGTGGAACAGGCGCATCGTCGCCACCGCCCGCTCCACCGGCTTGGGCTGCAGCCGGCCGTCCGCGCTGGCGCCCTCCACGAGCCTGACGCTCTCGCGCACCTCGTCCATGAGCCGGAACGAGTGGTGCGGCGTGTAGCCCATGACGATCAGCCGGGTCGTGTTCGACCCGAGATCGATGACCCCCAGTCGCTCGCGCATGGCCTACTCCTGCCCGCCCGTCCCGGCGATGATACGGTCCATTCGTATGGCGGCGTCCCGGTACATGTCGCCGCGCAGCTGGGCCGCCCGCAGCCGCCGCTGTAGGATGGCGACCCAGAGCGCCAGGCCGGCGACCACGCCCAACCAGAAGACTGTGCGCATGTGCTGATCTCCTTCCGCTTCGTCCGAAGCAGACTCCTCTCGCCGCGCATTCTAACGGATCGCGCCGGCCGTCTCAAATCGCGCGGCCCGCGCAGGCGGCGGCTTCCCGTACCGCCGGCCTTGTGATACAATGCACGACCTGAGGTTACACCTATGCTCAAGCTCTTCCTAACCGGCCGCCGCCTCTGGATGACGCTCGTCGTCCTGCTCGGCGTCGCGCTGCTCTGCCGGCTCGGGATCTGGCAGCTGGACCGCCACGCCCAGCGCGCGGCCCGCAACCAGCTGATCAACGAGCGCATGGCGCTCCCGCCGCTGCCCCTGGACGGCTCACCGGTCTCGCCCGACGAGCTCGACTACCGCTGGGTCCAGGTGCGCGGCGTCTTCGACCCGCAGGCCGAGGTGCTGCTCCGCAACCGCTCGTACAACGGCGCCACCGGCTACCACATCCTCACGCCGCTGCGCATCAGCGGCAGCGACGCGGCCGTGCTGGTGGACCGCGGCTGGGTGCCGCTCTCCGCCACAGACCCCGACGTCCGCCGGGAGTTCGCGCCGCCCGCCGGCGAGGTCACGCTGGAGGGCGTGGCCCGGCGCTCGCAGGAGGACATGGCCGGCCCGCAGGACCCGCCCACCGGCCCGGAGCGGCCGCGGCTCGACGCCTGGTTCCGGGTGGACATCGCGCGCATCGAGCAGCAGACTGGCTACCCGCTGCTGCCGGTGTTCATCGAGCAGCAGCCCGATCCCGATGCGCCGCCCGGCCCGCCCTTCCCGGCCGCCACCACCGATCTCGGCCTTGGCTCGCACCTGGGGTACGCCTTCCAGTGGTTTTCGTTCGCGCTGATTCTGCTGGTAGGATATGTGGTCGTGATCTTGCGCCACTCGCGCCCGGCGCCGCAGCAGAGCGCCGTCTGAAGGGGGAGATGACATCATGGACAGCTGGTCGCCACAGACGGTCACCGCCAACGGAGTCACCCTCGCCTACTACCGCCGCGGGAGCGGCGCGCCCGTCGTCCTGGCTCACGGCATCACCGACAGCGGGCTGTGCTGGCTGCCGGTGGCGCGCCGCCTCGCCGAACGCTTCGACGTGATCATGTACGACGCCCGCGGCCACGGGCGCTCCGAGTCGCCGCCCTCCGGCTACACGCTGGCGGACTACGCCGCCGACCTGGCGGGGCTGGTGCGCGCGCTCGGCCTGCAGCGGCCCGCCGTGCTCGGCCACTCGATGGGCGCCGCGACCGCGGCGCTGGCGGCCGCCAGCAACCCCGGGCTCTTCAGCCGCGTCGCGCTCGAGGACCCGCCCTGGATGGCCCTGCCGGAGGGCGCGCCGCCCCCGGACCCGACCGAGCGGTTCGAGCAGTGGCGCGCCCAGGTGGTGGAGAACAAGCGCAAGACGCGCGAGGAGCTGCTGGCGCTCGGCCGCGCCCAGTCGCCGCGCTGGTCCGAGGAGGAGCTGGAGCCGTGGGCCGAGGCCAAGCAGCAGGTCAACCCGGAGATCTTCAGCGGCATCCGCACGATCGGCGAGGGCTGGCAGGAGATGGTGCCGCAGATCACGTGCCCGACGCTGCTGATCACCGGCGACCCGGCGGCGGGGGCGATCGTCACGCCGGCGATGGTGGAGAAGCTGCGCGGCCTGAAGCCCGATCTCCAGGTCGCCCACGTGCCCGGGGCCGGCCACAGCATCCGGCGGGAGGGTCTGGAGGCCTACATGGCGGCGGTTGAGGAGTTCCTCGGGGGGTAGGCGTCAGAGCGGCACGTCGCGCGTTCGAGCGCCCGCGCCTCCCTGCGGGTTTACGGAGCAGCGCCGTCTTTCCGGCTGCCTGAGACGCACCGGCGCGCGACGTGCCGCGCCCTACCGCCCGGCGCCCCACTCCTCGAGCACCGGCAGCAGCTCCGGCAGCGTGTCGATCACCGCGTCGGGGCGCACCTCGCCGAGCGGGAACTCGCGGCTGCGCACCCACACCGCGCGCATGCCCACCCCCTGCGCCCCCAGGATGTCCTCGCGCGGGCTGTCGCCGACGAACACAGCCTCCTCCGGCGGCACCCCCAGCAGGTCGAGCATGTGCCGGAAGACCTCCGGGCGCGGCTTCCACACGCCGTAGTCCCCCGAGAACAGCACGTGCTGCAGGTGCGGCAGGATGTTGAGCTCCGCCAGGTCCTCGAGGTGCAGCTCGCCCGGCCAGATCGTGTTCGAGATCAGGCCGGTGCCGAGGCCGCGCTCGCGCAGCCGGGCCAGCGTCTCCGCCGCGCCGGGCGTCTCGGTCACCCCCTCGCGCAGCGGGCGCGCGTAGTGGCTGACCGCCTCCAGCAGCGCCGCCTCGTCGAGCGTCAGGTTGTGCGGGGCCAGGCTGCTCCGGATCCAGTCCGCGGCGCGCAGGCTGATGTGGCCGCCGGTGGACTGCTCCCACCCCTCGGCGAGCCGCGCGAACATCGCCTCGACGAACTCCTCCTCGCGCGAGGGGATCGGGTGGCCCTGCTCCACCAGGTAGCGGTAGACTCTCCGGATTCCGGGCGCCTCGAACGCACGCCAGCTGCCGTCGCCCGGGCGGACGAAGCGCAGCAGCGTGCCGCCCATATCAAACACCACGGCGCGGATCACGTCGCCCCCTTTCTCGCGCCCCCCGCCGAACCAGCCGCGCTTGCGAAAGCGATGCCGGCGTCGGCTGGAGCGCGTTCCCGCTGCGTGCCAGGCCGTGCCACCTCCGGCCCCGATCGCGGCCGCCCACCTGCTGCCGCCCCCGTGTGTCCGGCGGCACCAGGCAGGCCCGCATTACGCGTCACGCGTCATGCCCGCGCGCCCTGCTCGCCGCCGCGATGATCTTCTCCAGATAGCTCTGCCAGGCCTCGCGGTTCTCGATCGTGACCCGCCGCACCCGCTCCAGATCCCCGCTCAGCGCGGCGTCGTGCGCGCGCGCCAGGCTCTCCTGGAAGGCGCGCGCCATGTCCGCCACCGCCCGGCGCATCTCGGCGTTCAGCTCGCGCTGCCGCTCAAGCTCGTTTTGCAGATATTCGACCAGGCGCAGGGCCTCGTCGTGCGTCAGGTGCTCCTCGGTGCCCACACGCACCTCCCCTCACCCCGTCACGGTGACACGGTGACACGGTGACACGGTGACCGACTAACCAAGATGGCTCTGGGTGTACCACGGGTTTCCGGCGTCCAAAGGTCACCCCGTCACCCAGCCACCCCGTCACCCGGTCACCCCCTCACCCATTCACCCCGTCACGGTGACAAGGTGACAAGGTGACAGGGTGACCGACTAACCAAGATGTCTCTGGATGTACCACGGGTTTCCGGCGTCCAAAGGTCACCCCGTCACCCAGCCACCCCGTCACCCGGTCACCCTTTCACCCAGCCACCCGATCACATCCCCGCCCGGCGGCGCCACAGCTCGTAGAGCGGCGGGATGTAGCGCCGGTCGTAGGCCGGGAGGTAGCGCACCACCTGCCCGCCGAACCCCTTCTTGAAGCGGTACACCCCGATCAGCGGATCGCTGCGGGCCGCGGCCTCGAGCGCCGCGCGCTCCTCCTCGCTCGTCGCCGCCGCCGCGCGGCCCAGGGCGTCCGGGATCCCCCAGAAGTCGTACACCCGCGCGCCGCGCCCGCGCGCCCACCGCAGCGCCTCCCACTGCAGCGCGTGGTTCGCGCCGGCCCGCAGCCCCTCGTCGGTCGAGCCGCCGTACAGGTAGAGCCCGGCGCCCGCCGCCGCGAAGACCATGCAGGTCGCCACGGCCCGGCCCTCGCGCTCGGCGAGCAGCAGCAGCGCGCGCTCCCCCTGCTCGCCGCCGAACAGCTCCCAGGCGTCATGGTAGTACGAGCGGCTGTGGATGGCAAAGTTCGCCCTGGCGGCCGTCTCCTGCATGATCGCGTAGAAGGCGTCCATGTCCGCGGCTGACGCGCCGCTGCGCACCGTCACGCCCTCGCGCGCCGCGCGCCGGATGTCCGCCCGGTGGCCCTTGCTCATCTGCGCCAGCAGCTGCTCGGGGGTCGGCGTGAGGTCGAGGTGGATGGTGCTGCGCGGCTGGATGGGCTCGGCCGGGACGAACCCGCGCCGCCGCAGCGCGTCGTCCAGCTCCCCGGCGCCCGGGCCGGCCTCGAGCACGTTCGGCTCGATCCGCAGGAAGACCGCCCGCGCCCGCCGCGCCAGGCGCTCCAGCTCCGCGAGCAGCAGCGCGTCGGCGTCCGGCTCCCCCGAGAGGAGCGGCCCGCGCGGCACGTAGGCCGCCGCCAGCCCGAGGCGCCGCCGGATGAGCACCTGCGCCCCCGCGCGCAGCGCGCCGTCGCCCGGATCGACCAGCGCCACCCGGCGCGGCTCCCAGCCGCTGCGCCGCTTCAGCTCGCCCCACCCGCTCAGCTGCAGCAGGTGGCCGGCCGCGTGGCGCTCGACGAAGGCATCCCAGAGGCGGCTATCCGGCTCGGAGATCGTGAGTGTCATGCGCCGCCGTTGCCCGCAGATGGCACCCAGACCTGCTCGCCGTAGACGCCGTCCGCGGGCCTGCGGGACTCAGCGAAGGCGGTCATCGTGCGCGCCATCGCGTCCGGCCCGCCGAACAGCTCGTACACCTGGCTCTCGTAGGCCGCGATCGCGCGGATCTTGCGCTCGAGCGCCCCGTCGATGTCGACCCTGTGCGGGGTGAGCGGCATGCCCACGGCCTCCAGGCGGCGCTCCAGCGCGCCCGGCTGCAGCACGTAGTGGACATCCTCATAGAAGGCGAGCGACGGCCCCGCCGCCTCGAGCGCGACGTCGTAGCAGATCAGGTGGTCGGCGTGGTCGCCGACGCCCAGCGGCACGTAGAAGGTGGCGCCGGGGATGCGCGCCCGCAGCCGGTGCAGCAGCTGGCGCAGCTGGTCGAACAGCGGATCGTTCGGGACCGGGGTGTTGAACAGCGTGGCGCGGCTGACGTACGCGTCGGGCACCCGATAGATCGCGTCGAGCAGCCCGGCCCAGAAGTAGTCTGCGCCGAGCTGCTCCATCGCCCGCCGGTCCTCGCCGAGCCGGACCTGCATCACATCCTCGGCCTCGAGGTTCCACTGGGCGTGGAACTCCCGCGCCACGGCGTTGAACGGCGCGTCGGGCGGCGGGGCTGCGGTGCAGAGCGTGACGATCAGCACGCGCCGCCCCGCGGCGACGTGGCTGGCGATCGACCCGCCGCACGAGAGCGCGGCGTCGTCGAGGTGGGGCGAGATGTAGACGTGCTCGTAGGTGTTGTGGATCTGACGCAGGTCTTCGACGAACATGGTCGCTCCCGGGGCGCTAGCAGGCTGTCGGCCGAGGGCCGGAGGTTACGGGCAGGCGGGCGGAGGCTAGCGCTTCGCCCGCGGCGAGGACCCTCCGAAGAGCCCTTCCTCGAGACTGAGCTCGGCCAGCGCGTCGGCAGCGGCCTGGCTGCGCGCGTCGTCCTTGCTCTTGTGAATCTGCTGCAGGGTGCGCTTGGCGACGTTCCCGCCGATCTGGCCGAGCGCCCAGATCGCCGCGTCGGCCACCTCGCTGTCGTCGTCGCTCGCCAGCGGCGCCAGCTTCGAGACGAGCCCGCGCGCCTCCTCCGCCATCTCGCCGGCGGCGCGCGCCGCCTCGTAGCGCAGCGCGGGCGAGGGGCTCCCGAGCTCGCGGCCGATCACCGGCAGCCAGTTGGGCAGCATCGAGCGGCCCATCGCTACCAGCGCGCTCTCCTTCAGCAGCTGCTCGTCGGAGGCGTAGGCGATCTCGATCTGGCGCCTCACGTCCTCGCTGTTGGCGAAGTAGCCCGCGCTCTCAAGCGCCCGCCGGCGCACATCCAGCGGCTGGCTCTGGTCGTTGATCGCCGCCAGCAGCCCGTTGAGCACCGCCTCCGACTCGTCGTCGAGCTCGCCCATCTCGGCCATGTAGGCGAAGCGGCTCAGGCCGATGGCCGCCGCCGCCCGCACCTCCGGCGACGGGTCGGACTGCAGCGTCCGCAGCAGCCGCCGGCAGTGGGCGCGGCTCTCGTTCTCCCACAGCCCCTCGACCGCCTGCAGGCGCACCTCGGCGCTCTCGTCATCCAGGCACCACGTCAGCACCGATGTGAAGTCGAGGTCGACGTTATCCTCGGCCAGCTCCACCAGCGCCCGCGCGATCTCGCCGCGGCGCTCGATCCGCACCCGGCACCACGCCTCCCAGAAGGCGCCGCGGTCCTCCGGGCCGAGGCCCGAGAGCGGCTTGAGCTCGCGCATCGCCAGGCTGTGGCCCGGCGCGCCAATTGTTGCGATATATGCTGATAGATCCACAGTTCCCCAAACATGCCGAATGCGTGATACGTGATGAGTAGCAGTTCCACACGCCCGTCACGTACCACGCACTCAGCGTCACACTATCACTTCCTACTCGTCCTCGTCGTCGTAGTAGTCGTCGTCCTCGTCCTCGTCCACCTCGTCCGCCACGTCCTCGGGCTCCGGCGTGAAGAACCAGGTCGCCTCGTTCTCCTCGTCCGGCTCGAAGCGCTCGCCCTCCCGCAGCAGGTGCGCCAGGTACTCGCGCGAGGCCGGGCGCAGCACGTTGAGCCCGACGAACAGCTCCTGCTCGGTGACGCGGTAGCGCGGCTCCGCCCGCGTGCCCACCGGCGTCCCGATCGTCTCGGCGACGTGCTCGAGCATCTCGACGCCCTTGCGCCGCTCGTTCATCGGGAACGCCTTCAGGTTGCGCAGGCGGCCGTACTGCTGCTGGTTCACCAGCATGTCCGTGTCCACCATGCAGGCGTAGGTCAGGTTCGCGAACGCGAACTTCGGCGTCTTCTTGCTCTCGTCCAGCACCAGCAGGCGGTCCTCCGTCTCAGGCGCCTCCTCGTACGTGATGCTGAAGACGTGCGGGTCGTCCGTGCGGGAGATGGTGATCAGCGCGCCGGAGACCAGGTACTCGTGGAACGGCACCTCCAGGCCCTGCACCCAGCCGCCGCGGTTCCCGGTGGGGTAGCGCAGCTCCGCCAGGAAGGAGGTGTAGTGCTGCGGGAACTCGAAGCGCAGCACCGCCGTGCGCTGGTCGTGCAGCAGAGTGGACGGCAGCAGCGCGGCCAGCGCGCGGGTGAACGGGAGCATGCCGTACTCCCACTCGAAGAAGGTCAGGATGTGGCTGAGCGAGCCGCTCTTGCGGATCGACTCGATGCTCTGGTCGCGCAGGCTGTCGTCGAAGCCCTCCTCCAGATAGCCGGTGAGGTTGCCCATCTCGTTGGCCTTGACGCGCTTGGTGCCGATCGGAGCCAGGCCGCGCGTCGACCAGAGGCGGGCGCCCTCGACGCCGACGAACTCGAAGTCCTTCTCGCGGCTGAGCCGGTAGTTCAGCGCGAAGCGGAAGGACTCGTAGTCGGCCTGGCGCGGGTTGTGGTAGAAGACATCGGCGATGATCTGCGTATCCGGCAGCGGCTCGCCCACCTCCAGCAGGTAGTCGCGGATGCGGCGCAGGTCGTTCTTGCCGAAGTTGACCACCGCCGCCTCGGGGTACGCCTGGTTGCCGAATGTCACGATGCGGCGCAGCGGGTCGCTCTCGATCGCGCTCCGCAGCAGGTTCTGCAGCGTGTTGCCGTACTGGCCCATCAGCTCCTCGACCGACCGGCGCAGGTCGATCTGCACGCCGTTCGGCAGGGTGATGACGGTGTTGATCGGCGTCTGGGCCGGCTGCAGCTCGGCGGGGGCCTCCTCCGCCTGCTCCTCCGGCGCCGCCACCACGACGTCCTCCGCGGTCAGGTCCACGGTCGCAACCGCCTCGGCCGCCTCGGCCTCCTCGGCCGGGGCCTCGCCATCACCGTCGGTGGACGGCATCGGCTTCAGGCCGGCCTGCTGCTGCCAGTAGTCCGAGATAAAGACCGGCTCGATCGTCGTGAGCGCCGGGCGCGTGGTGGTCACCACCACGCTGATGTCGTCCACCGGCAGCGGGTTCTCCGGCTCGTGGAGCCGCTGCCGGAACATGTGCTTGGTGTCCTCCTCGCGCGGCCGGTAGCTGCCGAGCCGCGAGGTGATGTAGACCACATCGCCGTCGCGCTCCTCGCGGGTGAAGACCGCCTCGTTCGCGCGCAGCGCGGCGTCGATCTCCTGCGCCACGACGGCCGGGTCCGCCTTGCGTTGGGCGGCGAAGAACTCGGCTAGGTTGGTGAGTGTCTGGCGGATGGGCGCATCGGCGGCGAAGAAGCGCCCCTGCATCGACATCAGCCGAAAGACCTCTTCGGCGAGCGCGCGCTGCTCGGCGCTGCCGCTGAACGCCGGACCGTTGCTGCCGTTGCTACCGTTCGTCATGACGCCTGCTCCTCCGCAAGTACGAGCTCACGCAGCAGCTCGAGGTAGCGCTCGGTCAGCCATGCGATGTCCTGCGGCTGCCCGCTCGCGCGGAGCACCTGCACCAGCCGGTCCATCGCCGTCTCGCCATAGATCACATTCTTGCCGTCCATAAGCTCCTGGCACCCATATTAAGAGGTCAAAATCGAGGACACAGCAAACCAACGCATCTGCTGCGCGATTGGCCGAGTATTATAGCAGCGGGAAAGCCAGGATGCAAACGTTGCGCGGGCGGCGCGGGCTCTCCCACGAGCCCGCCTACTCCCCCATGCTCTCCAGCGCCAGGGCGATGCCGCCGATCGCGACGCTGTCGGCGCCGAGCACCGAGGGCACGATCGCGACGTTGCGCTGCAGCAGGTCGCCGCTGTAGTAGCGCACGCGCTCGCGCAGCGCGTCGAAGAACGCCTCGCCGCCGACGCGCGCCACGACGCCCCCGATCACGACCATCTGCGGGTCGATCAGCGCGATGATCTGCGAGACCGCCACCGCCAGCACGTCCACCGCCTCGGTCACCACCTGCCGCGCGACCGGCTGGTCGCTGAAGATATCCTGCAGCAGGTTGGTCTCCAGCCCCAGCTCGGCGGCCCGCTGCAGCAGCCCCTTGATCGAGAGGTGCTGCTCGAGCGTGCCGAGCCCGCGCTCGCGCCAGATCGGGTCCACCGCGCCCACCACGGCGTGGCCGATCTCGCCCGCGGTGGTCGTGGCGCCGTGGTACAGGCGCCGGTTCAGCACCAGGCCGCCGCCGACGCCGGTGCTGAGGTGGATGTAGACCATATGCTGCGTGTCGTGCGCCACGCCGAAGGTGGCCTCCGCCAGCGCGATCAGGTTGGCGTCGTTGTCGATCAGCGCGACGGCGCCGAAGGCGTCCTCGATGCGCTCTTTCAGCGGGAAGCGCTCCCAGCCGGGCATGCGCGGCGAGAGCAGCACGATCCCGGCGCGGGCGTCCACCGGCCCGCCGAAGCCGGCGCCCACCCGCACCAGGCGGCTCGGGTCGACGCGGTGGTCTCTGAGCAGCCCCTGCGCCAGCTCGATCACGCCGCTCACGACCGACTCGGCGTTCTCGGTCGCCGGCTCACGGTGGCGGCACTCATACGTGTGGCTGCGGAGATCGACGAGCGCTGCGCGCAGACCGTAGCTGCCTGCGTCGAGGCCGAGCACGTAGCCCTGTGTCCCCAGCAGGCCCCAGCTGTTCCGCGCTAGCCGCTCCTGCACAAGCGCCTTGGGGTCGTTCATGGCTCCCTCCTCCTCGTGCCGGTCCAGCGCTCCGTCTGCCGAAGGCGTCTCGCAGGGTGCGGAGCGGTGCCGCGCATTATAGCACACGGTCTCCGCCGCCACCCTCTTCCGCCGGGGCGCCCGGCGGGTGTGGTACACTTGAGCGCCACGCGTAGGTCGCCGTGAGGAGAGCAGCATATGTCGAGTCCAGTCTACGACCGCCCGCTGGTGAGCAACGGCTACACCCTCTCGGCGGCCCCGAACCGCCTCGGCCGCCTCACCCCGAGCGATCCGGCGCGCCCGCTGGCCGAGCTGCGCGAGCAGTACGAGGCCCAGGGCTACCTCTGGCTGAAGGGCGTGCTGGACCGCGCCGAGGTGCTGGAGTTCCGCCGGCGCTACTTCGCCGCCTTCGCCGACACCGGGCTGCTGGCGCCCGGCAGCGACCCGGTCGAGGGCATCTACTCCGGCGGCGGCGAGGACCACCGCGCGGTGCACAAGGTCCTCATGGAGGCGGTGCGCTGGGCGGCCTACGAGGCCTTCTGCCTCACGCCGGCGATCTGGCGCTTCTACGAGCGCCTGTTCGACGGCGCGCCCTACCTCCACAAGCGCAAGCTCATCCGCCACACCCGGCCGGAGGACCCGAGCTGCACCGGCGCGCACTACGACCTGACCTACCTGCGCGGCGGCACCGACCGGATCTGCACCAGCTGGATCCCGATCGGCGACATCCCGGTGCACATGGGCGGGCTGGTGTACCTCGAGGGCTCGGACGCCTGGGGCCGCCGCAGCGAGGCCGCCTACCGCGAGCAGGCCCGCGACCTCCCGCCCGAGGAGCGTATCAGCGCCTACAACAAGTACATGAGCGCCACCGGCTGGCTCACCAAGGACCTGCCGTCGCTCGCCGACCGGCTCGATACCCGCTGGCTGATCGCGGACTACGAGGCGGGCGATATGGTCGTCCACAGCCCGTACATGATCCACGCCGCTACCGTCAACACGGATGCCGAGGGGCGCATGCGCCTCTCGACCGACATCCGCTACCAGCGCGTGCGCGACGAGATCGACGCCCGCTGGAACAACCACTGGTCGCTCGACGACATGCTGTAGCCCATGACGAGCTATCTGGCTTCCCTCAACCCCGAGCAGCGCGCCGCGGTCACGGCGCCCGTCGGGCCGGTGCTCGTGCGCGCCGGCGCCGGCAGCGGCAAGACGCGCGTGCTCACGCTGCGCATCGCCTACCTGATCGAGCAGGGCGCCGCGCCCAGCTCGATCCTGGCGCTGACCTTCACCAACAAGGCCGCCCGCGAGATGCGCGAGCGCCTGCGCTCGCTGCTCGGCCAGCGGGTGCGCGGGCTCACCACCGGCACCTTCCACGCCATCTGCGCCCGAATCCTGCGCGCCGAGATCGCCGGCCGGATCGGCAGCTACACCGGCGACTTCACGATCTACGCCGCCGACGAGCAGCTGCAGATCGCCGCCGAGGCGCTCAGCGCGGTGACGGTCCCCCGCGGCGCGTCGCTGCTCGAGCCCGAGGAGTTGCTGCGCCGCATCTCGCGCGCCAAGAGCCGGCTGCTCACCCCGCGCCTGGCGGCGCGCTTCGCGGGCGACCCGCTGGACGCCTACGTGGCGGCGTGCTACCGCCGCTACCAGCGGGCGCTCGAGCAGGCCAACGCGCTCGACTTCGACGACCTGATCCTGCTCACGCACCGGCTGTTCACCGAGCACCCCGAGGTGCTCGAGGAGTACCAGGAGCGCTGGCGCCACATCCTGGTGGACGAGTACCAGGACACCGACTCCTCGCAGCACGCGCTCGTCGAGCTGCTCTCGCGCCCGTACGCCGGCCGGCCGCGCTCGCTGTTCGTGGTCGGCGACGGGATGCAGTCGATCTACGGCTTCCGCAACGCCGACCACACGATCATCGGGCGCTTCCAGCACGACTTCCCCGAGGCGCAGGTGGTCGAGCTCAGGACCAACTACCGCAGCCGCCAGTCGATCCTGGACGCCGCCTACGCGATCATCCGCCACTCGAAGGTCGTCGCGCCGATGGCGCTGCGCGCGGCGTCGCAGCCCGGGCCGGGCGAGCGCATCGGGGCGCGCCACGCCCCGGCCATACAGATCTTCGACGCCCGGGACGCCAGGGACGAGGCCGAGCAGATCGCCCGCTGCATCGGCGACCTGCTGCGCCAGGGGCGCAGGTGCCGCGAGATCGCCGTGCTCTACCGCACCCGCCACATGAGCCGCTCGTTCGAGCAGGCGCTGCGGCACGCCCGCATACCGTACAGCGTGCGCGGCAGCACCGGGTTCTACGACCGCGCGGTGGTGCGCGACGCGCTCGCCTACCTGCGGGTGATCAACAACCCCGCGGACAACCTGAGCCTCACCCGCATCGCCAACACCCCGGCGCGCGGCCTCGGCGCCCAGGCGCTCGCCACGCTGTCCGCCTTCGCCGCCCAGAGCGGGCTGCCGCTCTCCGAGGCGCTCAGCCACCCCGAGGCGCTCGACCAGCTCTCGCCGAAGGCGGTCTCCGGCGCGCGGCTGCTCGCCAGCCTGCTGGCCCGCTGGCGCCGCTACGCGCGGACCTTCACGCCGGACAACCTGCTCGGGGACGTGCTGGAGACCAGCGGCTACATGGCCGCGCTCCACGAGCGCCTCTCGCCCGAGGAGCTGCCCGACGCCCGCGCCCACCTGCAGGAGCTGGTGGAGGCCGCCGGCGAGCACAACACGCTGAGCGAGTTCCTGCAGGAGGTGGCGCTGCTCACCAGCGCCGACGACGAGGACGACGAGCGCGACCAGGTGCAGCTGCTGACGATCCACGCCGCCAAGGGCCTGGAGTGGCCGATCGTCTTCGTGGCCGGGCTGGAGGAGGGCACGCTGCCGCACGAGCGCAGCCTGGGCACGCTGGAGGGCGTGGAGGAGGAGCGGCGGCTGTGCTACGTGGCGATCACCCGCGCCGGGGAGCGGCTGTACCTCTCGTGGGCCGCCGGCCGGGTGCGCGGGCAGCAGGCCAGGCCGTCGCGCTTCCTCGGCGAGATCGAGCAGTACGGCCGCGAGCGCGCCGGGCGCGCTTAGGGGCCGTTGCCACTGTGCTGGTGGCGCTCGCGCTGCTCACGCAGGAGAGCTCAGGGCGTCTCTCCAGGCGAAAGGAACGCTAGCAGCGCTCGCACGTGCTGCACAAATTCGCCGGGGCGTGCGACCGTGACCGACGGGTGGCCAGGCTGGAAGTGCCGCACATTGAACGTCACCAGCCAGGGGCACCCTTCGCGCACGGCGGCTGCAAGGATGGGCGAACCTTTCGGATCGCCCAGCCCGCGGCAGACCTCTAGCTCATCAAGCGTCGGGTCCGCTACAATGCGCAGGCAGCGGCTGACGAGCTGGCGGAACGTCGGCAGTACGGCGGGAAGGAAGTCCGCGAGGTTACGCTCGACCTCAGCGATCATTTGCTCGGAGGCAACAGCGTCGATCAGCGTGATCTCGGCCATCCGCAGCACAACCAGGCTCGCACCGTGCTGCGACGGCGAGGCTGCGCCCGCAAACAGCACGTCCGAGTCAATAAAGACACGCGGTTTAGGGACGGTCGCCATAGCGCTCGGCCCGGTAGCGCTCGCGCTGCTCACGTAGACCGCGCAGAAGATCCTCGGTGCTCAAGCCTGCTTCGATCCTCGCCCGCTCGATCTCGCGCGCAAGCTCCGGCACCATCGGCACCATCGGCGTGAGCACGAAGATGCCGTCGAGATCGAGCAGCCGGAAGGTATCGCCCGGCCGGATGCCGTACTTCTCACGAAGCTCGGCTGGCAGTGTGAGTACGCCACGATCGCGCACTTGCACGCTTGCGTCCATAATGCTCATCCCCCGAGCGTTGCAGAATTTCTGCACACTATAGCTCAGTAAGGTACAGTTCGCAACTGTGCCCAAGCCCGCGCACCGGGCCACCGCCGCTCGAATCAGAAAGGGGAGCGGAGGTGTGCGGCGAAACCGTCACACCCCCACTCCCCTTCTTGACTAGAGACTAGATATCCAGGTTCCTCACCTCGAGCGCGTGGGTCTGGATGAAGCGCTTGCGCGGCGGCACCAGGTCGCCCATCAGCATGGTGAAGGTCTCGTCGGCCTGCTGCGCGTCGTCGAGCGTCACCTGGAGCACGATGCGGTTCATCGGGTTCATCGTGGTCTCCCACAGCTGCTCGGCGTTCATCTCGCCCAGCCCCTTGTAGCGCTGGATCTCCGCCCGGCGCCGCTCCTCGGGGGTGAGGCTCTGCAGATACTCCTCGCGCTCAGCGTCCGAGAAGACGTACTTCTCGGTCTTGCCGTGCTTGATGCGGTACAGCGGCGGCTGCGCCAGGTACAGGTGGCCGTTCGTGATGACCGGCCGCATATAGCGGAAGAAGAACGTCAGCAGCAGCGTGCGGATGTGCGAGCCGTCCACGTCCGCGTCGGCCATCAGCACGATGCGGTGGTAGCGCAGCTTGGAGGGGTCGAACTGGTCGCCGACGCCGGCGCCGAGCGCCGTGATCAGCGCCTTGACCTCGTTGTTGCTGAGCATCTTGTCGAGCCGGCTCTTCTCGACGTTCAGGATCTTACCCCTGAGCGGCAGGATCGCCTGGTAGCGCCGGTCGCGCCCCTGCTTGGCCGAGCCGCCCGCCGAGTCGCCCTCGACGATGTAGATCTCGCAGCGCGCCGGGTTGGTGTCCGAGCAGTCGGCCAGCTTGCCGGGCAGCGAGAAGCCCTCCATCGCGCTCTTGCGCGCCGTCTCGCGCACCTTCTGCACCGCCAGGCGCGTGCGCGCCGCCGAGACGCACTTCTCGATGATCCGCCGCGCGTCCTGCGGGTTCTCCTCCAGCCAGATCGCGAACGCCTCGCCGAACACGGCCGAGACCGCGCCGGTGGCCACCGGGCTCACCAGCTTCTCCTTGGTCTGCGAGCTGAACTGCGGGTCCTTCAGCTTGACGCTGATGACGGCCGTCAGGCCCTCGCGCACGTCGTCGCCGGTCAGGTTGCCCTCGCCGTCCTTCAGCAGGCCCTTGGAGCGCGCGTAGTTGTTGATCACCCGCGTCAGCGCGGTGCGGAAGCCCGAGACGTGCGAGCCGCCGTCGGTGTTGTTGATGCCGTTGGCGAAGGCGTAGACCGAGTCGGTGTCGAAGCTCTCGGTGTACTGCAGCGCCACCTCCACCGACACGTCGTCGACCACCTTCTCGACGTAGAACGGCTGCTTGTGCAGCGGGTTCTTGTCCTTGTTGAGGTGCCGCACGTAGGACTGGATGCCGCCCTCGAAGTAGAAGTTGACCTCGTTGTCGTCGCGCTCGTCCACGAACTTGAAGCGCAGCCCCTTGTTGAGGTACGACATCTCGCGGAAGCGCTGCGCGAGCGCCTTGAAGTTGTAGTCCAGCGTCTGGATGATGGTGGTGTCCGGCAGGAAGCGGGTGATCGTCCCGCGCCGGTTGGTCGGCCCGACTTTCTTCACCTCGGCCAGCGGCACGCCGCAGCGGTACTCCTGGTAGTAGTGCATGCCGTCGCGCGCGTTGTGCACGTCCACCCGCATGTAGGCGGAGAGGGCGTTCACCGCCGAGACGCCGACGCCGTGCAGACCCGAGGAGACCTTGTAGCCCTTGTTGTCGAACTTGCCGCCGGCGTGGAGGATCGTCATCACCACCTGGAGCGTGCTGACGCCAAGCTTGGGGTGGGGGCCGGTCGGGATGCCGTAGCCATCGTCCGCGACGGTCACCGAGCCATCCTTGTGGATCGTGACCTCGACGGTCGTGGCCCTGCCGGCCATCACCTCGTCCACCGAGTTGTCCACCACCTCGCGCACCATCGTGTGCAGGCCGTTGACATCCGTCGGCCCGATGTACATGCCCGGCCGCTTGCGCACGGCCTCCATGCCCTCGAGCACCTGGATCTGGCTCTCGTCGTACGAGGTGTTGGTTATTGGCGGAAGCGTGTTGGTCGTCATTGCTCTATGCTCACCTTTCGCTCGGCCGGGCGCTGCTGCCCGGCCTGAATCACTCTTACCGTCCTGTGCCTGCGTAGGCCGGCGCCCCGCGCCAGCGCCGAATGCGCTCGCGGTAGAAGATCATGCGCGCCGCCGCGAGGCCGCAGCCGATATACGCGCTGCCGATCGCCGATGCCACCAGCCCGAAGGTCGTTCCCGAGATCGACTGCCACACGATCCCCATGCCGAGCGGGATGATGAACGCCGACAGCGCCAGAAACCCGAGCGTGCTCCAGAAGTTGTGGCGTACAAGGTTGAAGCTAGCCCGGATGGCGCCCAGCGGCCCCTGCTCGCCGATCACGATCGCCTCGTTGGCGAAGCCGATGTAGATCCAGGCCCAGAAGCTGACCAACTGCAGCACCATCGCCGCCAGCAGCCCGAGCGGCGGGCTCAGCAGCATCAGCATGACGCTCAGGAACACGTACGGCAGCCCGAGCCCGATCCCGACGCCGGCCAGGACGCCGATGTAGGTCAGCATCGCCAGGGCGACGCGGCCGGTGGCCCGCAGCAGCCCCTGGCGCGCCCGCTCGCCGCGCACCGCCTGGCCCGTCAGCACCAGGAACAGCGCGCTGAGCGGCAGGGCCAGGGTGTTGATCAGCACGAACGCCAGCAGCGCCCCGCCCACGCCCGAGACGCGCAGCGCGCTCGGGTCATCGGCCGCCACCTCTCGCACCGGCGGCAGCGTCGGCACGACGTTGAGCACCGCCAGCGGGCGCCGCATGTCCTGCCGGCCGAGCTGCTCGGCCATGTCGGCGAACTGCTCGACCATCGCTGGGTCGCTGCCCGGCGGCTGCATGCGCTGCATCAGCCCGCTCAGGCTATCGAGCAGCGGCGCAAACGAGAGCGGCGCGCCGAACACCAGGTACAGGTTCAGCAGCAGCGGCAGGATCAGCAGCCAGGGACGGCGGTTGACCACCGCGTACCCTTCGCCTAACATGTCGATTAGGGTGGCTGTTTGAGGCTTGCTGGCGGTCAATTCTCTCTCTCCTGCAACCGTTACATTATACCACACTTTAGCCGATCCCGGCAGAGAAATAGAACATGCTTGCGGGTATCCTGCCCGTGCGAAGAGAAACGAAGAGGCACGGTGACGGGCGGCGAAGCCGCCGCATCACCGTGCCACCACGATTCTCTCCCCCAATCGCAGCGGGCTGGGAGATGCTGAAGCGCAGAGCTACGACTGCGATGCGGTCTCGGTGGTCGACTCGGCGGTCGTCTCGTCCGGCTGCGAGGCGGACTCGGCGGTCGTCTCGTCCGGCTGCGAGGCGGGCTCGGCGGTCGTCTCGTCCGGCTGCGGCTCCGAGGGGCGGCGGCGGTGGTTCACCACCAGCCCGATCACCCCCAGCGCGATCAGCCCCAGGCTCGCCAGCTGCGCCGTGCGCAGCGCCCCCTCGCACGACCCGCCGATCCCGCTGGTACACAGGCTATCGGTCCGCAGCCCCTCGATCCACAGCCGCCCGCAGCCGTACACGATCGCGTAGCCCAGCGCGATATCGCCGGGCCGCAGCCAGCCGCGCAGCCGCCGCTCGAGCCACAGCAGCAGCCCGAAGCCCGCCAGGTTCCAGACCGACTCGTACAGGAACGTCGCGTGGAACAGCGTGTCGGGCGGGTAGGTGGTCATGTCGTTGTAGGGCGGCAGCCGGTGCTCGGGGTCGATCCGCACCCCGAAGCCGAGGTTGGTCGGGCGGCCGTAGGCCTCCTGGTTCATGAAGTTGCCCCAGCGCCCAACCGCCTGCGCCAGGAGGAACGGCGGCATGCAGATATCCAGCCAGCGCAGCAGCGGCAGCCGGTACAGGCGGGTGTAGATCAGCGCCGCGAGAATCGCCCCGATCAGCGCGCCGTGGATCGCCAGGCCGCCGCTGGCGGGGTTGATGATATCCAGCAGCGGGAGGCCGGCGAAGCGCGGCCACTCGAAGGCGACGTAGTACAGGCGCGCGCCGATCACGCCCAGCACCATCCCCAGCAGCAGCAGGTTCCAGACGTGCTCCGGATCCTGCCCGCGCACCCGCGCGCGGTGGGCCGCCACGTAGCCGGCCAGGATCGCGCCGCTGACGATCAGCACGCCGTACCAGCGCACCACCAGCGGGATGCCGAAGATCGTCGTGTTGATCAGAAATGGGTCGTCGGGTGGGTAGAGTCCCATAGCTCTCTATTCGTCTAGCTGCCTGCCGCGCCGGGCATTGTACGCCGTGCCGGGGGTGCTGTCAACGATACGCAGGTCGCTTCGCGCTGGAGCTGCGCCCCTGGGGAGGTTTGGGGAAGCCTCCCTCTTCCGCGGCGCTGCGGCGGGACATGAAGGGACGTGGAGCGCCTGCGGCCCGCCGCACCCCACGGCGGGGGCGGCTGCGCACATCTGCGCCGGGACGCATCCGGCGCATAAGAAAATGGTACAATACCGTGTGGCGCGGCCGCTGACAGCCGCCTCATACGTATGGCTATCTACCAGGAATATGCGCCGTTCTACGACGGGACCGGGCAGATCCGCTTCGCCCTGCTGATGGCGCGCTACCTGGCCGAGGTCCTCGAGCGCCACCCGCCGCCGGGGCGCCGGGCGCTGGACCTGGCCTGCGGCACAGGGACGCTCGCCGTCACCCTCGCCGAGGACGGGTGGCAGGTGGTCGGGGTGGACCAGTCGGAGGCGATGCTCGCGCTGGCACGCCAGAAGGCCGCGGCGGCAGAGGTGAGCGACCGCGTCACATTCGTCCAGGGCGATATACGCGCGCTCGCGACCGCCGGCCAGCGGCCGTCCTATGATCTGGTGACCTGCACCTACGACAGCCTGAACTACCTACTCACCGAGGAGGACCTGCGGCGCTGCTTCCAGGGCGCCGCGCGGGCGCTCGTCCCCGGCGGGCTGTTCTTCGGCGACATGAACACCCGCCACTTCCTCGAGGAAGTCTGGCCGGCGTGTGAGGTGGACGAGCGCCGCGGGTTGGTCCAGGTCTCACAGACCCATTTCGACCCGCAGACCGCGACGTCGACCATGCGCCTCACCGGCTTCGCAGGCGACGATAAGAGGGGGTACCTGCGCTTCGACGAGACGCACGTCGAGCGCGCCTACCCGCCCGAGACCGTCGCCGCGCTGCTTGCGGAGGCCGGGCTGTGCGTCGAGGCCGCCTATGAGTGCTTCACATTCCAGCCGCACCACGCGCGCAGCCATCGTATCGCGTGGGTCGCCAGGAAGCCGGGCGCAGATCGTTGACTGCACTGTGCGGCAGGGAAGGCGCGGCTGAGGAGCTTGCGGAGCGCGGTCCACCTGCGACCTGGCATAAGGAGGGCGTCGTTGAAGAAGATCGTCGTCATCACCACCGGCGGCAGCATCGTGACCAGGCGCGGGCCGGCTTCCGGCGCCGCGGTGCCGATGATGCGCAGCGAAGACTTGATGGAGCAGCTGGCCCACAGCGACATCGAGCCGTCCTTCGCCGAGTTCTCCAACCTGCCCAGCAGCCACTTCACTCCGGTGCAGGGCCTCGAGCTGGCCTACCGCATCGAGAGCATCCTGAAGGATGACGACATCTACGGCGTGGTGGTGGTCCACGGCGTCGACACGCTGGAGGAGACGGCCTACCTGCTCGACCTGACGCTCACCTCGCCCAAGCCGGTGGTGCTCACCGGGGCCGTGCGCCAGCCCACCGCCCCCGGCTACGACGGCGTCGCCAACCTCGCGGCCGCGGTGCGGGTCGCCGCCGCGCCAGAGGCGCAGGAGCTCGGCGTGCTGGTGGTCTTCGCCGAGCAGATCCTGGCCGCGAGCGCGGCGCAGAACGTCCACACCCAGGCGCTGGCGGCCTTCGGGGCCAGCGGGCCCGGCATGCTCGGGCGCGTGGAGGGCGGGCGAGTCTGGATCGCGCAGCGCCCGGCCCAGCGCCAGCACATCCCGGCGGCGCGCCTCGAGGAGCGCGTCGACCTGATCACCGTGACGCAGGGCGCCGACGACCGGCTGCTGCGCCACTCGATCGAGGACGGCGTGGCCGGCCTGGTGATCGAGGCGTTCGGCGGCGGGCGCGTGCCGCCCTGGTGGCTGCCCTCCATCCGCGAGGCGATCGCCCAGCGCACCGTCGTGGTGGTGGCCTCGCGCTGCCGCGCGGGCGCGCTCTACGACGAGCACGGGTACGTCGGGGCGTACCACGACCTGCAGCGCCTCGGGGTGCTGTTCGCCCACGACCTGAGCGGCGCCAAGGCGCGGATCAAGCTGATGCTGGCGCTCGGCGCGGCCAGGCGCCCGGAGGAGGTGCGCACGTGGTTCACCTAGAGGGCATCGAACACGAATGACAGTACTGCCAAAACCTGAGGAGAAGGCCGCGTACGTCGAGCGCATGTTCTCCCGCATCGCACCCGGCTACGACCGCATGAACGGCATCATGACGTTCGGGATGGACCGCCGCTGGCGCGACGCGGCCGTCGCCGCTGTTGCGCCGACCGCCAACGCGCGCACCCTCGACGTCGGCACCGGCACGGGCGACTTCCTGCCGCTGCTGGCGGGCTGGGCGCGCGACGGCCTGACGGTCGGGGTGGACTTCACGCTGCCGATGATGCGCGCCGGCCTCGGGAAGATCGAACGGGTGCGCGCCAGCTTTGTGGCCGGCGACGCGCTCCAGCTGCCCTTCGCGGACGAGAGCTTCGACGCGATCACCACCGGCTTCACCCTGCGCAACGTGGTGGACATCGGCGCGGCGTTCCGCGAGATGCTGCGCGTGGCGCGGCCGGGGGCGGTGCTCGCCTGCCTGGAGGTCGCCCGCCCGCACAACCGGCTGCTGCGCCTCGGCCACCACCTGTACTTCCAGCACATCGTGCCGCTCCTGGCCCGCGCGCTCGGCGCCGACGCCGACGCCTACACCTACCTGCCGCAGTCGGCGCGCGCCTTCCCGCCGCCTCCGGTGCTGGCGCAGATCATGCAAGAAGCGGGCTGGGAGGACGTCCAGTACCGGCTGCTCGGCCTCGGCGCGGTGGCGCTCCACACCGCCAGGCGAAGGAAGCGCCGGAGTTAGTATTGGCAGAAGTGACGCGGCCGGCAACGATCGCCCTTCTTCTGCCGCAGAGCGACAGCAACACCTCAGCGGTCGTCACACGACAGGCCCCTGCGGGTGCAACACAGCATGCCACGTTGACGTCGTACGGAGCGCAGACGATGGTCTGCGAGTGATGGAGTACGGACGGGATGTCAAGCTATGAGGATGATCGCCTGCCGCAGCGCGACCGCGAGGCCGAGCGGCGGCGGCGAGAGGGGCTGATGCAGCGCCGGCTGCGCGCGGCGCGCGGCGAGGAGGTGGACGACATCCTCGACGATGATGACGAGGAGGAGTACATCCCCCGCGCGTACCGGCACGTGCCCGAGCCCTACGTGCCGAACTACGCCGCTGGCGGCTGCGCGACCTCCATCCTCTACCTGGTGCTGGGCGGGATCACGGTGGCGCTGCTGTTCATGCTCTTCGGGAGGCAGGTGTTCCAGAGCGTCACCCAGAGCGTGCCCGAGCGCGTGCGGCAGGTGATCGCCACGCCGACGCCGACGGTGCGCGACCGCGGCGGCACGATCCAGCAGATCCGCAGCCTCAACCGGCTCGAGACGCAGCAGTTCTCGATCGAGCGCGTGGTCGAGGCGCGGGTCGAGCGCGGCAACTTCCTGGACAACTTCCTCGGCGAGCGGCTGCTGCTGATCGCCAGCGGCGACGTGGTGGCCGGCGTGGACCTGAGCAAGCTGCGCGAGAGCGACGTGCAGATCTCCGAGGACGGCGAGCACATCACGCTGCGGCTGCCGCCCTCCGAGATCTTCAGCGCCAGGCTCAACAACGAGCGCACCACCGTCTACGACCGGCAGACCGGGATCGTGACGCAGATCATGGGCGGGCAGGACAAGACCCTGGAGACGCAGGCGCGCCAGGAGGCCGAGAAGCAGATCCTCGACGCGGCGTGCGAGAACAACGTGATGCAGCGGGCCGCCGACGACGCCAAGCGCTCGATGGAGGCGTTCCTGCGGCTGCTGGACTTCGAGAGCGTCGAGGTGATCGCCGAGGCCGGCACGTGCGCCCCGCCCGTGAGCGACACGGCTCCCTGAGCCCGGCATCTCTGGCAGAGCTTCGCTCCCCTGGAGGGGTTTGGGGAGGCTTCGCCTCCCCTGAATTTTCCTTTCCGCCGCTCTGCGGCGACTTCGTCGCCGCAGAGCGGCGGAAGAAAGATCCGCGGAGGGCCTGCGGCCCTCCACACCTCCCTGCCAGGGAGGGCGGTCGGCACGGCCGCGTAGCTCGTGTCAATAAGGGCTTGTAGC
>CALJIC010000285.1 GCA_937974195.1 uncultured Roseiflexaceae bacterium | reverse complement strand
CCCCTCTCGCGCTCTCCCCGCCGGAAGGGGCTGTGCAGCCCCTTCCGAACCATCCCCGCAAGGGATGCCGCATCCCCTCGCTCGCCCGTTGTCATGCCTCAGCACACCAGCCGCTCCTTTTAACCGCATTGTCCGTTGCATTGCAGCACATCAGTCTGTGCCTGGAACACAGACATCGGTGTAGGTGGGCATGACAACGGGCAGACTGGCACGGTACGCGTTCCCTTGCGGGTCCAGGGCCGCAGTCCCTGGCGCGGGTGGTGCAGGGCGGAGCGCCTGCATGCGTGAATGATAGGACTTACGCGGTTGCCCTGCGGGTCGTCCGCGTAAGCGCTCCGCGGGGAAAGCGAGATTCTGGGGAGACTTCGCCTCCCCAAACCCCTTCACAGGGTGCGAGGGTTCGCCACCGCGCAACTCCTGCGTTCAGAGTGACGCGGATGTCGTAGCCGCGCGAACGAGCCTGCTGGCCTCCATGGCGGACGCGGCGCGGCCGCTGCACACGAGCGCGAGCGCCAGCAGCCCGGCCAGTGCGTCCTCCTCCGGCCCGAGGCGGTAGCTCACGCCGAAGCGCCCCGCGATCAGGTCGCGCAGCGGCGCCGCCTGCCGCGCCAGCCCGCCGGTGAGCACCAGCCGCTCCCATGCGCGCTCGGGCGACAGCCTGAGCGCGGCGGCGTGGTAGTTCTCGGCCATCTGCCGGAACGCCGCCCGGAACAGGCCGCCGGCGGTCAGGTTGCTCTCGTCGATGCGCTCGATCGCGCCGGGCCATCCCTCGGCGCCGTCGAAGAAGGCCAGGTTCACCCGCAGGTCGCTGTCGGGCGCCGCCTCGGCCGCGCGCAGCAGGTACGGCCACGGGTTGTCGATCGGCGCGCCGTGGGCGGCCGCCAGCTCGGTGAGCAGCCCGACCAGCAGGTTCAGGGCGCGCCCGGCCGGCAGCCCGCTGAGCGTCGCCAGGAAGCGCCCGTCGAAGAACGGCCGCAGCTGGTAGTCGCCTGTGGCCGGCTCGTCGCGCAGCAGGCTCACCTGCGAGCCGGTGGCGATGTTGATCGACAGCTCGCCCGGCTCCAGCCCTGCGCCCAGCAGCGCGCACTGGGCGTCGCCCACCGGCCGGTAGCAGGGGATCGGCCGCCCGTGCGCCGCGTAGGCGCCCGCGGGCTCGTCGAGCGGCCGGATGGCCGGCCAGTCGAGCGCGTCCAGCCCGAGCGCGGCGAGCGCGGCGCGGTGCCACTCGCCGGCCCCGACGTCGAGCGCGCCCGAGGCGGCCGCGTTGGTCAGCTCGATGCCCGGCGGCGCCCCGGCGATGCGCGTGAGCACGTAGTCGGCCATCGTGAGCGGCGTCGCGCCCGGCGGGAGCTCGCCGCGCTGCGCCAGCCAGAACAGCGTCCCGATCGGCAGGCCGGGGCGCAGCTCGTTGCCCAGCTCCCGCCGCGCCGTCTCGCCCAGCCGCCCGGCGAGCGCCTCGAAGAACGTTCCGCCGTCCGGGTGCGGCGCGCGCACCCGCTGGTCCAGCCAGGTCACCGCGTTCGTCAGCGCCCGGCCCGCGCCGTCCACCAGCACCACGCTGTGCATCTGGGTGGACATAACGATCCCCGCGCAGTCCGGGATCTGCGGCAGGAGCGCGTCGAGCGCGGCGCGCACGGCGGCCACCACTGCCTCGGGGTCGACCTCGTAGTGCAGCGGGGGCAGCCCGTCGAGCGGCGCGGGGAACGGCACGCGGCGGATGTGCTCGAGCCGCAGCCGGTCGAGGTCGAGCGCCGCGACCTTCACGAACGACGTGCCGAGGTCGATGCCGAGGAAGCGGGTCATTGTCGCAGCCGCGGGTCGAGCAGGTCACGCAGCCCGTCGCCGAGCAGGTTGAAGGCCGCCACCACCAGCAGGATCGCGACTGCCGGGCACGTCGCCAGCCACCACTGCGTCGCCACGTAGTTGCGCCCCTCGCTGACCATCACGCCCCACTCGGGCATCGGGGGCTGCGCGCCGAACCCGATGAACGAGAGGCCGGCCACCGACAGGATCGCGCCGCCCAGGTCGAAGCTGGCCTGCACCAGCAGCGGCGCGAGGCTGTTCGGCAGGAGGTGGCGCAGCACGATGCGCCGCTCCGGCACCCCGGTGGCGCGCGCCGCCAGGATGAAGTCGCGCGTCTTGAGCGAGAGCACCTGGCCCCGCACCAGGCGCGCGTACACCGGCCAGGTGACGACCACGATCGCGATCAGGGCGTTCTGCAGGCTCGGCCCGAGCGCCGCGGCGACCGCCATCGCCAGGATCAGCGCCGGAAAGGCGAAGAAAATGTCGGTCAGGCGCATCGTGATCTCGTCGGCCCAGCCGCCGATCCAGCCCGCGAACAGCCCGACCAGCGTGCCGATCAGCGACGAGAAGGTCACCACCGTGACCCCCACCAGCAGCGAGATCCGCGCGCCGTGCAGCAGGCGGCTCAGGATGTCGCGCCCGAGCTTATCGGTGCCGAGCGGGTACTCGGGCGAGGGCGGCCGCAGGCCCTCGAGCACGTTCTGCTGCAGCGGGTCCCGCGGGCTGAGCACCGGCGCGAACAGCGCCGCGAGCACGAAGACGGTGATCAGCAGCGCCCCGGCCGCCACCGTCGGCTGGCGGAGCGCTCGCCGGAGCGCCTCGCCCCAGGTCTGCGCCGGGCGGGGGATCGCTGTGTCTGCGCCAGCCTGCTGCGCCTGGTTTGTTCCAATTGTCTGCGCCATCCGGTGCTCTCACTCTAGCGTGACCCGCGGGTCGAGCGCGCGGTAGCCGATATCCACCAGCGTGTTCGCCAGCGGGTAGACCACCGCCGCGACCAGCGTCACCCCCATAACGGCCGGGAAGTCCAGGCTGACGGCCGACGCGGTGGCATAGCGGCCGAGCCCTGGCCAGGCGAAGATCGTCTCGGTGAGCACCGCGCCGGAGAGCAGGCTGCCGAAGGTGATGCCGACCGTCGTCAGCACCGGGATCATCGCGTTCTTGAGCGCGTGCCGCAGGACGACGATCTGCTCGCGCAGGCCCTTGGCGCGCGCGGTGCGGATGTAGTCCTGCCCGAGCACATCGAGCATGGCCGAGCGGGTCATGCGCAGCATCACGGCCGTCGAGAAGTAGCCCAGCGTCAGCGCCGGCAGCACCAGGTGCGCCAGGCTGTTGCGCAGCAGCGCCCAGTCCCCGGCCAGCAGGCTGTCGACGGTGTACATGCCGGTGACGTGCGGCGGCGGGCTCAGCACCGCGTCGAGCCGGCCGGGCCCCGGCAGCCAGCGCAGCCGGGTGTAGAACAGCGCCAGCCCGAGCAGGCCGAGGAAGAAGATCGGCAGCGAGCCGCCGACCAGCGCGAAGATGCGCGCCACGCCGTCCAGCAGGCCGTTGCGGTTCAGCGCCGCGGCGACGCCGAGCGAGATGCCGAGCAGCACCGCGACCGCCATCGCCGCGAGCGAGAGCTCGATCGTCGCCGGCAGGAAGTCACGCAGGTCGTCGGCCACCGGCCGGCGGGTGCGGATCGAGATCCCCAGGTCGCCTCGGATCAGGCGCCCCATGTAGCGGAAGTACTGCTCGACCGGCGAGCGGTCCAGGCCGTGCTCGCGCCGGAAGGCCTCGATCTGCTCCTCGCGCGCGTTCTGCCCCAGCGCCGCGACCGCCGGGTCGACCGGCACCACCTGCGTGATGATGAATGTGATAACAGTGACGCCGACGAGCACCAGCAGCAGGCCGGCCACTCGCCGGAGAATGAAACGCGCCATAGGCTTATAACAGCGGCGACAGGGCGGTGGGCCGCCCTGTCGCCCGCGTGATCTCCGCTAGTTCTTGGTGATGCGCCAGAACCAGATGCTCGGCGTGCTCACCGGGTCCGGGGCGAAGCCGCTGATGTTCGCGCGGACGCCGTAGGTGTCGAGCGGCTGGTACAGGAAGAGGTACGGCCCCTCGTTCTGCACCCGCTCGGTGATCTCCCGGTACAGCTCGGCGCGCCGGCTCTGGTCCTGCTCGGCGGCGGCCTGCTTCGCCAGCTCGGCGATGTCCGGCGCATCCCACTGGTTGCGCCACGCGATCGTGCGCGGCACCGAGTTCGTGAACGGCGTCACGTTGCCGTCCGGGTCGGGGAAGTCCGGCCCCCAGTTGATCAGCACCAGGTGGCCCTTCTGCTCGCGGTAGATGTTGAGCAGCTCGGACTGCTGGACCTGCTGGATGTTCACCTTGAGGCCGGTCTGCTCGATGTCGCTCTGCAGCTTGGCGGCCAGCGTGCTCCACTCGATCCCGCCCGGAGCCGAGCCGGCCGGCACCAGGAACTCGATCTCGGTGCCCTCGGCGACGCCGGCCTGCGCCAGCAGCTCCTTAGCGCGCTCGATGTCCTGCGTGAACGGCTTGGTGCCGGTGTGCCCGAACAGCCCGGCGGGGATGACCTCCTGCACCACCTTGCCGTTGCCGCCCAGCAGCGCCTCGACCTCGTCGTAGTTGACCGCGTAGCGGATCGCCTGGCGGACCTCGACCTTATCGAACGGCGCCATCTTGGCGTTCATGCCGGCGTAGACCAGCAGCAGCGAGTTGGCCTGCACGATCTGCGTGTCCGGGTTGTTCTGCAGCACCTGGACCTGCTCGGCGCCCAGCCCGTCCACGATGTCGGCCTCGCCGGTCTCGATCGCCGACTGCAGGTTGGCGAGCTCGCTGATGGTGCGCATGATCACGCGCTTGATCTGCGGCGTCTCGCCCCAGTAGTTCGGGTTGAGGCTCAGCACGGTCTGGGAGTTGCGATCCCAGCGCTCCAGCACGTACGGGCCGCTGCCGGCCGAGTTGTCGTTCAGCCAGGTCGAGCCGAAGTCATCGCCCGCGTTCTGCTCGACCAGCGCCTTCTCGACCACCGCGCCGATCGTGAAGCTGATGACCGACAGGAACACCGGCGGGCTCATGGTCGGCGGCAGGTCGACCTGGAAGGTCTGCGGGTCGACGGCCCGGAAGCTCTCCTTGGTGAGCCCGGCCACCTCGCTGAGCAGGAACGCCGGCGACTTGTTGAGGTCGAAGACGCGCCCCCAGGAGTAGACCACGTCCTCGGCGGTCACCGGGTTGCCGCTGGCGAACCGGGCGCGCTCGTCGAGCGTGAAGGTCATCGTCCAGCCTTCGCCGTTCTCGGTCACCTCCCACGACTTGGCCAGCAGCGGCTTGACCGTCGGGTCGCCGGGCTCGAACGTCACCAGCGTCTGGTAGATGCTGCCCACGACCTGGATGCCGCTGAACTCGTAGACGACGGCCGGGTCCATCGAGATCATGTCGGAGAAGTCGCCGGCGAAGACCAGCGTCTCCTGCGGGGTGACCTCTGCCGGCGCAGGGGCGCTTTCCGCCGGGGCCGCGGTCGGCTCGGCGGCGCCTTCAGCAGGGACGGCGGTCGGTTCGGTGGACGTTCCTGAGGGCGTGCCTGCGGGCTGGCCACAGGCGGCGAGCAGCAGGCCGAACGCGAGCAGCGCGGCCAGCATGCGTGACACAAGTGTCGTCCGGGGCATCTGTGATCTCCTTCCACGCGAAGAACCCAGGGGTAGCGCGGCAGCACGCCTGCGATCCGCCGTCGACGGCGAGGCGCGCAGGGGAGACGTCATCGTTTCGAGTGCTGCACCGGCGCTGCGGGCTCGGTAATTATAGAAGGGTGCGCTGCGCTGTCAAGCGGCTAGATACACCGCTTCAGCCATCCGGATCAGGGCGTCGGCTGGGCGCGATCTCGCGCCAGCTCATCTCGTAGCTGCGCCACAGCCGGTAGCCGAGCTTGCCGTAGAACTCCAGCGCCCATGTCCAGGCGATCAGGCAGTTGCCGGCGCCGCGCTCCCTGAGGATCTCGCTGCCCCGCGCGACCAGCAGGCTGCCCACCCCGCGCCGCCGCGCATCCTCCGCCACACCGACGTCGCCGAGGGCGCCGCAGTCCGCCCCGAGCAGCTCGGTCCAGACCACGTCGCTCCGGCCGGGGTGCGACCTAGGAGTGTACATCACGAGCGCGCCGAGCGTGCGGCCGCTCGCATCCGTCGCCTCCAGCAGATCGTCGCGGTCGCCGAGATCGACGATCGATCGGTAGTCGCCGGCCCACTCTGGAAACTCGCGCTCGACGAAGTCCAGCAGCGCAGGCAGGCGCTCCGGCGAGACGAGGCCCGCGGCGACTCCCTGCGCGGCGGCGCGCTCGTACACCTCCGGAGGTGTGGCGTAGCGGCGCAGGTCCTGGACCATGTCGTGGCTCTGCTCGGCGAACGTCCAGCCCTGCGACGCGAAGAACGCGACTGCGTCGCGCGCTGTGCTCGGCACTCCGGGCCACAGCCGGGGCGCGCCGCCGCCGAGCTGCACGTTGCGCGCGCCGCTCTCCGCCAGGCGGGCTAGGGCGGCTGTGTGAAGCGCGGTGCCAACGCCGCGGCGGCGCGCCCCGGGGACGACCGCGAGCGCCACCAGATTCCCGGCCCGCTCGCCGTGGGCCGGCCGCAGGTCGTGGTCGACGATCGCGAGGCCGGTGGGGTCCCCGGCCTCCTCGGCGAGCAGGACATCGCGGCGCACCGGCGGCTCGGCGGCGCTGAGCAGCCGCTCCGCCCGGGCCGCCGGCAGCGGCCACTCGGCAGTGAAGATCGCGTGCCAGAGGCGAATCAGCGTGCCGGCATCTCGCTCGCCGTCGTAGGTCCTGATACGTAGCATCGCCGTACTCCGCAGGCGAGGCGGCCGCGCCACCCGCTCCCCTGCGGGGTGGTGTGGCGGTGAGCATTGTAGCGCATGCGCCCTCCGCCTTTCGAATGATGACGGCCGGCCTGCCCCTGAGTATAATTGTGACAGATGTAACAAGTTATCGCGGAGAACGGC
>CALJIC010000284.1 GCA_937974195.1 uncultured Roseiflexaceae bacterium | reverse complement strand
CTCTTTTTCCCCGCCGCTCTGCGGCGACTGTGTCGCCGCAGAGCGGCGGGAAGGAGAATTCCACCGCGAAAGTCCTGTGAATGGCAGGAGTTACGCGGTGGCCTCGAAAACGGAGCGGCCACCGGGCGAGCGCGCCCAGCAGCCGCTGGAGAAACAGAGCGGCCGCGGGCGATGCGTTCAGCGGTCACCCACGGCCGTTGGAGCCCATCTCCGTGTTACATCTTAGCCAGGAGGCCGGCGGAAAAAGGGCACACTACGCCTGTGAGTGACCGGATGGGTACCCAGGGCGATGTGCTTCCGCATCGTGCGTCCCTCTCAACTCGGCTTCCCGCCGCCCGAGGAGGTGCGGCTAGCCGAGAGCATAGCACGCGTGCCGCGGGCCTGTCAAGCTACCCAACGTAGCGCGGGCCGGCGCCGAACTGCCGCACGGTGGCCTCGATCAGCTGGACCGCCGCGTCCCTGCGCTCGGCGGTGCCGGCCGTCACCTCCCAGCGCGCCAGGCCCTTCTCGCTCTGCGAGACCCGCTGGGCCACCTGCGTCCACTCGGCCGAGAGCGGCGTCGAGGCATCGATCACGAACGGCAGCCCGTCGCGGATCAGCGTCGCCTCCATGTCCATGCCGTCCGCCGTGCGGCTCATCGACCGCCCGCCCTGGCGCACGAAGGCCGCCTCGACCGCCGCGAGCGCCTGGGCGCGCAGCTCGTCGCTCGGGAAGTGGTAGCCCCACTCCCGCTCGCGGAAGGTGGTGCCCTGCAGCTCGAGCAGATCGGCGTACAGCCGCGGGTCCTCGCGCCACGCCCGGGCGGTCAGCAGGCCGTAGAACAGCGTGTTCTCGGCCGGGAACACCCGCTCGCCGCGGCGGAAGTTCAGGTAGTAGTGCGAGGACTCCTCGACCGCCGCGACGAAGCCGCGCCGGGCGTTTCGGCCGAGCGCCTCCTTGATCTGCGAGTGGCCGTTGCGGATCACGTGCACGCCGAAGCCGCGCCGGGCGATGTGGGTGATCGCCAGCGGGTTGGCCTTCAGGTCCACGTACAGCTGCGGCTGCTCGACGTCCGGGAACAGCTCCCGGAGGCGCGGCGCGAGCGCGATCATGTTGAAGGCCGGGCTGAGCTGCCGCCCGTCGGGGGCGATGAAGTCGATCCGGTCGCCGTCGCCGTCGAAGAACATCGCGCAGTCGAACCCACCTTCCTGCAGCAGCGCGAGCGACGGCGCGATCGACTCGCGGACGACCGGGTTAGGCGCGCCGCTCGGGAAGTGGCCGTCCGGCACCAGGTTGCGCGGCACCACCTCGGCGCCGGCGATCGCGAAGGCCGCCAGGAACTCCTGCCCCGCCGCGCCGGAGAGGAAGTCCATCAGAACGCGCATGCCCGCCAGGTCGCCGGGCCCGACGCCCGCCAGCGCCATCGAGTCGCGCACGTACTGGTCGAGGTAGTTGATCAGGCGCAGCCGGCCGCCGCCGCGGGCTGGTGGGCGGGCGCCCTGCTCGTAGAGCCGGCGGATCGCCTGCAGGCCGCCGTCCGGGCCGCAGCCGTCGGCGATCGGCTGCACGCCGGGGCCGACGATCTTCTGGCCGGTGTCGCCGCCGGGGTTGTGCGAGGCGCCGTACATGATCCCCGCCGCCTCCGGGTGGCGCATGCAGGCGTCGTAGAACTGGCAGGTGGAGGTGACCTGCGGCGCGGCCAGCACAGTGAAGCCGAGCTCGCGGAAGATGCGGATGCCCTGCTCGAGGTAGCGCGCGCCGCTCAGCCGCGCGTCGCGGCACAGGACCACGGTGTCGGCGCCGAGCTGCTCGCGGAAGTACTGGGCCTCGGCGTAGGCCAGCCGCTCCGAGAGCGCGAGCGGGAGCTGCGCCGCCGGCGTGCGGATATCGTAGGCCTTGAACATGCCGAGGTTGAGATCGGGGTTGGGCGTGTCCATTTGGAAGCTTCTCTCTTCTCCTTCGCCCCGTGGAGGGCCGCGTGCCCGCCACGGGCCTCTTCTCTGCCGTTAGGTCCGGAGGGCCGCAGGCCCTCCGAGATCCTTTTTCTCCCGCCGTAGAGCGACGGGAAGAAGGAGCTACTGGGGAGGCTGCGTCTCCCTCGACCCCACCGTACCGCAGAGCGGCGGGAAGAAGGAGTTGCTGGGGAGACCTCCCCAATCCCCGCTACCGCGCAGCCCCATCAGGCGTCGCGGTAGTGGATCGTCGGCACCGCGCGCAGCTCGGCGGCGGTCTTCTCCGGCGCGGTGTCGCTGAGAAAGTTGCCGCCGCCGATCTCCGGGCCGGCCAGGTACTTCAGCGTGCCGGGCCGCCGCAGCGGCGGCAGAAAGCCGATGAAGAAGTGATAGTCGCGGTAGTCGCCGCCGTCGGTCGGCGCCTGGTGCAGCGGCATCACGTACGGGAAGGACTGCCGCCACAGGTTGTCGTAGCGCACCGTCACGTCCTTCAGCGCCCGCGCCAGCGACACGACCTCCGCGTCGGTCAGCTCGTAGATGTGCGGCACGCTGCGCTTGGGGGCGACGTACACCTCGTAGGCGTAGCGCGCGAAGTACGGCACGAAGGCGATGCTGTGCTCGTCCTCGTACAGGATGCGGCGCCCGTCGCGCTGCTCGGCGGCGATGATGTCGGCGAACAGCGCGCGGCCGGTCTCCCGCCGGTAGCGGCGCTGGGCCTCCAGCTCGATGTCGAAGGTCTTCCAGGTGATGTTGGTGGCGTAGATCTGGCCGTGCGGGTGCGGGTTGGACACCCCCACGACCTCGCCCTTGTTCTCGAAGATCAGCACCTGGCGCACCTCCGGCCGCGCGCCGAGGTCGCGCGTCTGCTGCTGCCAGGTCCCGGCGATCGCCGCGATCTCGTCGACGCTCATCTCCGCCACGGTCAGGTCGTGGCGCGGGCTGTAGCAGATCACCCGCGCGACGCCCTCGGCCCGGCGGACGCGGTAGAGGCCCCCCGCCGGGGCCTCCGGCTCGGGCGCGTCCGGGCCGACGCACGGGTGGTCGTTGTCGAACACGTAGACGCCGGTGTAGTCCGGATTCACGGCGCCGCTGACGCGGGTGTTGCGCGGGCAGAGGTAGCAGTCCGGCAGGTAGGCCGGCGGCCGCTCCTCGCGCGCCCCCACCGTCTGGCCCAGCCACGGCCGCCCCTGGCGGTGGGCGGCGACGATCACCCACTCCTCGCGCAGCGGGTGCCAGCGCTCCTCCCAGACTCCGGCGTGCGGCGCGGCGCTCATGCTCGCACCTCCTGGCGGTATGTCTCCCACAGCCGCTCGAGCGCGAACAGCGGGTCGGCGGGTGGCTCCAGGCCGAGCCGCGAGCGCATCCGCCCGACGTCCGCGCAGAACTGCGCCACCTCGACCGCGCGCGCCGGCTGCCGGTCGAGCCGGGAGCGCCCGCCCGCCAGCGCGATCACCCGCTCGGCGAGCTCGAGGATCGGCGTGCCGACGCCGCTGCCGACGTTGATCGGCAGGCCGTCGAGCTCGACGCTGGCGGCGCGCACGAGCGCCTCGACCACCTGGTCGACCCACACGAAGTCGATCACCTGCGTCCCGCCGTACACCGTCAGGTCGCGCCCGGCCGCCGCCGCCTCGAGCCAGAGCGGGATGACCCGCCCGCTGTCGCGCGGCCCGTAGACGTTCGCCAGCCGCAGCACGGCGATCTCCTGCCCGTAGGTGGTCGCGAACACCCGGCAGTACAGCTCGCCGGCCGCCTTGCTCGCGCCGTAGGCGTTCTTCGCGTTGAGCGGCCGGTCCTCCGCCACCGGGAGCTCCGCCACCTCGCCGTAGACCTCGCGCGAGGAGCTGAAGACCACCCGGCGCACGCCGCACGCGCGCGCCGCCTCGAGCACGTTGACGGTGCCGACGACGTTGCTCTCGAAGGAGTAGCGCAGGTCGCTCACCGCGCCCATCACGTTCGACTGCGCGGCGAGGTGGTAGACGGTATCGGCGCCGGCGAACTCGCGCGCCAGCAGCTCCGCGTCGCGGATGTCGCCTACCACCAGGCGGGCGCTCCGGTTCGCCAGGTGTGTGGCGATGTGCTCCTCCCGGCCGCGGTGCAGGTTGTCGATCACCACAAGCTCAGCCACGCCGTCGCGGACCAGCCGGTCTACGAGATGGCTGCCGATGAAGCCGGCGCCGCCGGTTACGATCACTTTCATGGAAGCCTCTTCATCTGCGCAGTGCCGCAGTTCACCAGAATAACACACTCTCGCGCGCCTTCGGCGCTAAGAATATATCGCAGACGCGATCTTTTTTCGCGGCCCCGTGTCGGCACGTCGCCGCAGAGCTACAGTGCACTGGCGACCTCACCGTCGCCGGGTACGGGGCGGGGCTCCACCGCGCCGCGGAGCGCGGTGAAGAGATTCGGGGGCGGCGTCGCCTTCTCGAACCCAGGCGGCGCGGGGCCGGGCCGCCGCAAAACTCCTGCTTCGAACAGGGCAGCGTATGGGCGTGGTCAGCGCGACGGATTCGCCGTCGCGCTGACCACGCCCGCATGCTTCCCTTCACCGGGAGAACGAAGGTGGCGGCCCCGTGAGACCTATGCCGCCCGCAGGACGATCGTCGCGAGCGAGTGGGGAGGGAGCTCGACGCGCCAGGCGCCGGGGCCGTCGGGCGCCACCGCTAGCTCGGCCGGCGCCACCCGGTCCGGCTCGTCGGCGCTGTTGGTGTCGCGCGGACTCGCGGACGTCAGGATCTGGCCGGCGGCGCTCTCGGGGGCGTCGCCGCAGCGCACGAGCACGCGCGCCTCCTCGGAGATGTGGCGGTTGATCAGCGTCACCGCCAGCCCCTCGCCGGTGCGCGAGGCCGTGGCGCTCACCGCGGGCTGGCCGTCCGGCAGGGCCGCGCCGTGCTCCAGCTGCACCGGCAGCGCCGTCGCGCCGAGGTGCGGCCGGTGCAGCCGCAGCGCGTGGTAGGTCGGCGTCAGCCACATGCGGGCGCCGTCGGTCATCACCGGGGCGTGCAGCACGTTGACCACCTGCGCCAGGTTCGCCAGCGTCAGCTGCTGGCACTGGCGGTGGAAGCCCTCCAGCGCCACCGCGGCCGCGAGCGCGTCGCGCAGCGTGCCGGCCTGCTCGTAGGTAAGCGGCTCGCGGCGCGGCACGTCGCCCGGGCCCCACAGGCGCGCCTCCGGGTGCCAGACCCCCCACTCGTCCAGCGCGATGCCGATCCGGTGCTGGCCGCCGGTCGCGTCGGCGATGATCGCCGCGGTGCGCTCGACGAACGCCTCGGTCGAGGCGGCCTCGGCCAGCAGCGCGTAGTACTCCTGCTCGCTGAACTCGGTCTCGGGGCCGCCGTGCGTCCAGTAGTGGTGGATCGAGAGGTGGTCGATCAGGTTGATGTGCCTGCCCACCGTCGCCAGCAGCTCGGCGTTCCACTCGTCGGTGTGGCCGCAGATCACCAGCTCGGCGCTCGGGTCCACGTGGCGCAGCATCGTGGCGTAGCGCACGTACTCGCGGGCGTACGTCGGCGCGTCGTAGTTGCCGCCGCAGCCCCAGTTCTCGTTGCCCACCCCCCACAGCCGCACGCCGAAGGGCTCGGGGTGGCCGTTGGCCGCCCGCATGCGGGCCAGCGTCGTCGGCACGGCGCTGTTGCAGTACTCCACCCAGTCGCACAGCTCCTGCGGGGTGCCGCTGCCGACGTTCCCGGCCAGGTAGGGCTCGGCGCCGAGCTGCGCGCAGAGCCAGAGGAACTCGTGGGTGCCCAGGCTGTTGTCGTCCAGCACCTGGAGGCCGCACGACATGCCGAGGCGGCGCGGGCGCTCGTCGGCCGGGCCGATCCCGTCGCGCCAGTGGTAGTGGTCGGCGTAGCAGCCGCCCGGCCAGCGCAGCAGCGGCACCGGCAGGGCGCGCAGCGCCTCGAGCACGTCGAGGCGGAAGCCGTTGCGCTGCGGGATGTCACGCCGCTCAGTCCCGACCCACAGCCCGTCGTAGCAGCAGCGCCCGAGGTGCTCGGCGAAGTGGCCGTACAGGCGCGGTGCGATCGTCCCGATCGGCGCGTCGCCGCGGACGATCATGGTCACGTCGATCACGGTGCAGCTCTCTCCTTCTGACAGGGCTTACGCGGAGGATGTACGGCCTCCCATACCTCACGGCGCGGCTGTATCGCTCCTGCGCGGCCCCGGCTACCCCTTGATCCCCGTCAGGGTGATCGACCGGATGATCATCCGCTGGGCCAGCAGGAACACCACGATCGCCGGGAGCGCCGAGATCGTCGCGCCGGCCATGAGCTGGCCGTAGTTGCTCCAGTAGTCGCCCTTGAATTGTATCAGCGCCACCGGCATAGTCATGCTGCTGGCCTCGTTGATCACCAGGTACGGCCAGGTGAACTCGTTCCAGAAGCCGAGGAACGTGAAGATCGCCAGCGTCGCGACCGCGCCGCGCGAGAGCGGCAGCACGATCAGCCACAGGATGCGCAGGCTGCCGCAGCCGTCGATCTGCGCGGCGTCCTCCAGCTCGCGCGGGATGCCGAGCATGAACTGGCGCATCAGGAACACGCCGAAGCTTCCGGCCAGCGCCGGGAAGATCAGCGCGTTGAAGCTGTTGAGCCAGCCGAAGCGCCAGACGGTGATGTAGTTCGGGATGAGCAGGATCTCGCTCGGCACGATCAGCGAGGCGATCACCAGCGCGAAGATCGTGCTCCGGCCGGGGAAGCGCAGCCGGGCCAGCGCGTAGCCGGCCAGCACATCGACGATCACCACCAGCAGCGTGCCGATGCTCGCCACCAGCAGGCTGTTGGTGAAGGCCACGATCAGGTCGATGCCGCGCGGGAAGAACAGGACGTTGTAGTAGTTCTCCAGCGTGAAGTCGGTGATGCGGTCCGGCAGCCAGCGCGGCGGCAGGGTGATGATCTGCGCCTCCGGCTTCACCGACGTGGCGAGCATCCACAGCACCGGGACCGCCCAGAGCAGCGACAGGACGGCCAGCGCCGCGAAGCGCAGCTTCGGGAAGCGCACCACCTGGCGGCGGAAGCTGAGAGCCTGTGCCATACGCTCCTCCTACTGCTCCGGATCGCGCACGAGCCGGAACTGGATGACCGTGAAGACCAGCACGATGACGAACAGCGCCCAGGCGACGGCCGAGGCGCCGCCCATGCGGAAGTAGCGGAAGCCGCTCTCGTAGATGTGCTGCACCACCGTGCGCGTCGAGTCGAACGGCCCGCCGCCGGTCATCACGAACACCTGGCCGAAGACCCGGAACGAGCCGATCACTGTCGTGACGCCGACGAACAGGAGCGTCGCCCGCAGGCCCGGCAGCGTGACATAGCGGAACAGCGCCCAGTTGCCGGCGCCGTCGATCTTGGCGGCGTCGTAGAGCTGCTCGGGGATCTCCTGCAGCCCGGCCAGGAACAGCACCAGGTTCCAGCCTGAGGTCCACCAGACGGTGGTGATCACCACGGCGAACATCGCCCAGCCGGACTGCGTCAGCCAGTTCTGACCCGGCAGGCCGAGCATGGCGGCGTAGTGGTTGATCAGCCCGAAGGTCGGGTTGAGGAACCACACCCACAGCACGCCCACCGAGGAGACCGAGATCATCAGCGGGGTGGTGAAGGCGCTGCGGAAGATCGTGCGGCCGGGGATCGACTCGTTCACCAGCATCGCCAGCCCGAGCGGGACGACCACCGCCAGCGGCGCGTTGAGCGCCACGAACAGCCCGGTGTTGCGCAGCGCGGTCCAGAACAGCGCGTCGTTCAGCAGGTTGCCGTAGTTCTCCAGGCCGACGAAGCGCGGCTCGGTGACCAGGTCCCACTTCGTGAGGCTGACGTACAGCCCCTGGAAGATCGGGTAGATCTGGAAGATGGTGAAGAAGACCAGGAATGGGACCAGGTAGAGCAGGGGGGCCAGGCTCCCGCGCCCCGTGCGCGCCCCGACCCGGGCAGCGCGGCGCTCGCGCGACGTCGGCCTGACCCGGTCAAGTACACTCATCGGTTGCCTCTTCCTCACAGGCGCGCGACGACCGGCAGCCGCCGCTTGTCGCCAGCCCTAAACACGGTTCGCACCGCCCGAACGTGGTCGGCCTCCGCCGCAGGTCGCAGGCTGGGCGCGCTGGTGCGAGGTGCGACCTGCGGGGATCACGGCTGGGCTAGAGCGTGCTCTAGCCGGCGAGGATCGAGTTGACCTCGTCCTCGGCTCGCTTCAGCCCTTCCTCGACGCTCCACTGGTTCAGAATAGCGCCCTCGACGTTGGCGGCGATGCGCGGCATGACCTCCAGCAGCTTCGGGTGGGGCGGGATGAAGGCGACGTACGGTAGCTCCGAGGCCCAGACGTTCAGCTTCTTGAGGAAGATATTGTCGGAGTTGAGCGCCTCTTCGCGCGCCGCGTTGAGCGCCGGCACCTGCCCGGCCTTGGCCCAGTCGACGCTGTGGGCGTTCATCCACTGGATGAACTTGAGCGAGGCGGCGCGCCTCTCCGGGTCCAGGTTCGCCTGGCGCGGCAGCGCGAACTGGTGGCTCTGGCCCCACACCGCCTTCTGCGCGGGGTTGTACTGCGGCAGCGGCGCCACGTCCAGGTCGTCGGCGGCCGGGGACTTCTCCTTGTCGAAGAACAGCGTCGAGATCCACGGGCCGTCGGTCCAGCTCGCGACCTTCCCGGTGCGCTGCAGGTCGCCGGTTGCGACGTTCTGCGGGTTGCCCTTGTTCTGGATATCCTTGACCCACTGGATGGCGGCGATGCCCTCCGGGGTGTTGAACGCCGCGCGGGTGCCGTCGGGGCTGATCATGTCCACGCCGAACTGGCGCCAGATGCCGAAGAGGAACCAGGTCATGTACTCCTGCGCGCCCGAGCCGAGCGCGAAGGTGTTGTAGCCGATGATGTCGTCCTTGGTCACCTTCTCGACCACGTGGGTCCACTCGTCGAGCGTCTGCGGCACCTCGAGGTCGTTGTCGGCCAGGATGCGCTTGTTGTAGAGCATCGCGTGGCAGTGGATGTCGAGCGGCACGGTGTACTGCTTGCCCTGGTACTGCGTGAACTGCCACACCGTCGGGTCGTAGTCCGCGGCGTTGATCCCGGCGTCCGCCAGGTCGGCCGGCTCGATCGGATCGAGCATGTTCTTCTCGACGAACGGGCCGATGTAGGTGTGGCGCACGAGGGCGACGTCCGGGGCGGTGCCGCTGATCGACGACGCCTGCATCTTCTGGATGAAGTCGGTGAGGCCCTGGAGCGACTCGACAGCGATATCGGGGTTCTCCTGGCTGAACTTGCGCACCAGGTCGTTCATGATGATCCCGTCCACGCTGCCGAGGATCGTCCAGTAGCGGATCTTGACCTTGGCCGACTCCGACCCGAAGGTCTCGGGGGCGTAGGGGGTGGCGGTCGGCGCCTCCGAGACGCTGACCATCGTCGGCTCGGCGGCTTCGCCGCCCGTGGCTGCGTTCGGGGCGATGGCGTTCTGGGAAGCCTGTGCGCCGCATGCGGCGAGAACGGCGGCGGCGAGCGAGGTGCCGGCGGCACCGGCGGCGAGCCGCAGCATGGCGCGGCGGGAGAGGGATCGCGGCGATTGCCCTGCCATTGAAGCCTCCTTGCTTGGCTACGCGCACATCGAGCGATGATGTCTCACACCCGGCGTCCGATCCTGTCGCTGTGCGAGGGCGCTCGGCCAGCCGCAACCTCCTTCCTGGCTCTGGGCCGCCTCCCTCGCACGTCCCGCTGATCTAAACCTGTTTAATGTTCGAGCTAAATCTGTTTAGTAGAATATGTGGAAATTATTTACACAGTGTGTCTAGTTCGACGCCGCTTTTGTGGGCTGGATACATGGGCGTGATCCGCTCTCCTGCCCGCTCGGGGCAAGACAACAGAGCCGGCGCGCAGCTTGCTAGCGCGCAGCGTATTCAATGGCGGTAGAGTTAAGGGTTGTTTACTAGAAATATAGATCGTATTATAGTAATTGTCAAGTTCATATCTGTGTGTGATAATATACCGAGACTTGCGTCATGAGGAGCTGGCGGCGCGGCATTGCTCCCCGCGGGAGCGTCCCTGAGAGGGCGCTGCAGCGCCTGCCGCGGGGTCTAGGGCCACGGGCGCTCCAGGATGCCTCCGGGATACGAGGCGCGGGTACAGGAAGGCCCGGGACTACAGGAGCCCCAAGCACCCTCTGGGAGGCAAGGCGCAGGGCGGTCTGGAGAGCCGCAGGCTCTCCAAGCTCCCTCCGGGATGCGTGGCGCGGGGCCTGGGGCCGCGGGTACAGGAAGGCCCGAAACTGCAGGTGCTCCAAGCTCCCTCCGGGATGCGTGGCGCGGGGCTTGGGGCCGCAGGCGCAGGGAGGTCTGGAGAGCCGCAGGCTCTCCAGGATGCCTTTTCTTCCCGCGGCTCTGCGGCTGCGCAGCAGCCGCAGAGCCGCGGGAAAAGTAAGGTGCCCGAGGAGCGCTAGCCCCTCCGCCGCCGGCGGCGCTCACCTCAACCAGCGCAAGCAAGTGCTCTCATAGATGGCCAGGACGAGGACAATGGCAAAGCAGCGGGTCAGCATGCGAGACATCGCGCGTCTAGCGAACGTCTCGGTCTCGGCGGTCTCACTGGTGGTGCGCGATAAGCCCGGCGTGGCGCCGGAGACCCGCGAGCGGATACAGCGCATCATGGCGCAGCTCGGCTACACCACGAGCACCGGCTCGAACGGCGAGAAGCCGATGACGATCGGGCTGATGATCGAGCGCAGCTCGATGCCGGTGATCTTCGACGTGTTCTACGGGGACATCATCCGGGGCATCCAGAGCGAGGCCCGCCGGCTCGGCTACCAGGTGCTGCTGCACATCTTCGACCGCGAGGCGGAGGGCATGGAGAGCCTGCGCGCGAGCGTCGAGGGCAAGGTGCGCGGCCTGGTGATCGCCAACGACGGCGATATCACGCCGGAGCTGGTGGTGCAGCTCGAGTCGATCGGCGTGCCGCTGGTGCTGGTGGAGAGCTACGTGCCCGGCCACCGGCTGCCCTGCATCCTGGGGGATAACTTCACCGCCGGGTACACGGCGATGCGCCACCTGCTCGACCTCGGCCACCGCCGGATCGCGGTGCTCGGCGGCCCGCGCAAGTACAGCAGCCTCACCGACCGGCTGAAGGGGTGCCTGGCGGCGGCGGCGGAGGCCGGGCTGCTGATCCCCGCGGAGCTGATGCCGCCGCCGGTCCACGGCCACCCGCAGAAGGGCTATCTGCAGATGCGCGAGGTGCTTCAGCTCGCGCAGCTCCCGACGGGGGTGGTGGCGATCAGCGACAAGACCGCCTTCGGCGCGATGGAGGCGATCAAGGAGGCCGGGCTGCGCATCCCGCACGACATCGCGATCGTCAGCATCGACGACGTCGACGAGAGCGCCTACGCCCGGCCCCCGCTCACGACGGTGCACATCCCGCGGCTTGAGATGGGCACGCTCGCCATGCAGAAGCTCCACCGGCTGATCACCAACGACGCGGAGATCCCGGTGAAGAGCGTGGTCTACGGCGAGCTGGTGGTCCGCGAGTCGTGCGGGGCGGCCTCCGGCAGCCAGACCAGCATCGCGCCCGGCGCGCGGTTGTCCCACGCGAAGTAGGGGATCGCCCGCAGCGCGACCGGCCGCCGGGCGGGCGCCTCGGCGCGGTACAGCGCGCCCTCCCACCCCGCGTCGTCGAGCGCCACCGCCGTCCCTTCGACCACCACCACGCCGCCGAGCAGCTCGGGCGCCTCGCGGGCGGTGAGCGCGGCGTCCGCCGGAAGGAAGATCCGCTGCGGCGCCGCGTTGTCCGCCTCCTCGACGCAGTACACCAGCGGGCCGCGCCGCAGCGCCACCCGGCCGACGTCGGCCTTGACGGCCGGGTGCGCGTACACCCGCTCGACCGGCATCGGCAGCTCCAGCTCCACCCGGTCGCCCGGCTGCCAGACGCGCTCGATCCGCAGGTAGCCCTTCTCGCTGGTGGCGGCGTCCACCGGCTCGCCGTTCACCGCCACCTGTGGCGCCGCGCACCAGCCGGGGAGCCGCAGCCGCAGCGCGAAGGCCGCCGGAGCATCGGCCTCGACCGTCACCGTCACCGCGCCGTCCCACGGGTAGCGCGTCTCCTGGCGCAGCGTCACCGCCTGGCCGCCGAGGTCGAACTGCGCCGCGCCGCCGGCGTACAGGTGGACCACCGCCTCGCCGTCGCCCTGGGCGTAGGCGTACTGCCCGAGCGACGCGATGATCCGCGCCAGGTTGGGCGGGCAGCAGGGGCACTCGAACCACGGCGAGCGATGGTGGTGGCCGTCGCTCGCCAGCGGGTTGTCGTAGAAGAAGCGCTCGCCGTCGAGCGACACGCCGCTCAGCACCGCGTTGTAGAGCGCCAGCTCCAGCACGTCGGCGTAGCGCCGGTCGAGGTCCATCGCCAGCATGCGCTGCGCCCAGAACACCAGCCCGATCGCCGCGCAGGTCTCGGCGTAGGCGCTCTCGTTCGGCAGGTCGTAGTCGGCGGTGAACCCCTCGTTGTGCCGCGAGGTGCCGATGCCGCCCATCACATACATGCGCGTCGTCGTCAGGTGGCGCCACAGGCGCTCGCAGGCCGCCAGCAGCGTCGGGTCGCCGTCGGCCATCGCCAGGTCGGCCATCGCCGAGTACAGGTACATGGCGCGCACCGCGTGCCCGACCACCTCGGGCTGCTCGCGCACCGGCAGGTGGGCCTGGTTGTACTCGTAGGTGCGGTGGTGGTAGCGGGAGACGTCCTCGCCGCGCTCGCGCGCCTCCTGGTCGAAGTAGTGCGGCCGGCGCCCGCGCTCGTTCACGAAGTAGCGGCTCAGGTCCAGGTAGCGCCGCTCGCCGGTCGCCTCGGCGAGCCGCACCAGCGCCAGCTCGATCTCCGGGTGGCCGCAGTAGCCGCGCCTCTGCCCCTCGCCGGTGCCGAACACCTGGCCGATGTAGTCCGCGTAGCGGCACATCACGTCCAGCAGCGAGCGCTTGCCGGTGGCCCGATAGTGCGCCACGGCGGCCTCGATCAGATGCCCGGCGCAGTACAGCTCGTGCCAGTCGCGCAGGTTCTTCCAGCGGCCCGCGGGGTCCACCGTGCGGAACCAGGTGTTGAGGTAGCCGTCGGGCTGCTGCGCGCTCGCGATCAGCGCGATCACCTCGTCGAGCAGCGCGTCGAGCGCCGGGTCGGGGTGGGTCGCGAGGCTGTAGCTGGCGGCCTCGACCCACTTGGCCACGTCGGAGTCCCAGAACATGACCGGCGTGCCGCCCCAGGCGTGGCGGGCGCGGACGGACGGCGGCGGGTCCCAGTCCGGCCGGAAGGCGTCGATGCGCCCGGTTTCGCGCAGCTGCCGGTGGATGTGCGGGATGCTGCGCTCGCGGTTGATGCGCTGGCGCGGCGCCCAGAAGACATCGTCGAAGGTGACGCGCTCGAGCGGCAGCGGCGTGTAGCGCCGGCGCGGCGCCACACTTGGGGAGGGTGCTGTGTCCACGTGCGGGCTCCTGTCGAATCGGCGGAGTGCGGCGTGCGCCGCTTCTGGACGCGGTGCGGCGCCTGTCTATTGTACTACGATGCCGGCTCGCCACCGCCGGGTGAGGGCGAGGCGGCCGGCATCGTCCGGCAGGCGTCGTTCAGTTCGGGCGGAAGCGGCGCTCTCCGCCGAAGGCCGCTCCCCTACGCCACCACCGTGAGCTCGCGCACGCGCTGGCGGAAGCGGCGCCAGGTGAGCAGCGCCGTGATCGGCGACGTGACCAGGAAGGCCGCCCAGACCGCAGGCAGCCCGCCGCCGATGAAGTTCAGGATCAGCCAGACGAGCGCCACCGCGGACCAGATGCCCGCCGAGCCGATCAGCAGCGGGAAGCGCGTGTCGCCGGTGCCGCGCAGCGACCCCGAGCGGACCATGCCCAACCCCCAGAACGGCTGCGTGAACGCCATAACCTTCAGGCCGGCCGCGCCGATCTGGACCACCGCCGGGTCGCTGGTGAACATCTCCATGATCGGCGTGGCGAAGATGAAGATCGTCGCGCCCATCGCGCTCATCCAGATCACCGCCCAGGTGGTGGCGATGTGCGCGACGCCGGCGGCGGTGTCCGGGCGGCGGGCCCCGACGCTCTGCCCCACCAGCGCCGTGGCCGCCAGGGAGAACCCGATGCCGGGCAGGAAGGAGAAGGAGAGCGCCGACATCGCGATCCGCTGCGCCGCCAGCGTCTCGGTGCCGAGCTGCGCCACCAGGATCGTCAGCACCAGGAACGCGCTCGACATCAGGATCTGCTCGAGCGACGCCGGGATACCGAGGTTGAGCACCTGCCGGGCGGCGCCCCAATCCGGCCACCACCTCCCCGGCCCGCTGATCGTCACGCCGTTGCGGCCCCGCCACAGCACGCGCAGCAGCAGCAGCAGCGCCAGCCCGCGCGACATAAACGCCGCCCAGGCGCTCCCGACCGCGCCGAGCGCCGGCAGGCCGAAGTTGCCGTAGATCAGCCCGTAGGACAGCCCGACGTTCACGATGTTGGCGACCAGCGTGACCATCATCGGCGTGCGCGAGTCCCCCGCGCCGCGCAGCACGCCGCCGCCGATCACCAGCGCCACCAGCACCACCACGGTGCCCATCGCGACCTGCAGGTACTCCGCGCCGATCTGGGCCACGTCCGGCTCAAGGCCGAAGATGCCCATGATCGGCGTGGCCAGCGTGAACCCGACCAGCGCCAGCGGCACCGAGAGCAGGCCGCTCCATATCAACGACTGGCGGGCGAGCTGGCTCGCGCGCTCCATGTTCCGCGCCCCGACCGCCTGCGCGACGAGCACCGAGCTGCCGACGGAGAGGGCCGCCAGCGCCGCCAGCACGAAGAACATGATCTGTAGGCCGCTGCCGACGCCGGCGAGCGCCACCGCGCCCAGCCCGGCCACCAGCAGCGTGTTGACGATGTCGAGCGAGGTCTCGAGCATGTTCTCGCCGATCACCGGCCACGCCATCCCCAGCACCCGCCGGCGCAGGGCCTTGGGCGTCTCGGGGAGCACGGCAGGCGCTTCTCCCTCGCCTACCGGCACGCCCGCCTCGCCAGCAGGCACTGTGAGCGCCTGCTCGTTCTGATTGATGATCTCTGACAAGTTCCGTCCTGCTTTCCTAATCTCACCAGTAGCGCGCTCGTGGCGCAGGGCTGCCACGCCTCCCGCGCAGGCACTCGCCGGAAGGCACCTCCGCTCTTGCCGCGCGCTCTGCAGATGCGAAGCATCCGCAGAGCACGCGGAAGAAAAGGGCTCGTGGAGAGCCCGCAGAGCGCTGACGTGACAGCTCACAATCTGCGCTAGAGCGCGATCTTCTTAAAGGCCTCGGCGGCGCCGAAGCCGTGCTCCCGGCCGAGCTCGGCCATGCGCTGCCGCACGCGCTCCTCCCAGCTCGGGTTCTCATCCAGCTGCGTGTGGTGCTCGCGCAGCGCGCGGATCTTCAGCTCCACGAAGTCCGTGACATCCTCGAAGTGGTCGGGCTGCTCGGCGGACCACAGGTAGAGCGCCTCCGGCCGCCACACGCCGATCCCGATCTGCCCGAGCCCCGGCATGAACAGGTGGTCGCGCGCGCTGACGATGCCCTCGATCACCGCGAAGCCGACCGCCCGGTGGTCCGGGTGGAGCATGTAGTGCTTCCACGGGTCGTGGGTGAACACCGCGTGCGGCTTGAAGTGGCGGATGTAGAGCGCGAACTCCGAGCGCAGCGCCGGGGTCGGCTCGAGCTCGCCGTCGTTGTTGCGCAGAAAGATCACCCGCCGGACGCCCAGCACCTCGGCGGCGGCGCGCTGCTCCTGCTCGCGCGCCTCGCTCAGCCGGTACGAAGACATCCCGAGGTCGTGGCTGCCCTTGTTGCCGTTGGTCGCGATAATAAACGTGACTTCCCAGCCCTGCGATGCGAGCTTCGCCACCGTCCCTCCGGCGCCGAACTCGTTGTCGTCCGGGTGCGCGCCGATCACCAGTGCCCGCTTGGTCTCGTTTGGCTCACTCATTGTTGCTGTCCCTCGAAGGCCAATCACAACGTCCCGACATCATATCACTTTTGAGTAACACGAGTTACACCGCTGTGCCGCCCGCCCCTGGGCCGGGGATGTGGCGGGCCGCCGGGCCGTTCTGGAGTGCTTTCTGTCGGGGTGTGGCGGGCTTGCGCCATCGAGGGGAGCTTTTTCCCGCCGCGCTGCGGCGGAGGGTCAAACGGGGCCCGCGCCCCGCCGGCGGGCGGCGAGGTGCGGGCGCGTATGCCTGGGGAGATCCGGGCGGGGGATCGCTACGCCAGCATGAAGGCGAGCGAGTCCGCCGCCGAGCTGTGCCGCTCGCGGCGCAGCCGCCCGGCGACCACGCGCAGCACGTCGAGCGCGAAGTGCGGGTGGTGCTGCGACAGGGACAGGAAGTGGCGCTCGGTCACTGGGGCGACGACGCACTCGGTGCGGGCGACGGCGGTGGCGTTGCGCGGCCCCTTGTCGACCAGCGCCATCTCGCCGAACACCTCGTCCGGCCCGACGCTCGAGAGCAGCCGGTCGCCGCGGATGAGATCGACGCGCCCCTCGAGCACCACGTACATCGCCTCGCCGGGCTGCCCGACGTGGTAGATCACCTGCCCGGGGCTGTAGCGCTCCACATCACGCACGTGCTGAAACATACCAATCGGCGTTCCCATCTCTTCTCTCTCCTTTCAATCTCAAATGTAGTGTTGGTGTTCGGTGTTGCCGGCGAAGCCGGCAACACCGAACACCACCTCATCTCGCTCTGCTAAGTGGTGGGTTACCGAGACGGTAAAAAACATCGGATCTTTTCCTCTCGCCGCTCTGCGGCTGCGCAGCAGCCGCAGAGCGGCGAGGAAGGGAACTCCGGGGAGGCGAAGCCTCCCCGAACCCCTCCAAGCTGGCGCGGTCGTGCCGTCCGTCCTCTCCGGGGAGGTGTGGAGGGCCAGCAGCCCTCCACGGTGCTTTTCCGCCGGGAGGTCCGGAGGGGCCGCAGGCCCGCCGAGAATCTTTCTTTCCTCGCCGCAGAGCGGCGGGAGACCCTGGGGAGGCGAAGCCTTCCCGAACCCCTCTGCGGGTGCGCGAGGGCCGCGCCCTCGCACGCCCGACGCCCTCGCCTACTGTAGCAGCGCCCGGCGCGCCCGACATGACATTTCTTGACATCTTGCGCTCCCGGCACAGGCAGTGCTATCCTCTCTCTGAGGACGCACGGCAGAGGGCTCACGTTACACTGGAGGAACTATGCGTACCACCTCGCTCGCCTCGCGCCTGAGTTACCGCTCGCTCTTCGGCGAGGAACGCCGCTCGGACTTGGTGCTGATCGTGGTGCTGCTGGCCGTGTTCTGGGCCGCGCTGGCGCTCTACGACGCCTACGCCGAGGGGCGCTGGGGCGGGCGGGACCGCACGCTGGCGATCCCGACGCTGATGGAGCCGATCGCGGTGAGCGCCGCGGACCTCGGCCCCTCCAAGGCCCAGCCGATCGTGAGCGACGCCGACGCGCTGCGGGCGGCGGTGCAGCGGGCGAACGTGGCCTTCGCGGACGCGCGGGCGTGGGGCGATGCCAGCCCTCTCCTCTCGATCGCCGCCGGCGACTGGCTCGCCCAGGAGCAGGCCTACATCGCGCAGATGCGCGCCCGCGGCCAGACCGAGCGCTGGCAGCTGCTCGGGCTGGACTTCGTGCAGGTCGAGGTGCGGCCCGACGGTACCGGCTTCGTCTGCACCTCGGAGCGCTGGCAGGTGCAGACGGTGAGCTCCGACGGGACCGTGCTCTCGACGCGCACGGTGTCCTACAGCGAGGGCTACATACTCGTCCGCGGCGGGAGCGACTGGCTGGTGACTCGGATAGACATCGGCTAGCGCGCTGGCGGAAGATAGACAGATCACGGTCAACAGTTCGATCGCGCCCCATCATTCGCATCCGCGGCTTGCCCCTCTATACTCAGCGCAATGAACGCCGCCGTGTGGCGGCACCAGTGCACAGAGATAGAGGAGTGAGCTATGGGATCGCGAAAAGTTCGAGTTGCTCTGATCGGTGTTGGGAACTGCGCTTCGTCGCTCGTCCAGGGAGTTGAGTTCTACCGCGACGCCGACGAGCACGGGTTCGTCCCCGGCCTCATGCACGTCAACCTCGGCGGCTACCACATCCGCGACATCGAGTTCTCGGCCGCCTTCGACATCGCCGACACCAAAGTCGGGCGCGACCTGAGCGAGGCGATCTTCGCCGAGCCGAACAACACCATCACCTTCGCCGAAGTGCCGCATCTCGGCGTGCCCGTCAGCCGCGGCATGACCCACGACGGCATCGGCAAGTACGTCGGGTCGCGGATCCGCAAGGCGCGCGGCGCCACCGCCGACGTCGCCCGGATCCTGCGCGACACCGGGACCGACGTGGTGGTCAACTACCTGCCCGTCGGCTCCGAGATGGCGACCAAGTGGTACGTCGAGCAGGTGCTCGAGGCCGGGTGCGCCTTCGTCAACTGCATCCCGGTCTTCATCGCCTCGCAGCCCTACTGGCAGCAGCGCTTCCTCGACCGCGGGCTGCCGATCATCGGCGACGACATCAAGAGCCAGGTGGGCGCGACAATCACCCACCGCGTGCTGACCAACCTGTTCCGCGAGCGCGGCGTGCAGCTGGACCGCACCTACCAGCTCAACTTCGGCGGCAACATGGACTTCTTCAACATGCTCGAGCGCGAGCGCCTCGAGTCGAAGAAGATCTCCAAGACCGGCGCGGTCACCAGCCAGATCGGCCGCGCGGTGCAGGAGGACAACGTCCACGTCGGGCCGAGCGACTACGTGCCCTGGCTGACGGACCGCAAGTGGGCGTACATCCGCATGGAGGGCACCACCTTCGGCAACGTGCCGCTCAACCTTGAGGTGAAGCTGGAGGTCTGGGACAGCCCGAACTCCGCCGGCGTGGTGATCGATGCGGTGCGCCTGGCGAAGCTGGCGCTCGACCGCGGCATCGGCGGCGCGCTCGCCGGCCCGTCGTCCTACCTGATGAAGACCCCGCCGACCCAGTACACCGACGACGTCGCCCGCAACCTGGTCGAGGAGTTCATCGCCGGCGATGGGGCGCGGCCGGCGCCGAACGGCGTGGCCGAGCCGGTGGGCGAGGAGTTTGTTGTCGTGAGCTAGGCGCGCCGGGGCACGGGGAGGCTTATCTCCCCGGAGGCGCATACGGGGGCTACGCGGATACCACGGCCGCGTAGCTCTCGTCGTTGGGGCGCGGCGCAGTTGGGGCGCAGGCCCGCCACGGACTCCTTTCTCGCCGGGCGGCGGAGAGCGTGAGTTTGGGAAGGCGAAGCCTCTCCCGCCCGCGTCACCGCGGAAATCCAGCCGTTGACACGACCCCGTGGGCGCGCCGCCCGCCCTCGCGAGCCGGGAGATGTGGCGGACGCCTGCCACCAACCCGCGTCCACGTTCGTTCTACTCATGCCACGACTTCCACTGATGTGCCGAGCGCCCTGCATACAGAGAGGTACAGGGGCCGCAGACCATCGAGGGTTGCTTTCCGCCGGGCGGTGCGGAGGGCCGCCCACATGGGCCTCTTCCCATCGGGAAGGACTGGCGGGCCGGAGGCTCTGTGGCGGCTTTCTGCCAGGAGGTGCGGTGAGCCAGCGACCTTCGTGAGTAGCTTTGCGTCGGGAGATGTGGCGGGCTGCCCTCGCGAGCAGCCTTTCGCGGGGAGGTGCGGAGGGCCGCAGGCCGGCAGAGGCAGTTTCCCGCAGGGAGGTGCGGAGGGCCGTAGGCCAGCAGAGGCAGTTCCCGCTGGGAGGTGCGGAGGGTCGCCCTCGCGAGTAGTCTGTCGCGGGGAGGTGCGGAGGGCCGCA
>CALJIC010000283.1 GCA_937974195.1 uncultured Roseiflexaceae bacterium | reverse complement strand
CTGGACCCGCAAGGGAACGCGTACGCCGCTCGTTTGCCCGTTGTCATGCCCATCTACACCGATGCCCGTGCTCCAGGCACAGACTGATGCGCTGTAATGCCCTTCCGGCGTGCTTAAGGGCGAGTAGGGCAGCGGCCCCACTCGCCCTCAAGCACGCTCTGACCGCACCGCGTAACTCCATGTAGATTAGGGATGGCCGGAGCCTCGCGCGGCGAGGGCGGCCAGGTACGCCTGCATCTCCTCCTCGCCCATGAAGGGCGCCTGGAGGCGGATCGTCTCGCCGCTGGGCCGGCGGAAGAGCATATCGCCGCGGCCGAGCAGGTTCTCGGCGCCGGGCACGTCCAGCACCACCCGCGAGTCGCTGTTCGTCGGCACCTGGAAGGCGATCCGCGCCGGCAGGTTCGCCTTCAGCGTGCCGGTGACCACATCGACGCTCGGGCGCTGCGTGGCGAGCACCAGGTGGATGCTGGTGGCGCGGGCGACGGCCGCGAGGCTCATCAGGTCGCGCTCGAACTGCTCACTGTCCTTCTTGCTCATGATGCTGAGCAGCTGGGCGTACTCGTCGATCATCGCCACGATCGGCGGCAGCGCCTCGGCGGGGAAGCGCTGGTTGAACTCCTTCAGCCGCATGCTGCGCCCGCGCATCAGCTGCTGGCGGCGGGGCATCTCGCTGCGCACCAGCTCCAGCAGCGCGTCGCGCGCCTCCCTCGGGTCGGTGAAGACCTTGCCGCCCCACAGGTAGGGCAGCCCGTCGAAGAAGCTGAAGTCGGTCTGCTTCGGGTCGACGATCAGCAGCTCGACCTGACCAGGCCGGTGACAGGTCATCAGGCTGAGCAGCACGCTGCGCAGGAACACCGACTTGCCCGAGCCGGTGGCCCCGGCGACCAGGGCGTGCGGGAACTCGGCCAGGTCCTCGACGAGCAGCCTGCCGTCGGGGGTCTTGCCGAGGATGATCGGCAGCTCGGCCGGACCGGGCGTGCCAAGCTGCTCGAGCAGCGGCCGCAGCTCGACTGTCTCGGCCCGCTCGCGGGGGATGTCCACCCCGACGAAGTTGCTGCCGAGCACATTGTCGATGAAGGGCGTCTTCACCAGCGCCAGGTCGCGGGCGAGGTCCACGGCGGCCGCCTGCAGCTTCTTGAGCGACTCGTTCGGCCCTAGGCGCAGCTTGAAGCGCACGATGCTCGGCCCAACGTCGGCGTCCGCCGCATTGATCCGCTGCGCCTGCACGCCGCGCAGACGCAGGGCGCGATCCAGGTCGCGCGCCTTCGCCTCGAGCCACTCCCGTTCGTGATCGGTGATGGCCGGCTCAGTGACGGCTGCCGCAGGCTCTGGGCCATCATCCTTCGGCTCCGATTCGCCTCCCACGACCTGAGGGGTGAGTTCCGAAGGCGGCTGATCGAGCTCGGTGTGGCCGTTCGTCGATTCGGCAGGCGTCTCGGGCGTCTCTTCAGACGACGCGCCAGCGCCTGTCTCGGCGGTGCCTTCATCCGAGGGTAGCTCCTCGGGCGTAGGCTCCCACAGCTCAGGGGCGTAGCGCTGCGTGTTGCCCGCCTCGACCAGCGCGCGGAGCGCCTGGCTGAGCTCGCTGCGGCCGTAGTGGTGCGACACCAGCGGCACGTCTGCCAGATCCTCGCTCAGGCCCGCGAAACGGTGCTCCTCCGGGCCGTCTCCGGCGCCCACCTGACCGTCGTAGCAGAACGCCCAGCTGTGGCCCTCGATCTCGAAGCGGAAGTCGCCGCGGTAGAGCCGCGCCCGGAACAGCTCCCACAGCTCCTGCTGGTCGAACTCGACCTCCAGGTTACCGATCACTGCCCGGTAGAGCTGGTCGTACCAGTAGAGCGCGTCGAGGTGCTCGCCGCCGGCAGCGAAGGCCCGCGCCAATCGCTCCACTCCCTGCCGCACCTGCCGCTGCGCGTCGAGCGACTCGGCCTCGAACGAGAGCTGCCCGACACACTTGGCCTCCAGCACCTCGGCGTGCAGCCGCAGCCCGCCGTCCGGCTCGCGCCCGATCGCCACGCAGAGCAGGTCGGGGAACTTCCCAGCGCCGAACCAGTGCTCGAAGTCATCCAGGAGCACCCAGGTGATCAGCGCATCGGGGAGCGCGGCCCTGAGGCGCCGCTCGGTCTCGAAGCGGGCAACCACCAGGCCGATCAGCTCGTTGAGGAAGGCGCCGGGGCCAGCGGCCCGCAGCACGATGTCGCCGGACACGCGCTTGGCGTGCGTCACGAGCTGCTCGGCCACGTCGCGCAGGAACTCCGGCGTGGCCCGGTGGAACATCTGCGCCAGGCGCGCAGCGAGCCGGCGCACGACGATATCCTGAGCCTTGTGCGAAGATGAGACGGTCAGGTTGTGCTGGCGCTTGGCGCCCAGGCCAAGCGAGTAGCGGATGACCTGCACCTTCTCGGGGAACGTGCTCTCCATCAGAAAGCGGTCGACCGTCGGGTCGTAGCAGATCACCCAGTTGTAGTGGTCGTGCAGGTCGCCCAGCACCTGCTCCCACTCGTCGAGCCGCAGCTCGCGGTAGAAGCGCACGGCCTGGTCGGGGCGCACCGCGCGGCGCTCGCTCGCGGCGTACTGCGCCAGCAGGAAGAGCCGCGCGACGGCCGGCTGCTGCGGCGGGGTGAGCAGGAGCTGCCGGTGCAGCTCCCCGCGCTGAAACGGCTCCTGCTGGGCGCGGTAGGTCGGCAGGTAGCCCACCGCCGTCTCATCGGCGCCCTCGGCGCTGGCCGGGAGCGAGGCGGCGATCCTCTGGCCCCGGTCGGCGAGGACATCGGCCAGGATGACGATGTCGGTGTCCTCGCGGGTCTTCAGCAGCTCCTCGTACGAGCACTCGATCACCTTCAGGCTGATCGGCGGGAAGTACTCGCCGCCCTGCCGCACGACCTGCACGCGCTCGCTCTGCACCCACTCGCTCACCCGCCGGAACAGCGGCGCGCCGCGCGCCGTCGTGTGGACGATCACCGAGAGCCGGACCTTCCAGTTGCGCCGCGCGCCGATGTGGGTGAGCCGCTCGACCAGCAGCCCAGGGAGGGCGCCGTTGCGGCATTCGAACAGCACGATCTCGAGGCCGTCGCGCACGAAAGGGTACGTCTCGATGTAGTCCTGCACGACCGCGGCGATGCCCTCGACGGCGCGCTGCGCGGCGACCTCGTTCTCGTCCTGCGCCAGCAGGTCGGTGTCGAGCCCGAACGCCTCCGCGCTGACGGACTCGCGGAAGTACAGCTCGTAGCCCTCGACCTCCTCTGCCGGCAGGTAGCACTCAGCCGGGCGCCCTTCCCCCGGCGGGAGGGCCAGCAGCGGCGGGAACTGGCTCGACCCATAGGTGGAGTCCAGCTCGCGGAGATAGCGGTGCTGGTCGACGATGGTCGCCGGCGCCGCCGGATCGAGCAGGCGAGCGATCAGATCGTTGAAGAACCGGGCGCGCTCGCGCCACCAGAGCAGCTTGAGCGGGTGCAGCAGCGGCATGACAGCCCAGCTCTCGAAGCTCGGCGTGCCGATCATCCACGCCTGGTTGATCACACGGTAGCCGTGCTGCACCTCTTGCCCGGTCTGCAGACTGGCCGTAGCGGCGCGCAGCAGCCCCTCGTAGGCTGTGATCAGCCCGTCGATGTCGGCGGCGAAGAGGCCGCGCTCCACCGCGACGGCGACGAGGCTGGCCCAGGCGCGCTCCAGGGTATCGAGGGCGGCGCTGAGCGCGGCGTGCGTCGGCGGCCGGAGCCGGCTCGGCGCATACGCCTCCAGGGCCGCCCGCAGGTCGCCCGGCCGCTCGAACCAGGCGCCGAGCGACTGAAGCGGGTGGTGGATGTCTAGGTCGCCGATCTCGTGGCTGACCGGGCAGCTGTTGTAGATCGGCACCCGCAGCCGCACAGTGTCGCCGGCGCCCTGGCTGCCGCCGGCAGCATCGAGCAGCGCTCGCTCGGCCGCCAGCGTTTGGGCCGTCGCGCTGGCCGGGCTATCCGAGCGGTACTGCCAGACCAGCTCGCCCTGCGCCAACTCTTCCCCTTCGGCCTCAACCACCACCCGGAACGGCACCTCGACGCGGATCATGCGCTCGCGCTCGGCGCCCTCGTCCTCCTCCGGCTGTTCATCGGTGCGGCCGGTGTCGAACGTCCACACCTTCTCCAGCTCCCAGCTGACTGCTGGCATGGCGCGGTCGATCCCGCCGTAGAGCGCACGGAAGACCTCCAGGGCGGCGGGCAGGTGCTTCGCGTTGCTGGCGGCGCCGAGGTTTGGCGAGACCCGCAGGCGCGCACGCTGCGAAAGCTCGCTTCGCAGCGGGTAGATCAGCTCGACCGCCAGCGCCGCCAGCCCCGCCAGGAAATCGGCGTGTTTCCGCGTCCGCGTCTTGACCAGCCGGCGCAGCTCGTTGCGCAGCCGAGGGGGAAGGCCGTCGCTGTGAACTGCCAGCGCTCGATCGACGGCCGCGGCATCGGGGTCATCGCCCCTGCGCAGATCGGCCACGATCTCCTGCAGATCCTCGTCGTCCGCGCCGTCCTCACCGAGCGCGCCGACCAGCTGATCGGCGATGCGGTTCAGCTTCTCGGCCCGCGTGATGCGCGACTTGGCGGAGATCACCTGCTGGATCTCGCGCCAGTCGATCTGGAGTACCTGGAGCAGCGCGCCGCGGTCGTCGCGCAGCTGGCCGTCGATGAAGCGCTCGAGCAGCTCGCGCTTGCGCGCGGTGCTCAATCCGCCCAGCGCCTCATCATCGTCGAGGCCGGCTCCCTGCAGCCGGCTGAGGTACGTCTCGCGCGTTCTCTCGTCGAGCACCTCGCTGCCGATGCGCGCCGCGTCGCGCAGCTGACGCAGCAGCTTGTCGCCGCGCGCGCTGTTCATCTGTGCGGCGAGGTCGCGGCAGCGGAAGAGGCCGAGGTAGGGCAGCGCGCCCGCGATAGCTTCGTCCAGCGAGGTGCCGGGCTGCTCCCCGAGCGCGCGGTCGACCGCCGCCAGAAACTCGGCCAGGTCGCGCAGCTGCGGCTGGTAGACCACGCGGCTCAGCCGGTTCACGAAGCCGCAGAGACGGCGCTGCTCCGCGGGGGCCAGCTGATAGCTCGTGAAGCAGGCGTCGATGAGCTCGGTGAGCCCGCCGGTCGAGAGCGCAAGCGCCGTGACCGGGTAGAGGTCCTGCAGGCTCTGGGCGTCGCTGGTGCGGCGGTTCTGGATCAGGACCAGGGCGTGGTCCTCGGCGACCGTGTTGCGGTACCAGGTCGGCGAGCGCTCGGGGTCCATCGTGGTCTCGGGGTGGCCCGCGACCGGTTCGATGCTGTACACATCGAGCTGCTTGCCCGCCAGCCGCCAGCCGCGGCCGCGGAGGTCGTCGAGCAGCGCCTCGTACGTCCCAGCGCTAAAATCGGACAGGCGAAAGAAGGCGCGCGGGGCGGGTCGGGCGCGCAGCTGGCCCTCGATATATCGCCGCAGAGCGTCGGCGATGATTCTATCGGTGTGTGCGGCCATCGACGGCCTCCTCGGCGGTGTCAGCGACGGTGGACCAGCGCGGTGGCGTCGGAGTACTGCGTCACCAGGCCGGCGCGCTGCATGCGCGCGCGCAGGGCCTCCCGGTTGCGGGTGTAGTACTCCTCATTGATGCGCAGGCGATCGATCAGCCCGGCCTTCTTCGCCTCACCGGGGCCCACGATAATGCCGTAGCGGTCGTAGAGCAGCTCCAGGAACTCCCCGAAGCGCATCGGCGCAGCGCCGCGGGGCAGCGCGGCCAGCACCAGGGTCTTGAGCAGCGTGTCGCCGAGCACAAAGCGTATCTGCGGGCCCTTGCGCGGGGCGATCAGCCCGATCGCGCGGCCGATCTTCCGGTGCACAGCCAGGAAGTTCCGCCGGAAGTCGGCGCTCAGCGCCTCGAAGATCCGCTCGCTGAAGGCCCTGACGACCGCCTCGCGATCCGCCTGGCCGGCGTCGTAGCGCTCCCGAATCTCGTTGAGAGCGTTGTCGAACTTGCTCTTCGCGCGCGTCCGCACATTGCCGAAGAACTGCGCCGCCTCGGCCTCCAAGTAGTCGAGAAGCCCATCGGCCGGCGCATCCTCAGCCCAGGCCCACACCTTCTCAGCGACGAGCTCGCGCGCCCGCCGGAGCTGCCGGTCGTCCTGCTCGCGCAGCAGCGCCGCCGAGCGGTCGCGCACGATGCCGCCGTCCTGGTCGCCGAGGAGGTCGATCAGCAGCTCAGGCCGGCACGTCTCGAAACAGCTGCCGTACTGGTGGCCCTCGGGGTGGCTGGCCGGATGCGCGCGGTGATAGATGTAGCTGACGATGTGGAAGCCGATCAGGTGCGCGAGCAGCTCGAGGCTCTCGAGCGAGTCGAGATCGTTGTCGAGGAAGGTATCGAGGTCGGCAGCGAACTGGCAGTAGAGCGGGCAGTCCGGGTCCGGAATCCAGCCGAGATGCCCGCTGATATAGCTGTCGTCATCGATCAGCGTGCTCCAGACGGCATCGATCGACCGGGCGAGGCGGCCGAGCGCCTGGTTGTGGTCACGCAGCAGGTGGCGGAGACGCTCGCCGATCCGCGCGCGGCGCTCCGGGTCATGCTCCGTTCCGGCCGAGATGATCAGATAGTACAGCTCGCCGCCCCGGGCGAAGAAGTTACGCGCGCGGAACTCGAGCCCCTGGTCGAGCGCCTCCAGCGGCAGATCATCCGCCGACAGCCGGTACTCCTTGAGCGTCGACCCTTTCCGCAGCGCCTCCCAGAGCAGGAACTCCTCGTGGACCGGGAAGAGCGACTTCGCGTACCACGAGCGGTCCTCCTCGATCGCCGAGAAGGAGCGCAGCAGCGAGCGCGCCTGGTCTAGCAGGTCATCGTCGCGCTCGGACGCGTCGGCCAGCAGCTGGCGCAGCTGCGCCCGCAGCGTCGCCGCCGCCCGCGTGTCCCGGCTGTCGCGCGTCTTCTCGCGCTCGTCGTAGAACACAAAGCGGCGCAGGCCAAGGCGCTTGGGGATGCGGTACTCGACCTGGTAGCCCTCCTGGTCCTTCCGGTCGGGCAGCCCCTGGCCGAATCGATACTCGAAGCCCGAGAGGACGCTCAGAAACTCGAGCATGTACTCCATCCAGTGCTGGCCGCTGCGCAGCCGATGTCCCCAGATCCGTGCCGCGATCGGATACTGCTCACCGTTGTAGTAGCCGTAGTGCATCGTCATCGCGTTACCCCCCGGATCGAAGGTGACCCTGCTCGTCAATCTGGATCTTCTTCAGCACGTAGCGCCGCCGCTCGGCGACGAAGAACTCGATCAGCCCCGCCTCGGCGGGCTCATAGGCGAAGGCGCTCAGCAGCTGGTCCTTGAGCGCCCGCACGCTGAGCTCGCATTCGTCGGCGAGGATGTTGTAGGTGCCGCCGTGGGCCAGGCGCATCAGGTACTCGAAGGTCAGCAGATTGAGCCGCCAGCGCTCCAGCTTCGGCATCGGGGCGCCGGGCCGCAGGGCAAGGGCCGGCGGCGGGGCGAAGCGCAGCAGCAGATCCGGGCGCTCGCGGTCGTAGGCCATGTCAGGGCGCCCATCGACAAACAGGTCGACCCCGCTCAGCGGTATCGTCAGGCGGACGAGCGGGCGCGGCTGCTCGGCGCTGTGGAGATACTGGGTGGTGACATACAGGTTATCGGAGTCAGTCAGGTAGAGATGCGAGAAAGCCCGGTTGAGGCCGAGCACGAGGTCACGGCGCACCTGCTCGATCGTGCTTCGCTCAGCGCGCAGCAGGCTGAGATACGTATCCAGATATAAAAAGGGAATCAGTCTATTGACCAGCTCTGGGGCATTCCACTCGAAGAACAGCTTGCGGCGGCAGTGGGGCAGCCAGCGCATCAGCGCCGCCTCTTCATCCGCCTGGCGCTCCGCGCCGCCCTCCAGGTACGCCCGGCGGTCCTGCTCGAAGCGCCGGAAGTTGAGGTCCACCGCGGGAGCAAAGAGCCGGCGGTGCTCGTCCTGCTGCCCGGGGCCCTCGCCGCCGTTCACAATGAAGTCATCGATCTCGAACAGCGAGTGCTCGCCAACGCGCAGCCGGTCGAGGTGCTGCACCACGCTGGCCTTGCGCCTGAACATGCTCTCTGCCCCGCCGCCCCAGATGTTCTCGTAGTAGGCGTAGCCGCTCATATCGAGGCGCTCGCTGTCCATGCGCTGCAGCTCGGCGCAGCGCCGGTCGCCGGTGAGCGTGTACGCCAGGTGGATGAGCATGTCCCGCACGGTGACGTGGATGTCCAGATATTCGAGGAGCTGGTAGAGCAGCTGCACCCGCCCGGCGACATGCGGGTCGCGCAGCCGCACGGCGTTGTGGCGGACGGGGCAGCGCTCCCGGATCGGGCAGGACGCGCAATCGGCCCAGTGCTCCTCCGCCGTCATCCAGCGCAGCGCGGCGGGCACGAACGAGGAGGTGGTGACGGCGTTCAGGTTGATCACCACCAGCTTCGACTCCCCGCCGTTGACGCCGTGCCGGAGCTGGCTGTCCACCTCCGTGTACAAGGTGCTGAGGCCCTCGTCGGCGGCGAGAAGCGCCCGCAGGCGCCCCTCGTTGGCGGCGATCAGGTAGCGGTCCGCCCCGCCGTCGGTGAGGGTGGCCGCAAGGCCGCGCAGGACGGTCACGCCGGCCTGATCGCCGAGCTCCGAGAGATCCTTCACCACGTGTAGGCGAACGCCGTCACGCTCGATCGGCTGGTCGGCGAAGGGGCCCCAGCGGACGACCGGCTGGCCGGTGAAGGTGGTGATGATCTGCCGGCAGAGGTAGGTCTTGCCGTCGCCGGCGTTGCCGGTGAGGATCACCGAGGGCGGATCGGGCTGGCTGAAGCACGCGCGAAGAAAGCCCTCGACCTTCGTCTCCAGCCGCAGCGGCTCGCCCGACGGGGGGGTGATCTGCGCGAGGAACTCGTCGAAAGCGGCCTCGTGGTCAGGGGAGGCGGTGGTGTAGCGGCTTAGGTAGTCGACAAACGGGTTGCTCACGCTCACCATAGCCGGTCCTCACAGATGGCAGATATCGCACCCCTGGTCGTCGTCCTCGGCGTCGAGGGCGGCGCCCACAAGCTCGATCAGAGGGCGGTCGGGGCGGCGCCTGCGCTCCTGCTCCAGGCGCATCCGGTGCTCGCGCTTGATCTGGGCGATCCGCTCGGGGCGCTCGAGCTCGGCCAGAGGCTCGCGCTGGCGCCAGTAGAAGTGCTCGCCGCCGCGCTCGGTCTCGTAGGCCTTGGCGAGCTCGAACAGCTCGGGGTGGCGCTCCTTCAGGCCGATCCACTCGCCGGTGCGCTGGAAGAAGCAGAAGTAGCAGCCGCTGCGCTGGCGCCACTCGTAGTAGGCCGGCAGGCCGAGGCCGCTGGTCTCCAGGATGCGCTCGACGTCGGCGATCGTCATCCCCAGCTCCTTGAACGGGAAGACGGGGTGGATGTTCGGCTTGGTGGAGATGTAGCCGCTGCGCGCCTCGTCGGCGCGGATGCCGATGTAGCTCCAGACGGTGTCGTCGCCGACGTAGGCCTCGAAGGGCTCGATCTTGAGCTTGCGGGTGCACCAGCGCACGCGCGCCGAGGGCAGCATGCCGCCGTACATGTCGAGCCAGTGGTCGAAGCCGCGCTGGGCGTTGAGCCTGGTGATCGGCCGCTGCAGGTAGGCCTCCAGCCGATCGAGGTACTCGTACGTCTCGGGCAGCTCCTTGTGCGTGTCGCAGAACAGGTACTCGACCTGCGGGATCTTATCGCGCAGGAAGATCGCGAGCGCGGTGCTGTCCTTGCCGCCGCTCAGGTTGACGATGTGGCGGCCGGGCCGCGCCGCCCAGGCACGGATGATCTCGTCGTGTGCCGTCATTACTCCTCCAGCAGCGATTGCAGCAGCGTCGCGAGCGCAGCGGCGCGCTGCTCGGCCGTCAGCCCCGCGTGGCGCCCGAGCGCGCCGGAGAGGTCGTCCACCAGCCGCTGCACCGCTGGGTCGCCCTCGGCCACGTGCAGCACCCGGCTCACCTCGCCGTGCCCGTTGGCGAGCCCGATGCGCAGCAGCGGCGCCTCGGCGGGCACGGCCCGCGCGACGACGGCCAGCTCCTCGGCGGCCCGGAAGCGGCGGCCGAGCTCGGCGACCGCGGCCTCGAAGGCGGGCAGGTCGCCGTCGCTCCAGAGATCGGGCGGGCGCCGCGCCACCAGCGCGGCCAGGCTCTCCACCCAGGCGTCATCGCCCGCGTCCGCTGTCTCCAGGCGCACGCCGACCGAGCGGATGAGCGGGTCGTTGGTCGTGTCGGCGATCAGAGCGTGGCGGGCCTGGAGCTCGGCTCGCGCCGCCGCGCCGCTCGACCGCAGGGCGAAGGCGGTGCGGATGCGGGCGGCGATCGCCTTGATGAGCTGCGGGTAGGCCTCCTGGAGCTCCTGGATCGCCTCGCGCAGCCGTGTGGCGAACGCGTCGACCCGCGCCTCGCCCTCCGGGTCGTCGGGCCGGAAGGGCGGCAGGCCGCAGGCCAGCGGCAGGCGCTCGAACAGCAGCTCGTCGGGCGAGCGCGCCTCGCGGATCGCCTCGCGCACGGCCTGGGACCGCTCGCTCACCTGCCGCGTCTGCTTGCTGTAGGCGGGCAGGCCGTGCACCAGGCGCAGCAGCGGCATGGCGACGGCCAGCAGCGCCGGCTGCACGGGCTGGGCGAGGGCGCGGGGCGCCAGCGCGCGGGCCAGGCGCTCGTACACCAGCCGCCGGGCGCCGTCGGCGCGGCTCAGGCGGACGGCGAACTGCTCCGGGCGCGTCAGGAGCCGCTCGAAGGTGGCCGTGTCGGGCATGGGAACGTAGTTGCCGCGCTCGTAGAGGTTGATCTCGCCGGCCCGCGCCGCGTACAGCGCCACGAAGAGCAGCGGCGTCAGCCCGGCCTTGACGCCGAACGGCGGGCCCTCGAGGAGGGCGTACAGCTCGGTGAGCGCGCGCGGCTCGGCCGCCTCGGCGGCGAGGAACTCCTCCATCGCGTCCCAGGCCGGCCGCAGCCGCAGCGGGTCCTCCGGCGGCGGCGGGCCGAAGTGCAGCTCGCCCGCTTCGTTGCGCCGGTGCAGGCCGCCGGCCCGCAGCACGCTCTCGTAGATCGCCCGCTCCGGCGGATACCCGACCAGCCCCAGGTTCTCCTCGCCGGCGTGCTCCAGCATCGCCTCGACGAGGTTGCGCCGGGCTTTGGCGGCGGCTGCGGAGAGCTGGCGCCGGACGATCAGCTCGTTCCAAACCCGCGGCGCCAGCGGGTAGGTCGCGTCGGCGGCCTCGGAGAGCAGCTCGTCGACCCTGCGGGCGCTGGCCACCGGCCGCACCTCGGTGCGGTGGAACCAGTGGCTCCGCTCGCCGCCGTAGGTCTCCCGGATCACGTGGGCCAGGGCCTGCTGGGCCTCGATCAGCCGCCCCGCCACCTCGCGGCGCGCCGGCCGGTCGTTCTCGAGCTCCTCCCGCTCGTCGAGCAGGTGGCGCAGCGCCGCCACGTCCAGCAGCAGGTCGCGCAGCTCGCGCACGCGGCTCGGCAGCACGGTGATCCGCTCCGGCTCGCTGGCGCGCACCGGGTCCTGCGCCCAGCGCTCGGCCCGCCGCAGCTCCTCCTCGTCGGCGGGCACCACGTGCAGCAGCTCGCCGTCGAAGCCGGGGGTGAGCGGGAGCTCGGCGCTGAGCTCGGCCGCGCCCGCGTAGCGCACGGCGAAGGTGCGCGTCGCGCCGGTCCGGTAGCTGTGGCGCCGGGCAATGCGCGGCGTGGTATCGGCGTGGCGCTGGAGGAGCTGCGGCAGCGAGACGCGCTCGCCAAGCTCGCGGCGCGTCTCCTGCGCCAGCGCGTCGAGGTCGAGGTCGCTGCCCTCCCAGATGATGTAGCTGTCGCGGTGCTGGCGGTAGGTGATCAGGCGGCGCGTCTGGAGCGCCAGCAGCGCATCCGCCACCGCGCTGTCGTCGGGCGAGTCGGCGAGCGCGAACGCCACCTGCGCCTGGCTCGCCCGCAGCCCCGAGGACCGCTCCAGCGCGCCGATCGTGCCGACGACGGTGAGCACGTCGAGCTGCAGCGGGTCGCCGGCGGCCAGGGCCGCGCGCGCCTCGGCGAGCTCGGACCAGCGCTGGCCCCTGGAGCGGCCGAACAGGCTCGGGCCGAGGCACGCCTCGACGTAGCTGAACAGGTGGGTGAGGCGGTAGATCGGCAGCTCGCCGTCCGGCGCCGGGCCGCGCACGACATCGCGCAGGCCCCACGGCTCGTCCGAGTGCAGGAAGGCGAACAGCGACCGCTCGTTCTGGGCGAGCTGGCGCAGCAGCGACGGCAGCGCGACCAGCACCGTCGGGTGGATCGGGTAGCTGTCCGCGACGACCTGGCGCCACTCGTCGGCGCCGATCTCGGCCGGCCTGAGCCCGAGCGCATCCGCGATCGGCGCGAGCCGCTCGGCCCACGTGGCCCGCGCGGCGCTGTACGGATCGCGCTCATCTGGCCGCAGGGCATATGCGACCATGCGCACCATCTGGCTGGCGGGCTCCTGGAAGGGCAGGTCGACGAAGCGCCCCTGCACCTTGGCCCACTCGAGCCGCTTGGTCGCGCCCGCGTTCAGCGTGTAGCGCTCGAACGCCTGGTGGAGGATCGTCACGACCACCACCGGCGTATCGCCGCTGCGCGCGGCTGTCTCGGCGAGGCTCTGGAGCACGAACAGGTCGCGCTCGTCGTCCTGGCGCGCGGCGAAGTCGAGGAACTGGCCGAGCTCGTCGATCACCACCAGCACGCCCTGGTAGCGCCCCTGGGCGCGCAGGTGCCGCGCCGCCTCCTCCACCAGATCGGCGACGCGCACCGGGTCGAGCTGCGGGTCGCTGGCCGCCGCGTCGATCTTCAGGCGCAGCTGGTCGAGCTCGGGCGTCCTCAGGCGCTGGTCGTCCAGCGCGTCGTCGAGGCTGGCGAGCACCGCGTAGCGCAGCGAGCTGTTGTTGCCGGGCACCAGCACCGCCAGCAGCGAGGGGGCGTCGAGCGGCAGCACCGCGGCGGCGTCCTCAACCTTGAGCGAGCTGAGCAGCTGGCGGCGGGACTTCTCGCTGCGCTGGAGGAAGTGCGCGACGAACAGGCCGAAGGCCGACTTGCCGGAGCCGAACGGGCCGACCACCGAGAAGGCCCGCTCCCCGCTGTTCGACACAACCCCGGCGACGATCCGGCCGGCGGCCTGGCGCACCAGCGGCGTCACCTGGTAGCCGGTGAGCCGGTAGCGCAGGTCGCGGAAGTCGCGCCGGATATGCACCGCGCGGGTGAACCGGGGCGCGACGGTAATATCGGCGCGGTCAGGCATAGCGGCGCTCCTGGGCAAAGGCGGCGTCGAGCAGCTCCCGATCCAGCGTCTCGTCCTCCAGCGTGCGCCAGGCAACCTGGCGGATGCCGGCCGTCTCCGAGTAGGCGGCCCGGCCGCGCGTCACCGTCTCGAAGCGCAGCAGGCGCGACAGCAGCGCGTCCTCGTCGAGGCGGAAGATCCGGCCCGGCGAGCGCTCGCCGTAGGCCAGCTCGTTGAAGGCGACGGTGGCGCGCCCGAGCGCGCGCGCCTGCTGCAGCGCGGCGAAGGCCACCAGCTCGTCGGGCAGGTCGGGCCGGGCGCCGCTCACCAGCCGGTAGGCGTTCTGGCCGGGCAGCTGCTGGATCAGGTCGAGCTCGTGGAGCGGGCAGTGCAGCGCGTCCTCGGCGGCCTGGGCCAGCTGCGCCGCGTTGGGGCGCAGGTAGCAGCGCAGCATACAGTCGACGTCGCGCTCGATCGTGGCCGGCGACGGGGGCCTGAAGCCGAGCAGCTCGACGGTGTGGATGATCTGCTGCCCGAGCTGTTCGACCGTGAACTCGCCGCGGCGCAGCAGGTTGAACGTGAAGTACCAGGTGAAGGCCGCCTGCGGGCGGGCGGCGATCTGCCAGTGGAGCAGCCAGCGGCTCGTGGGGGTGACGAGGAACGGGTCCCAGCCGTGCTCATCGTCGAACAGCGCCGCGCCGAGCCAGGTTGCCCGGTGGCCCGGCCGGTCCTCGAGGCGCTCGAAGACGTTGCAGACCCGGCCCCAGTAGCGGATGGACTGGGCCATATTCTTGCCGACACCCAGGCGGACGAAGGCATCCTCGAGGAAAAAGAGGTCAGGGCGCTCCTGCAGGAGATCGTAGGCTTTCTTGAGCCAGTTGCTCCGCAGTACGAAGGTTTCGTGCCCGCTGAAGGTGAGCGAGTCGACGTTGAGAAGAGGTGCAGCCATTGCGTCCCATTCCGCTGCGTCCCATCCACACAGGAGGACACCCTGCAATTATACCGCAATTCCCATAGATGGGATTACGCGGTTTGTTGGCGGTTTGGGTACGGCCGGCGGTCGTAGCGGCTTCAGCAGGAGAGGTTTCGGCAGACGCTTCCAGTGCAGGGCGGCAGAAACGAGGCGTGGAGAACAGGCGGCTCTCCACGCCTTTCTTCCCATAGAAGGGACTACGCCGCCCGCATCTGTGAGATTCTCCGCTTGGAGCACCTATGCCCAAGCGGATGCAGGATCTGCCAGAGGAATACCACGCCAGCCAGCGCACGCTCGCCCAGGCGATCGGCGCCCGCATGCGGCTGCGCCGCATTCAGCTGGGGCTGACGCAGGAGCAGCTGCGCGCTCGGATGGAGCTCGAGCAGGTCTACATCAGCCGCACCCAGTACAGCCGGCTCGAGAACGGCGAGGCGCTGCCCGACGCCTCCGAGCTGATCGCCCTGCGCGCGATCCTCGGCGTCTCGTTCGACTGGCTGCTGCTCGGGGATGGGAGTCCGTCATCGTAGCACGTGACCATCGCACCGCCCATGCCGCCTCTCGCCAGCTCCGACATCCGCCACCAGATCAAGGCCCGGCTGCTCGCGCTGCCGCCGCGGGCCTTCGAGCTGTTCGCCGGCGACCTGCTCGAGTTCATGGGCCTGCGCGATGTGTCGGTGACGCGCTACAGCGGCGACGGCGGGATCGACGCCTTCGGCACCCTGGAGGCCGGCACCGCGCCGATCAGCATCCCCACCGGCGTGCAGGTGAAGCGCCACCGCGCCAACGTGCGGCGCGCCGACATCGACCGCTTCATCGGGGCTCTGAGCGGCCTGTACCCCCACGGGATCTTCATCACCACGGCGGGCTACGCGCGCCAGGCGCGGCTCAAGGCGGCCGCCTCCATCCCGCGCATCGCGACGGTGGACGGCGACCAGGTGGTCGCGCTGATGCTGCGCCACCGCCTCGGCGTCGTGGAGCGCGGGCGGGCGGAGGGCCAGCTCGACGAGGAGTACTTCGGCATGCTCGAGGACCAGGCGCTCAGCGGGCCGCGCCGCGTCGGCGAGCGCCCGGAGGCGTACCGCGCCGCGGGGGAGGCGCAGGCCGGGCGCCCGGCGCTCCCCGAGGACGACCTGATCTCCCTGCGCGCCCTGAGCCACGCGCTGCGCCTCGACACGGGGACGCTGCGGCGGCGGATCGAGCTGGGGCAGCTGCGGCCCGACCAGATCGGCCCGGCCGGGCGCGCCGGCTACTTCTTCCGCCGCGACCGCGTCGAGGCCATCCGCGCCGAGCTGCTCGGCCGGGAGCCCCCGGCCCACCCCGACGAGTGGCGCCGCGAGTTCCTCGACTTCGCCCGCAGCCGCAACCTCAGCAAGTCCTACAAGCCGGTGCTGCTCAAGGCCCTGCTGAAGCTGGTGAACCGCGACGGCGAGGTGGGCATCGACGCGCTGGCCGAGGAGTTCCGCGCCTTCTACCTGGCCCGCCGCCGCGCCGGGCTGCCGGTGGAGTTCGGGCCGCCGGACCTGGCGGACAGGGAGGCGGTGAGCGACGCGCGCCTGCGCCAGATCATCATCCGCAACCCGCTGGAGCGCTTCCTGATCAAGGGCTTCCTCGAGTACGACGCCGAGCAGGGGGTGGTGCGCTTCGCGCCCCAGCTCTGGCGCGAGCTGCGCTACTGGGAGCTGCTCGACATCCAGCGCAGCGCCGACGAGCAGCTGGAGTACTACTACGCCCGCTCCGCGCGCGCCACGTAGCGCCGCCGTCGAGCCGAAACGCCGCGCCCGCCTCGGCCTGCGCGCCTCCGCTTCGCAAAGCGATGCCGCCGGCGGCCTGGGCGCGTTCCCGCTCCGCAAGGCGCCTGGCCGCCCCACCCCCGATCCTGGCCTCGTACCTGCTGCCGCCCCACCCAGGCGCCTGGCCGCTCAGCGCCCGGCGCGGGGCGCCGCCCGCGCCACGACGCCCCGCGCGGCACCGCGGGCGCCTGGGCAGCAGCGCCGCGTCACCCGATGCTCGCGGGCGGCGCCCCGACCCGCCCCGGCCACGCCGCAGGGTCGATCAGGAAGGACGGACGCTCGCCCGCGAGCACCTGCAGCACCTGGTCCACCACGCTCTGCGACATCCGCCAGTAGCCCTTGTCGGTGTTGCTCGCCACGTGCGGCGTGAGGACCACGTTGTTCATGCGCAGCAGCGGGTTGTCCGGCTGGGGCGGCTCGGGGTCGAACACATCGAGCCCCGCCCCGGCCAGGTGGCCGTCCTGCAGCGCGCGGATCAGCGCCGCCTCGTCCACCACCGGCCCGCGGCTCACGTTGATCAGGAACGAGCCCGGCTTCATCATCCGCAGCTGCCGCTCGCCGATCAGGTGGTAGGTCTCGGGGAGCAGCGGCGTGTGCAGCGTCAGGAAGTCCACCTGCGGCAGCAGCGCGTCGAGGCTCTCCGCCATCGTCACGCCCTCGGCCAGGCTGGCCCCCGCGGTGAGGTACGGGTCGAACACCACCACCGGCATCCGCAGCCCGAGCGCGCAGATCTCGGTCACGCGCCGCCCGATCCGCCCGTAGCCGACCACGCCGAGCACGCGCTCGCGCACCTCGACGCCGCGCAGGTCCGCCAGCGTCACGGGCGCGTTGGCGCGCATCAGCATGTCGCCCTTGACGATCAGCTTGGCTACCGCCAGCAGCAGCCCGACGGCGTGTTCCGCGGTGCTCTCGGTGGGCGCGTCGGGCGTGTTGGCGCACAGCACGCCGTAGCGCGTGGCGGTCGGCACATCGAGCGTGTTGTAGCCGATGCCGTGCCGGATGACCAGCTTGAGGCGCGGCCCGGCGCGCTCGATGAACGCCGCGTCGACGGTGCTCCTGCCGATGATCGCCGCATCGGCGCCCGGCAGGTGCTCGGGCGTCCCCGGCACGACCTCGGCGCGCGCCTGCAGCCGCTCCAGCGCCTCGGGGTGGAGCGGTACCTCGGTCCAGACTTTCGGTCTCATGCTTGCTGCCTGTCTCCTCAGTGGGTGTGGTGCACGGCTCCGAATTGGGCGGCTCGCGCGGCGGGCGGGCGCCGGGGATGCTTCGCCTCCCCGGCGCCCTTTCCCGCCCGCGCCGCGGGGAAGTTCAGTACAGCTGCCCGCTCCCCTGGCTGTCGCTCGCCGCGGCGGCGCCGCTCCAGTCGATCGCCGCGAACTCCGCCGCCGCCGCCTTCGCGAGCAGCGCCCCGTCGCTCACGAGCGCCAGGAACTGGAAGCCCTGCCCGATGCGCATCGACACCTCCGCCGCGCTGAAGCAGTGCTTGCCGGCCGCCTTGCCGGTCTTGCGCGCGGCGGCGAGCACCTCCATCATCGCGGCCTCGTGCGGGCTGCCCGGCCCCAGCTGGTCGCGGGTGAGCCCCATCGACAGCGCCAGGTCGTTCGGGCCGATGAAGCAGCCGACCACGCCGTCGACGGAGAGGATGGCCTCGGCCTGCTCGACCGCCTGGACCGTCTCGATCATCACGATCACCGCCAGCTGCTCATCGGCCCAGGTGCGGTAGTCGGCGTTGATGTAGGGCGCCACGCGGCTGGAGCCGAAGCTGCGCTGGCCCCTGGTCGCGTAGCGCATGTTGCTCACCGCCTGCCGGGCGTCCTCGGCGCTGTTGACCATCGGCACCACCAGCCCGAGCGCCCCCGCGTCGAGCGTGCGCTGGATCCAGATCGTGTCGTTCCACGGCACGCGCGCCATCGGCACCGCGCCGCCGAGCTGGATGGCCCGGAAGCAGTTCACCATCGTCTCGAAGCCAACCGGGCTGTGCTCGGCGTCCACCACCAGCCAGTCCCAGCCGACCAGCGCCATGCTCTCGGCCGCCACCGGCGAGCAGAGCGTGAGCCAGCTGCCGACCGAGGGCCGCCCGCTGCGCAGCTTGTCCGTCACCGGGTTGGTCGTGATCGTGGATCGTCCGAAACCGCTCATTCGACTCCTCCTTTGTCATCCTGCGCGAGGCGAAACGCCGTCACCGGTTCGTCTCCGGCGGCAGTGGCCTCCCTACGCCCGCGGCCGCATCTTCGCGCCAGCTCCCAGCCGGGGCGTAGCATGACTATTATGCAGTCGCTTGAGACTCTGCGTGTCACGGGCGCCGGCCTGATACAATCGCCCGGACGCCTGGCGAGGCGCGGCCACGCCAGAGCTCCCGCTTCCACCGCCCTGCGGCGACGTGCCGCCCATCACACTTCCCAGGAGGAGAGACCGATGCCCCTGCAGCGCATCACCGTCGGCGGGCTGGCCCGCCTCCCCGCCTTCTGCCACGCCGTCGTCGCCGACGGCTGGATCCACGTGTCGGGCACGCTCGGCACCGCGCCCGGCTCGATGGAGCTGGTCCCCGGCGGCACCGGCCCGCAGACGGCGCAGGCGCTCCGCAACATCGAGCAGATCCTGCGCGCCTGCGGCGCCACCCTCGCCGACCTGGTCAAGGTCAACGTCTACCTGGCCGATATGGACACCTACGCCGAGATGAACGCCGCCTACCTGGCCGTCATCGGCGACGACCCGCCGGCCCGGATCACTGTGGGCCGGGCCGCGCTCGCGCTCGGCGCCGCGGTCGAGATCGACGCCGTGGCGTACGTCGCGCCGGCCTGACCGCGGGCGCACCGGGCGCGGCCGGAGACGCTTCGGGGAAAAGGAGGGGAGCTGTATGGACACGCTGGCCTACACGGCGGCACTGCCCGCCAAGCGCATGGCCGCCGGCGCGCTGATCTTCAACCCGCAGCACGAGCTGCTGATCGTCAAGCCGACCTACCGCGACGGCTGGCTGATCCCCGGCGGCGCGGTCGAGGCCGGTGAGTCGCCGAGCGCCGCGTGCCGCCGCGAGGTCCGCGAGGAGCTCGGGCTCGACCTGCCGATCGCGCGCCTGCTGTGCCTGGAGTACCAGTCGGCGGAGCCTGACCGCACCGAGAACCTGCAGTTCGTGTTCGCCGGCGGCACGCTGTCGCCCGCGCAGATCGGCCAGATCCGCCTGCCCGCCGCGGAGCTGAGCGCGCACCAGTTCTGCGAGCCCTCCGCCGCGCTCGCGCTGCTCAACCCGCGCCTGAGCCGCCGGGTCAGCTTCGCGCTCACCGCGCTCGCCGAGCGCCGCACGCTCTACCTCGAGGACGGCGTCGAGCTGCGCTAGCGGAAGCTGCCCGGCGACAACCAGACCCGCCCTCCGGCCGGCTCAGAGGGCGGGTCTGCGGCTGGAGCACCAGCGCGAACGACCTAGCGCAGGGCCATCGGCAGGTACACCCCGAACGACGCGGGGGCCTGGGGCGCGCGCGGGCTCCACGCCGGGCGCCCAGCCGTCTCCACCAGCAGCCGCATCTCCGAGCCGTCGCGGCGGACGAGCCACAGGTCCACCACCTCGCCCAGCGCCGGCGCGCGCTCGAACACGATCCACTGCCCATCCGGCGAGATGCTGAACTGCAGCGCCAGCGCGTCGTCGAAGCTCGTGATCTGGCGCTGCTGGCCGGTGGAGAAGGTGTACTCGTACAGGTTGCTGCTGGCCCAGCGCCCGCCGCTCCACTCGCCGAGCGCGAAGACGAACCCGCTGCCGTCCGGCAGCCACCTGAGGTCGAATAGGGTGTGGAAGACGTCGTAGGTCACCAGCGGCTCACCCCGGTCCGCGCTGCCCTCCTGGGCCAGGTAGATCCCGCGCGTGGCGCTGTCGAACTCGTTGTACAGCAGGCGATCCGCGAGCGCGGCCGTCGGCCCCCACTCCACCGCGCACAGGAAGCCCAGCCCGGACGCGGGGGCCAGCAGGGGCTCGCCGAGCGCGTTGACCGGCGCGGCGGCCGGCAGGCTGCGGAACTCGTCGCACCCGGCGCCGACCAGAAACCCGACCCGCGAACCGTCGCTGCGCCAGACCGGCCGGTCGGCGCCGCGCTCGATGCCGGCGCCGGAGATCAGCAGCGTGCCGGCGTGGACCGTCTGCCCGGCCTGCACGTCGACGCCCGTCCCGTACCAGCGGCTCCGGCCGATCATCCCGGCAACGCCCTGGATCACCCCCGGCCCGTAGTCGGCGACGGTCAGCGTCACGCGCTGCGAGCCCGTCACCGTCTGCGGGCTGGACGCGCCCGCCACAAAGACCTGCGCCGGCCCGCCTCTGCCGAGGATCACATCAACGGTGACTGTGCCGGTGGGGTAGCCGGCCAGGGCGCTCCGCAGCGGGCCGTTGGTCAGCTTGCGCAGCCCACTGCCGTCCGGGCGCATTATGTAGATGTCCTTGGCGTAGAGCGACGCCGCGCCCTCGTGGTCGCTGGAGAAAGCCAGCTCGGCCGCGTCGGGCCGCCAGGCCAGCAGCGGCACATCGCCGACCGGGCTGTCGGGCAGGGACAGGATGAGGCGGTCGTCGCTGCCATCCGGCTCGATCAGCCGGATCTCGGTGCCCTGCGCGGTCTGCCCGCGGACGTAGGCGATCGTACCGGCCGGCGGATCGGCGGCCCGGGCAGCGGGCGCGGTCGGGGCGAGCGCGCCGGCGAGCAGCAATGTGAGCGCGAGCAGCAGCATCCGGATCATGGCACATCTCCCTCGCGCCCCGGCGCGGGCGGCTGCTCCCGCGCCAGGGCGTACACTACAGCCTACTCCACCACTTCCTGAACACGGGGAGGCGCCGCAGCGTCGCGCCGCGTGCGTCCTCTCACAGAGGCGGCTCCTCCTCGGGCGGATTGTCCTGCGCCGCGCCCTGCGGCTCGCCGGTCTGATCGGCGAGGAAGGCGAAGGCGCGCTCCAGCGACGCGAAGACCAGCGACACGCCGCTGTGCGCGTCCTCCAGCGAGACGCGCCACACCGGCCGCGGCCCGGCGCGGACACACCAGAGGCGCAGCAGATAGGCGCGGTACAGATCTCGGCGTGTCATCCCGGCTGTCCTCCCCCGTCAGGCGACCACAGGCCGATTGTCGCGATCGTCCGTTAGTAGTCCGTTAGTGACGCGAGGTACGCGGTGGGGTCACCGCGTGCTTGACACCAGCCGCTCGTCTCAGCCAACCTGGGCGTAGACACTGCCGCGCATATGCGTTAAGATCTGCGCCACACGCCGCCCACGACGCCCTCCGCCCGCGCCCGGCTGTGGGCCGGCCTTCCGCATCCGCCTGTGCCGCGGGCAGAGACAGGGAGGGGCTATGGCGCGCCTCACGCTCTCGCTGCTGGGACCGCTGCACGCCACGCTGGATTCCCAGCCGGTCACGACGTTCAAGTACGACAAGGTGCGCGCGCTGCTGGCGTACCTGGCCGTGGAGGCCGACCGGCCGCACGAGCGCGAGGCGCTGCTCGGCCTGCTCTGGCCGGACCTCCCGGAGGACGCAGCGCGCAACAACCTGCGCCAGACTCTGCTCACCCTGCGCGAGGCGCTCGGCGACCGCACCGCCCAGCCGCCGTTCGTGCTCGCCAGCCGCGCCACCATCCAGCTCAACCCGCACAGCGACTACTGGCTCGACGTCGCCGCCTTCACCGGCCTGCTGGCCGAGAGCAGGGGCCACCGGCACGCGAGCGCCGCGGGCTGCAGCGCGTGCGCCCGCCGGCTGCAGCGGGCGCTGGAGCTGTACCGCGGCCCGTTCCTCTCCGAGTTCTTCCTTCCCGACAGCGAGGCGTTCGAGGAGTGGGCGCTGCTGCGGCGCGAGCAGCTCCACCGCCAGATGCTCGATGCGCTCGCCCAGCTGGTGGCCCACTACGAGCGGCGCGGCGCGTACGCCACCGCGCTCGAGTACGCGCACCGCCAGCTCGCCGCCGACCCCTGGCGCGAGGAGAGCCACCGCGATGTCATGCGCCTGCAGATGCTCAGCGGCCAGCGCGGCGCGGCCCTCGCCCAGTTCGAGCGCTGCCGCCAGCTGCTGGCCGAGACGCTCGGCGTCGAGCCGGACGCGGAGACGACGGCCCTCTACCAGCAGATCCGCAGCGCCGCGGACGAGGGGGCGCCGGAGCTGCACCGGCTCAGCCTGCCGACGGCGCGGCGCCACAACCTGCCCGCCCAGCCCACGCCGTTCGTCGGGCGCGAGGCCGAGCTTGAGGCGATCGGCCGCCTGCTGGACGACGAGGGCTGCCGGCTGCTGACGCTGGTCGGGCCGGGCGGCATCGGCAAGACCCGGCTCGGGCTGCAGGCCGCCACCGAGCGCGTCGACACCTTCGCCGACGGCGTCTGCTTCGTGGCGCTGGCCGGGCTGCCCTCGGCCGACCTGCTGGTGAGCGAGATCGCGGCGGCGCTGGGGGTCGAGCTCGGGACGAGCGCCGACCCGCGCGCGACGCTGCTCGGCCACCTGCGCGAGCGCGAGCTGCTGCTGGTGCTGGACAACTTCGAGCACCTGGTGGCCGGCGCCGATCTGCTGGCCGAGATCGTGCGCGCGGCGCCGGACGTGACCCTGCTGGTGACCTCGCGCGAGCGCCTGCTGCTGCACGGGGAGTGGGTGTACGCCGTCGAGGGGCTGCCTGTGCCAGACGGCGCGGGGCTGCGCGGCGCCGCGCTCGAGGAGCTCGCCGCCAACGATGCGGTGCAGCTGTTCGTGCAGAGCGCCCGCCGCGCCCGCGCCGACTTCGCGCTCAGCGCGGAGAACGCGGCGGACGTGGTGCGCATCTGCCAGCTGGTGGCCGGCATGCCGCTGGCGATCGAGCTCGCCGCCAACTGGTCGCGCGCGCTCACGTGCGCCGAGATCGCCCAGGAGATCGAGCGCGGCAGCGCCTTCCTCGCCACCAGCATGGCGCGCGACGGCCCGGAGCGCCACCGCAGCCTGCAGGCGGTGTTCGACCACTCCTGGCGCATGCTCTCGGGCGAGGAGCAGCGCGTGATGCGCCAGCTGGCGGTGTTCCGCGGCGGGTTCCGGCGCGACGCCGCCCAGGACGTCGCCGGGGCGGCGCTGCCCGTCCTCGCCAGCCTGGTCGACCGCTCGCTCCTGCGCCACACGCTCGGCGGGCGCTACGAGCTCCACGAGCTGGTCCGCCAGTATGCGGCGCAGCAGCTGAGCCGGGCCGGCGAGGAGGAGCGCGCGCTGCAGCGCCACGCGGCGTACTTCGGCGCGCTCGCCGAGGCCGCCGACCCACAGCTCGTCGGGCCGGAGCAGCAGCTCTGGCTGGCCCGGCTGGACCAGGAGCACGACAACCTGCGCGCGGCCCTGCGCTGGGCGCTGGAGGGGCGCGCGGTCCCGCTGGCGCTCACGACGGGCGCCGCGCTGCGGCGCTTCTGGGCGATCCGCGGCGCCTTCGTGGAGGGCCGCGCCTGGCTCGAGCGGGCCCTGGCGCGTGCGTCCGGGCGCGATGTGCCGCCCGAGGCGCGCCTCCAGGCGCTGAACGCCGCGGGGACGCTGGCCCGCCTGCAGGGGGACCTGGCGCGCGGGCAGGAGCTGCTCGAGGAGTGCCTGGCGCTGAGCCGAGCGAGCGGGGCCAGATACTGGAGCGCCACGGCGCTCAACGGGCTCGGGCTGGTCGCCCGCAGGCGGGGCGATCCCGACCGCGCCGCCGCGCTGTACGAGGAGAGCCTGGCGCTGGCGCGCGAGATCGGCGACGAGCGCAGCATCGTCAACGCGCTGTCGAACCTGGCCGGGGTGGTGAACGCACAGGGCGACCACGCCAGGGCCGCCGAGCTGTACGAGGAGAGCCTGGCCTTCAGCCGGCGGGCCGGCGACCAGCTCGGCATCGCCGCGGACCTCAACAACCTGGCCAACGCGATCTTCGACCTGGGGGACTACCCGCGCGCGCAGGCGCTCTACGAGGAGAGCCTGGCGCTCTACCGCAGCGGCGGGGACGAGTACGGGGCCTCGCTCGCGCTGTACAACCTCGGCGACCTGGCCCACCGCCAGGGGCAGCTCGAGCGCGCCCGGGCTCACCTGGGCGAGGCGCTGACGATCGCGCACACGCTGCACAACCACCTGGGCCGCGCCGAGTACCTGGAGAAGCTGGCGTCGCTGGCGGCCGCGGAGCGCCTGCCCGAGCTGGCGGCGCGGCTGTGGGGCGCGGTGGAGCGCGAGCGGAGTGCTCTCGGCGCCGCGCGCCCGCCGCAGCAGGCCGCCGAGCACGCCGCCGAGGTCGAGGCCGCACGCGCGCAGGCCGGCGAGGCGGCGTTCGCCGCAGCCTGGGCCGCCGGCGAGTCAATGGCGATCGAGCAGGCGGTGGCAGAGGCGCTGCAGTACTGCGCGCCCAGGGCCTAGCGCCGCGTCTCGGAAGCCCGTCGCCGGCGCGATCAGCGGCCGCGCTCCTCCTCGAGCTCCTCGAGCTCCTCCGCCCGCAGCAGCCCCTGCGCCGCGCGGTCGCCGGCCGCCACCGAGAGCGCGTGGGGCGCCGGCTCCATGCGCTCCCCGTGCCGGTTGGCGTAGACGCGCGTGAAGGCCGCGCCGATGAAGAAGATCAGCCCGGCCGCGTAGACCCACGTCAGGAGCACGACGACCGCCCCGATCACGCCGTAGGCGGACTGCACCAGGCTGCTGCGGAGGTAGAGCCCCAGCAGCGCCTGGCTCGTCACCAGCAGCACCGCGGTGACCGCCGCGCCGATGAAGATGTCCCCCCAGGCAACCTGCGTGTCGGGCAGGAGCCGGTACGTGAGGGCGATCAGGAGCATCACCACGGCGACGGCCACCAGCATCTGGGCCGCGCGCACGAGCGCCCAGGGCAGGGCCATCGACCCCGCCACGGTCCTCGCCAGCGCCTCGATCTCGATGCTGAGCGTCACCCCGACCAGCGCCAGCACGCCGACGCTGACGGCCAGGAGGATGGAGATGCAGCGGTCGATGAAGAACCTTCTCAGCGAGTTCTCCGACCGCGGGACCACCTCCCAGATGGTGTTGAGCGAGTCCTTGAGGTGGTTGAAGAGCGCCGAGGCGCCGAACACGAGGCCCAGGGCGCCGATCAGCGTCGTGCCGAGCGACACGCGCAGCTCGACGCCGCGCACGAGGGTCTGCAGCGCCTCCGAGCCCTCCTCGCCGGCCACGACGCTCGCCTGGCGGATCACGGCCTCGTCGGCCGCATCGCCAAGGACGAGCCGCAGGGCGGCGACGCTGATCACCAGCAGCGGCGCCAGCGAGAGGAGCGCGTAGAAGGCCAGGGCCGCGGCGAGGCGGAAGACGCGCGCGTGGAAGCAGGCCCCGGCCGTGTCACAGCTCAGGTTCCACGCAGCCGCCAGCGACGCTGTGAGCCTGCCCATCCGCCCCTCCTCGCCGCCGGCCAGCGCATCCACAATCCCCGCTCGCGGCAGCTACGGGGTCTGCCCTATTCTAGCAACGTTCATTCCGCTAGACAACGCGCTCCGCAGCGAGCAGGACGCTGACTCGCCACATGCGCCTGGCGCAGATCGGGCCCACGCATCAGGTCGCGGGCGACGAGACGGGGCCCTGGAACTGGCCGAGGGGAATGACCTGCATCCGCGCGGCGTAGAACAGCCCGGCGTCGGCCGGGCTCTCCCGCAGCGCAGCCCGGAGCCGCAGCGCCTCGGGCGTGTCCCAGCGCTGCAGGTGCGCCGCCTGGAGGTTGGCCTCGTTCTCCGGGATAGCGCGGCGGTTGCGCTTCTGCTCGTACTGCGCCAGCGCATCGGAGAGCGGCGCGCGGCCGGCGAGCCCGTCGTCCACCGCCTGCGCCAGCAGCTCCGCGTCGCAGAAGGCATCGCTGATCCCGCGCGCCAGCGTCGGGTCCTTGTGGTGGCCCGCGTCGCCGACGAGCGCCCAGCCCGGCCCGAACGGCCGGCGGAAGAAGTTCGGCCCATCGGCCGTGCCGACGAAGCGCTCGACCCGCCGGGCGCGCGGGAGGCGCTCGCGGAGCGCCGGCATCTGCTCCATCGTCGCGCGGACGTTGCCGGCAATATCGCTGCGGAAGCGCGCGAACTCGCTGCGCTGCCACGCGACCGCCACCAGCGCCAGCCCGCCGTGCGTCGGGAACACGAGGACCAGCCGCCCCGGCCGCCAGTGCATCTCCAGCCCATCGCAGGGCAGATCGGCCAGGTAGGTCATGTACCAGCAGGTGAGCGACGGCTGCTCCAGGTAGTGCGGCGCCCCGACGCGCCGCGCCACCACGGAGCGCTTCCCGTCCGCGCCGATCACGATCCGCGCGCGCTCCTCGACCACGCCGCCGCGCGCTGTGTGCCCGCGGATCCCGCAGACCCGCTCGCCATCCGTGAGCAGCCCGTCGACCACCACGCCGGTGCGGAGCTCGGCGCCGGCCGCGCAGGCGGCCTCCACCAGCAGCGCGTCGAGCACCGTCCGCCGCGGGCCGATGCAGGCCGGCAGGCCGTCCTCAGTCGGGACGTCCGCGCTCAGCACACCGTCGCCCCAGTCCGAAGAGACTCTGGTCACGGGCGGGCAGCCGGAGGCGAGCACGCGGTCCAGCAGGCCCCAGGCCGCCAGCCGGCGGACGCCCTCGTGCAGGATGAAGTGGCCGGAGATCGTGTCGCTCGGAAAGGTCGCGCGGTCGGTGAGAAGCACGCGGTAGCCGCGGCGGGCAAGCAGCATGGCGGTGCTGGCGCCGGCGCAGCGGGCGCCGACGATGATCGCGCATCGTACATCCTAGAGCCTCCTTCCATCGCATCAGCCTGGAACGAGTACGCGGGAAGGAACCCCGGCGCACCAGCCGAATCACTGCCGAATCACTGCCGAATCGATGCCCCCGCCCACAGTGGACCCCAGCCGCTCGCGCGAGCCGAAGCAGACCAAGCTGCGGGTACGGCAGCCAGCGCTCCGGCCTGAGCGAGGCATCACAACGGGCCGCCGACACAGGATCGCATTGCTCGCGAAAAGGCAGCGCCCCGCCCACAATGGGACAAGCCGTTCGCGCGAGCGGGAGCAGACCAAGCTGCAGGTATGGCAGCCAGCGCTCCGGCCTGAGCGAGGCATCACAACGGGCCGTCCGCACAAGATTGCATCACTTGCGGGTCCAGGGCGGAGCGCCTGTCTCACAGCCACTCGCACAAGCGGGAGCAGACCAAGCTGCGGGTACGGCAGCCAGCGCTCCGGCCTGAGCGAGGCATCACAACGGGCCGTCCGCACAAGGTTGCATCACTTGCGGGTCCAGGGCTGCAAGCCCTGGCGCGGGGGTGGCGGGGGCCGGCGTCGGCCCCCGCCCCGGGTGCAGGGCGGAGCGCCTGCCTCACAGCCGGCACAAGAGCACAGGACGAGGGTGCAGGACGGAGCGTCTGCTTCACAGCCACGTGCCGCCGGCCCCGGTGTGCTGCGGGAGGACAGCCGGCCGCCGGCACAAGAGCACAGAACGGGGATGCAGGGGGCGGAGCCACCTGCTACACCGGAGAGGTGCGCGCCGGCGCTGCGTCCATCTCGCGCTGCCAGAGCCAGCCGGCGATACGCTCGATCCCCTGCCCCAGATGGTAGCGGTACGTGTTGAAGGGCAGCCCGAGCAGCTCGGCGGCCTGCTCCTGAGTCCCCGCCGGCTCGAGGTACGTCCGGTGGATGGCCCGGTACAGCCTGGCGTCCCGCGGGTTGGCCGCGAGCATCTCGGCCGCCTCGCGCAGGACCCGCTGCAGCGCCGCCGGCTGCGGGGGCCCGCCGGCCGCCGCCCGCACGATCCGCGACCGCATCAGCGGGCTGCCGGCGAGCAGGTCGGCGCGCGTGTAGTCGCGCAGGGCCTGGCGCACATCCGCGACGAACGCCTCGCGCGAGGGCCAGCTCGGCGGATCGTCGAGCGGCTCCGGCGCGGGGCGCCGGGCCTGCCCCACCGCGCCGATCTCAGCCTTGACCGCCAGCCAGGCCGCGATCGGCTCCTCGCGCCAGTCGTGCGCGAAGACGCCGTACGTCCGCCCGCCGACCGTGAAGTCGGCCTCGGGGACGCGGTGCATGTGCATCGCCGCGAGGTGCGACTCGAGGAAGGCCGGGTCGGCCATGGCGATGAAGTTCCAGGCCAGCTGCGGGTGCGTTGTCCAGTAGATCGAGCTGTTGATCGCCGTGAGGTTGAGCGCGGACGAGACGCCCTGGTGGTGCTCGGCGCTCATCCAGAACCGCAGGTAGACGATCTCCTCGCCCGGCTTGGCCGGCGCGCGGCGCTCGGCGTAGCGCAGCGCGGCCGCGACCGCCGGGTCGGCCTCGAGGTCGCACGGCGCGGCGTCGTGGATGGTCAGCTGGGCGAGGAACCCGAAGAGCTCGCCCGCGACGGTGCGGAACGCGAGGAACGCCTGCGGCTGGCGCGCCAGCCAGTGGGCGGCGATCCGCGCCGACTGGTCGCCCTGGTGCCGCGCGACCATCGCGACGATCGCGGCGTGGTCCGCGGGCGTCGCCGGCTCGGCGTAGGCGCTGCCGATAGCGGTCCAGTCGAAGTACGGCGCTATCGTGGGGCTCTCGCGCATCAGGTAGAAGTAGTCGAACCAGGCGCGCTGAAGCTCAAGCCCCTGCGCGGTCTGGATCCGGGAGACGAGCAGCGGGTGCAGCTGCTCGCGCAGCCGCTGGCGCCCGTCCGAGTCGCGCCAGCGCCAGTCGGCGTCGAGCACCTCGCGGGCCAGGGCGTGCGGCTGCAGGCCGTGCGGCCCCTGCTCGATGAACGAGAGCTGGCGCAGCCACTCGAACGGCTCGCGGGCGTCCGGCAGATCCAGCGCGCGCGCCAGCAGCGCCTCGGTCGTCGTCCACACGATGCTGCACACCGCGAGCGCCTGGCGGTGGAGCGGGCTGGGGATCTCCCTGAGAAAGCGCTCCAGCAGCGTCTGGACCAGGTTCGGCTCGCTGCGCAGGTCCAGCCCGTCGTCGTCCCGCTGCGCCACGACATCCGCGGCCAGCGCGAGCGCCAGGGGGTGGCCGCCCGTCGCGCGGAGGATCGCCGGGTGCCGCGAGGCGGCGATCCCTCGGCGCGAGAGGTACGCGTGGCACTCGTCCGGCAGCAGGTCGTGGAGGGCGATGACCCGCGTCAGCGCGCCCCAGGCCAGGTCGGCGCGCCACGCCGGGGCCGGCGGGTTGCGCCCGGCGAGGACCACCAGCGCGTGCGCCGGCAGCTGCGGGAGGAAGGACTCGCGCAGCCAGCCGTCGAGGCTGCCCAGCAGCTCGTAGGTGTCGATCAGCAGGACGCTGCGCTGCGGCCAGTGCGCTAGCGAGACGCCCGCCGCATCGAGCGCGCGGAGGAAGGCGGCCGGGGTCGGCTCGAAGTTCCTGGCGTCGAGGGCGATCACTTCCCGCCCGCGCTCCTCCGCCAGCTGCGCGAACGCGGCCAGCAGCGTCGTCTTCCCGATGCCGCCCGGCCCGTGGACGTGCAGCACCGCGAACGGCGGCTCGCGCAGCTCCAGCGCGGAGCGGAACAGCTCTAGCTCGGGGCGCGGCCGACGAAGCGCTCGCGCCTGGCCGACTCGAGCCGCTGGGCGAGCGACGGGCGGCTGCGCGCGACAGGGTTTGAGTCCACCATCGGGGCCTCCACAGCAGCACCCGGCTCAGGTTGGCGTATTGTAGCGGAGCCGGGGCATCTTCGTCCGCGCCGGTCAGCTGACCGCGCTCAGCACGAAGGGCACGGTCTGCGGGCCCTCCGGCAGCACGGCCACCCGCGCCTCCGGCCCGTAGCGCCCGAGCAGCTCGCCGAGCGCGGCCTCGACGCTGTCGATCGGCGTCAGCATCGCGCCGCGCACCGCCTCGGGCGGGAGGGACGAGTAGAGGTACACATCCGCCTTGCGCTGGACGAGCGCCTGCGACTGCGCCTGCCACTGGTCGTAGAGCGCGAAGCCCGGCGCCTCGATCATCGCCAGCAGCTCGTGCGGCGTCGGGCGCATGCGCAGCAGGTCCTTGTAGTTGCCGTGGTCCGGCAGGCCGTCGCTGCACTCCGAGACGGCGATGATCGCGCCGCCCGGCCGGACGATCCGCGCCGCCGCGCTCATGCCCTTCACCGTCTGGTACAGGTTCTGGTCGAGCGGGTAGCCGCTGTTGGTGGTGATGACGATGTCGAACGGCTCGTCGACCGGCCGCGTCGCGTGCTCGGCGACGAAGCGGCAGCCGGCCTCGAACGCCTCGATGTAGTGGCCGGCCCAGATGCCAGTGATGCCCCGCCGCGCGTTGAGGGCGACGTTCACCAGGAAGTGCGGCGGGGCCATCGCCGCCGCCTCGCGGATCTCGCCCTGCACCGGGTTCCCCTCCAGCACCGCCCAGGTCGACTGCGGGTGCCCGATCATCTCGGCGTTGTGCAGGTGCATGATCGTCTTGATCCCGGCCACGCCGGGGATGATCCCCTTCGGGCCACCGCTGAACCCGGCGAAGAAGTGCGGCTCGATGAACCCGGTCACGATGCGCACATCCGCGCCGAGGTAGTCGTTGTTGACCCACACCTCGCCGCCGTAGCTGGTGCGCCCCAGGTGCGTGAGCGTGCTGTCGTCGAAGGCGTTGTGGTTGACGACGCGCACAGTCTCGACCACTTCCGCGCCGAGCATCTGTATCAGCTCCTCGCGGGTGTTGGCGCGGTGCGAGCCGGTGCCGTTGACGATCACGAACTGCTCGCGCGGCACGTGGGCCAGCTCGGCCAGGATCCACGGCACCAGCCGCTCGCTCGGCGAGGGGCGCGTGATGTCGGCGATGACGATCGCGACGGTGTCGGTCGGCCGGGCGAGCTCGCGCAGCGGCGCCGCCCCGATCGGGCTCCTCACCGCCGCCTCGAAGGCGGCCCGCTCGTCCGGCAGGCCGGGCAGCTCCTCCGGCGTGATGACGATCGCGTGGTCCGGCACCTCGACCGACAGGCGGCCGCGGCCGTAGGCGAGCTCAACTCGCATCGCAGCACCTCCTCGATGTGTCCACGTCTTCTCCCGCCCGGTCAGGCCGCGCCCAGGCCGCCCCGCAGGTGCGGCAGCACCTCGCGGCCGAGGATCGCGATCGCCGCCAGCGGGTCCGGCCCCAGCGGCGGCCCGAAGCTGAGGTGCCGCGCGCCGAGCCGCGCCAGGTGCTCCAGGCGCCCCAGCAGGTCGCGCCCGCTGCCGACGACGCCGAGCCGCAGCATGGCGTCCGGCACCAGCGCCCTGGCGCGCCCGATATCGCCGTCGACCTGCGCGGCGCGGCTGGCGGGAAGCAGCTCCTCGGCCGCCACGCCGAGCCGGGCCAGCACCGCCTCGCCCATGGCGTGGCCGTAGTAGGCGATCTTCTCGCGCAGCGCGCCCTCGGCGGCCGCCCGGTCCTCGGCCACCGACACCCAGATGCACGCGGCGAGGTCGATCTCGTCCGCGCTCCTGCCGGCCGCCAGCGCCCCCGCGCGCACCAGCTCCAGCACCTCGCTGAAGTGCTCGGGCGGGAACAGCAGCGGCAGCCCGCCGTCCGCCAGCCGGCCGATCAGCCGCTGCATGCGCGGGGAGGTCGCGCCGAGGTAGATCGGGATCCGCCGCGTCCCGAAGCGCAGCCGGGCCTCCTCCGCCCAGCCGGCGTCCCCGCGCTCGCCGGCGAACAGCGCCCGCAGCTGGCGGACCGCCGCCTCGGTGGCAGCCAGCGGGCGCTCGTGCGCCAGCCCGACCCAGCCGAGGAAGTCCGCGGCCCCGGCGGCCAGGCCGAGGTTGAACCGCCCGCCGCTCAGCTCGTCGAGCGCCGCGGCCTGCATGGCGATCTCCGCCGGGTGCATCGTCGCCGGGTTGACGACGCAGGTGCCGAGCTCGATGCGCGTGGTCGCGAGCGCGCAGGCGCTCAGGATCGGCCACACCCCGCGCAGGAACAGGTCGTCGCTGACCCACAGCTGGTCGAAGCCGGCCTCCTCCGCCGCCCGCGCCAGCTCCGGGTAGCGCGCTACCGGCAGGTCGTTGTTCAGCCGGATCGAGAACTTCATAGGCGCCGACTCGGTGACCCGGTGACAAGGTGACTGGGTGACAAGGTGACTGGGTGACTGGTAACCAAGATGTCTCCGGATATGATACTGGGTTTCGGGCGTCCAAAGGTCACCCCGTCACCCCGTCACCCCCTCACCCCCTCACCACCGCCACCGCCTCGATCTCCACCAGCATGTCCGGGTCGATCATCTCCGCGCGGACCAGCGTGTTCGCCGGGCGGACGTCGGCGAAGACCTCACCGTGGACCCGCGCCACCGCCTCCCAGTCGGCGATGTTGCGCACGAAGACGCGCGTCCGCACGACGTCCGCCAGCGATGCGCCGGCCTCGGCGAGCGCGGCCTCGATCTTGCGCAGGATGTAGCGCGCCTGGCCCGCCGCGTCGCCGGGGTGCTGCACCGCGCCCGACGAATCCGAGGCGGTCGTGCCCGACACGTAGACGGTGTCCCCGACCCGCACCGCCCGCGAGTAGCCGGCGAGCGCCTCCCAGGGCGTGCCGGACGAGATATTCGTGCGCTGCATGCGCGTGCTCCCTCTGCTGCTGACGACGCGCTATTCTACCACGCGCCCGGCCGGCGAGACGGGCGTTCCGGCCGCCCGCCCGCGTCGGTGCTATACTACACGCGCGATATCTGAGAAAGAGAGCTAGAGCGGGCACAGCGCCGAGGGCTCCCGTCCCGGCGTGTTCGCGCACATCCCGCCCGACGCGGCCTGCGCAGCCGGCGGCCCGGCGAGGGAGGCAACAATGGCAGAGAACCGGCTGGCGGCGGCGCTGGAGCGCTTCGCGGCGGCCACGCGCGGCGCGGACGAGGCGGCCCTCGACCGGCCCTGGGCCTGGGGCGCCTACGGCGACGAGGGGGTGCGCTTCGCCTTCCTCCGCACCTACGAGGAGCTGCGCGAGCTGGCCGCGCGCATCGCGCACGAGCGTCAGGCGCAGGGGCGGGCGCCGAGCGCGGCGCAGCGCATCCTCGCGCAGTACCACAGCGCCTACCGCGACCTGTGGGCCGCCGTGGACGGCCTCGGCGACGAAGAGGCGGCGGTCGCGCCGGCGCCGGACGAGTGGCCGGTGCGCACGGCCGTGGCCCACATGATCGAGGCCGACGCCGGATTCCTCGTCGTCATCAGCCACGCCCTGGAGCGCCACCGCGCCGGCGACCCCGACCCGCCGGCTCCGGGCGAGGCGGTCTACGACGAGATGCTCGGCAGCGAGGAGTCGCACCGCCGGCAGATGGCGCTGCCGCTCTCCAGCCTGCGCGCGTGGCACGCCGAGCTGCACGGGCGCATCCTGGCCGAGTTCGCCGCCATCGCCGACGGCGAGCTGCAGCTGGGGTCGCGCTACTGGGAGCCCGAGCCGATGTCGCTGCGCTTCCGCCTGCACCGGCTGGAGTCGCACCTGCGCCAGCACACCGTGCAGGTGGACAAGACGCAGGCGGCGATCGGGCGGGCGCCGGACGAGACGCGGCGCCTGCTCCGCCTGCTCCACGCGGGCCTCGCCGAGGTTGAGGGCGCGCTGCTCGGCGCTGCGGACGTGCTCGCCGCCGAGCAGGGGCGCGTCGCCGATGCGATCGCCGCGCGCGCCGACGAGATCGCCGCGATCCTGGCGTGAGGGCGCTGGCGGGCAGGCGCGCTCCGCCCATCTGCGGCTACGATCGCTCCTGCTGGCTCTGCTGCTCGCGCAGGAACAGGAGGAAGGCGCGCGCCATCTTCTGGTGCTCGGGGGTGAGCGCGTCGTACAGCGCGAGGAACGCCTCGCGCTCGCGGGTGCTGGCCGAGATCTTGTAGCCGTCCAGCGCCGCCGCCTCGGTGATCAGCTCGACCGCCGTGGTGCGGAACACGGTGGCCAGGCCCTCCAGCTCGGTGATGCGCGCGCTGCTCGACGCGTTCTCGATGCTGCCTATGTAGCTGCCGCTCACGCCGATGCGGCTCCCCAGCTCCGCCTGAGTGAGCCGGTCACGCTGGCGCTTGCGCTTGATGACCTCGCCGATCCGCTCGTTGAGAGTGGGCATCCGGTGTCCTCCCGTTCTCGCGCGTGGTACAACATCGCCCGACCCACGTTACCAAAGCACAGTTTACAACGACTTACGGCACACAGTCTGCAACAAAGGAGGCCCTATGCGCCCGCCCCAGCTCGATCCGGACGCCCCCTGGAAGCGGCGCTTCCGCGTGCCGCAGACCTACACGCAGATCGCCCGCGCCAACCCGGCGCGCGGGCTCGTCTCGAGCAACCGCTCCGGCGTCTTCCAGCTCTACGCCTGGGACGTGCCCACCGGCGCGCTGACCCAGCTCACCCACGTGCCGACCGGCAAGCCCTGGGGCGTGATCTCCCCCGACGGCCGCTTCGTCTACTACCTGCGCGACGAGGGCGGCAACGAGCTCGGCCACTGGGTGCGCGTGCCGTTCGAGGGCGGCGACCCCGAGGACGTGACCCCCGACCTGCCGCCCTACGCCTCGTGGACCCTCAGCGTCGCCCACGCCGGCAACCGCGCCGGCCTGACGGTCGCCGACGCCGAGGGCTTCCACGTGCTCTGGATGGACCTGGTCGCCGACGGCGCGATCGGCGCGCGGCGTGAGCTCTACAGCTCCCGGCGCCTGTCCGCCGGGCCGTTCTTCTCGGCCGACGGGGCGCTGGCGGTGGTCGAGACCGCCGAGCGCTCCGAGAAGCCGCAGTTCAGCCTGATCCTCTTCGACGCCGCCTCCGGCGAGCGGCTCGGCGAGCTGTGGGACGGCCCGGACACCAGCATCAACTCCCGCGGCTTCGCGCCCGTCCCCGGCGACACGCGCCTGCTGGGGGTGAGCGACCGCACCGGCACCAAGCGGCCCCTGATCTGGGACGCGCGCACCGGCGAGCGCCGCGACCTCGACCTGGCCGGGCTGGAGGGCGATGTCGAGGTCTGGGGCTGGGCGCCCGACGCGAGCGCCGTGCTGCTGTGCCACACCGCCAGCGCCGTGCAGCAGCTCTACCGCTACGAGCTCGCGGCCGATACGCTCACCCGGCTCGAGCACCCGCGCGGGACGTTCCACGGCGCCTACTTCGCCAGCGACGACGAGATCTTCGCCCACTGGACCGACTCGACCCACCCGCCGCAGCTGATCGCCCTCGACGCCAGGAGCGGGGCGCAGACGCGCGTGGTGATGCCGGCCGGCGATGTCCCGCCGAGCCGCCCCTGGCGCTCGGTCAGCTTCCCCTCCGCCGACGGGACGACCATCCAGGGCTGGCTGGCGACTCCCGAGGGCGAGGGGCCGTTCCCGACGATCCTCGAGACCCACGGCGGCCCGACGGCGGTCACGCTCGACGGCTGGGACCCCGGCAGCCAGATGTGGCTCGACCACGGCTTCGCCTTCCTGACGATCAACTACCGCGGCTCGACCACCTTCGGCAAGGCGTTCGAGGAGGCGATCTACGGCGACCTCGGCCGGCTCGAGGTGGAGGACATGGCCGCCGCGCGCGACTGGCTGGTGCGCGAGGGGATCGCCCGCGAGGACGCCATCTTCCTCACCGGCTGGTCGTACGGCGGCTACCTGACGCTGATGGGGCTCGGCGTGCGGCCCGAGCTGTGGGCCGGCGGCATGGCCGGCATCGCGATCGCCGACTGGGCCATCCAGTACGAGGACACCGCCCCGACGCTGCGCGGCTACCAGGAGGCGATCTTCGGCGGCTCGCCCGCCGAGAAGCCCGAGCAGTACGCCAAAAGCTCGCCGATCACCTACGCCGAGCGCGTGCGCGCGCCGGTGCTCGTGATCCAGGGCCGCAACGACACCCGCTGCCCCTCGCGCCCGATGGAGCTGTACGAGCAGCGCCTGCGGCAGCTCGGCAAGCAGATCGAGGTCGAGTGGTTCGAGGCCGGCCACGGCTCGTACGATGTCGAGCAGCAGATCCAGCACCACGAGCTGATGCTGCGCTTCGCCCTGCGCGTGCTGGGCTAGCAAACATCTGTTCGGAATCGAACCCCAGACCGACGCGCAGGCCGCCGTCATGCGGTACAATACAGCCCTGCGGTGCCACAGGAGCGAGCCGATGACCAGGAGCCTACGCCGGCGGGCGCTGGCTCGCCGCCCGGCCGCGCCGCACCATCGATGTGTTCCGCCGCGACGACCAGCCGCTCGCGCGATACTGAGGAGGCAAGAGGAATGGCCGACCGCCCCCTGCTGCTGCTGATCGACGGCCACGCGCTGGCCTTCCGCGCCTTCCACGCCCTGAGCAAGCAGGGCCTGCGCGCCTCCAACGGCGAGCCGACCTACGCGGTGTACGGCTTCACCTCGATCATGCTCACCGCGATCGAGCAGCACCGCCCCGAGTATATCGCCGTCGCCTTCGACATCGGGCGCACCTTCCGCGACGAGCTGTACGCCGAGTACAAGGCCGGCCGCAGCGAGACGCCCGAGGAGTTCGAGCAGCAGCTCGACCGCATCAAGCAGCTGCTCCGCGCCTTCAACATCCCGATCTACACCGCGCAGGGCTTCGAGGCCGACGACGTGATCGGCACGCTCGCCCGCCAGGCCACCGCGCAGGGCGTGGACACCCTCGTCCTCACCGGGGACACCGACACGCTCCAGCTGGTGGACGAGCACGTGCGCGTCCTGCTCGCCAACCCCTACGGCCAGAAGACCACCACGACGGTCTACGACCTCGCGCAGGTCGCCGAGCGCTACAACGGCCTGCGCCCGGACCAGCTGGCCGACCTGCGCGGGCTCAAGGGCGATGTCTCCGACAACATCCCGGGCGTCAAGGGCATCGGCGAGACCGGGGCGATCAACCTGCTCAAGGAGTACGGCACGGTCGAGAACCTGTACGACAACCTCGAGCTGGTGCCGAACCGCTACCGGAAGGCGCTCGACGGCCAGCGCGACACGGCGCTGTTCAGCAAGCGGCTGGCGACGATCGTCTGCGACGCGCCGGTGACGCTCGACCTGCGCGCGGCCACGCTGCGCGACTACGACCGCGCGCAGGTGATCGCCATCTTCCAGGAGCTGGAGATGGGCGCGACGCTGATCAAGAAGCTCCCGGCCACCGGCGACGCGTTCGAGCTGGCCGAGCTGCCCGCGGGCGACGGGGGCTCCAACGGCGAGGCGGTCTCCCAGCCCGCCGCGGCGAACTCCCCGCAGCAGCTGGCGATGTTCGACATGCCCGCGGCCGCCCCGGCGGCGCCCTCCGGCCCCATCCGCGCCGCCGGCGAGTACGAGGCGGTGCGCACCGAGGAGCAGCTCGCGGCGGTGGTGAGCGCCCTGGAGGCCGCGCCGGCCTTCGCCTTCGACACCGAGACGAGCAACGAGCGCCCGCTCGAGGCCGATCTGGTCGGCATCTCGCTGGCGGTGACGCCCGGCCGCGCCTGGTACATCCCGGTCGGGCACGCGGAGGAGGGCCAGCTTCCAGTCGAAGCCGTGCTGGACGCGTTGCGGCCGTTCTTCGCCGACCCGAACCGGCCCAAGTACGCCCACAACGCCAAGTTCGACATCGAGGTGCTCGAGAAGGCCGGCGTCCCGGTCAAAGGGCTGGCCTTCGACACCATGCTGGCCGCCGCGCTGCTGGACAAGCGCCGCGGCCTGAAGGACCTGGCGTTCTACGAGCTCAGGCTGCCCGAGCCGATGACCGGGATCGAGGAGCTGATCGGCAGGCGCGGCAAGAACCAGCTCACCTTCGCCCAGGTGCCGATCGAGCGCGCCACGCCCTACGCCGCCGCCGACGCCGACATGACGCTGCGGCTGAAGCAGGCGCTGGAGCCGCAGCTGGCCGCCCTTCCGAAGGTGAGCGACATCTTCTACAAGCTGGAGATGCCGCTCGTGCCGGTGCTGGTGCGCATGGAGCAGGCCGGCATCAAGCTGGACGTCCCCTACATGCGCGCGCTCGGCGAGCGCCTCGGCGCCCAGCTCGCCGAGGTCGAGCGCCAGATCTACGCCATCGCCGGGCGCACCTTCAACATCAACTCCGGCGACCAGCTCTCGGACGTGCTGTTCAACACGCTCGGCCTGGACTCCTCCGGCCTCAGCAAGACCTCCACCGGCCGCTACTCGCTCACCGCCCAGGTGCTCGAGGAGCTGCGCGGGCGCGACGCCAACAACACCGGGATCATCGAGCTGATCCTCAGGTACCGCCAGCTGGCCAAGCTCAAGTCCACCTATGTGGACGAGCTGCCCAAGCTGGTCGGGAGCGACGGCCGCGTCCACACCGAGTACAGCCAGCTCGGCGCCGCCACCGGCCGGCTCAGCTCGAACAACCCCAACCTCATGAACATCCCGACCCGCACCGAGGAGGGGCGCGAGGTGCGCCGCGGCTTCATCGCCGAGGAGGGGTGCAAGCTGATCTCCGCCGACTACTCGCAGATCGAGCTGCGCGTGCTGGCCCACATCTGCGGGGACGAGAACCTGGTGCGGACCTTCCAGGAGGACCGCGACATCCACGCCGCCACCGCCTCGATGCTCTTCGGCGTGCCCGAGGACCAGGTGGACAAGAACCAGCGGCGGGTGGCGAAGACGACCACCTTCGGCATCATCTACGGCATCAGCGCCTTCGGCCTCGCGCCGCGGATCGGCTACAGCCGCGAGCAGGCCAGGCAGCTGATCGAGAGCGTGTTCACCACCTTCCCCGGCATCCGCACCTACATCGACCAGACGCTCGAGGCCGGCAAGCGCGACGGCTACGTGCAGAGCCTGTTCGGCCGCCGCCGCTCCATGCCGGATCTGCGCGTCAGCGGGCCGCGCCGCCAGGCGGCCGAGCGCGAGGCGATCAACGCGCCCATCCAGGCCACCGCCGCCGACATCATGAAGATCGCGATGGTCGCGATCGACAACGAGCTGCTGCGGCGCGGCCTCAGGACCCGCATGCTGCTACAGGTCCACGACGAGCTGATCTTCGAGGCGCCCGACGAGGAGGTGGACGAGGTGGTGGAGCTCGTGTGCGACAAGATGGAGCACGCCTACGAGCTGCGCGTCCCGCTCAAGGTCGGCGTCGAGGCCGGGCCGAACTGGGAGGAGCTGCGCCCGGTGCGGTAGCGCACTGCTCACGCCGAGCGCTCCCTCGTGCCGCGCGCCGTTTGTGCTACAATACCGCAATCAGTTACACGAGTGACGCGGTGGCCTCGCGCTCGCACCCCGTGGAGGGGTTTGGGGAGGCGGAACCTCCCCGCGGTGGAGCTCCGCTCCAGACCAGCGGTGAGGTTTGGGACGCGAAGCCTGTCTCTGAAATTCCGCTGGAGGGGTTTGGGGAGGCGAAGCCTCCCCAGAATCTCGCTTTCTCCGCCGCTCTGCGGCGGAGAAAAAGGATCTCGGAGGGCCTGCGGCCCTCCGAACCTCCCGGCGGGGAAGAGGGCCGTGGTGGGCCTGCGGCTCCACACCTCCCCGCGCGAGGCACCGCAGCACCGCGTAGTCCTGTCAGCTACACGAGCGACGCGGTCGCGCCGCCCGCCGGGGAGGCCCGGAGGGCGAGGCCGCCGCGCCGGCCGTGTCAGAACCGTTGAGTTACGAGGGCACTGCCTCAATGACGATCCTCGCGGACCACGCCGCCGTGTCGAGGGAGCAGCGCCACCCCGAGATCGACCGGCCGACCTTCTCGATCGTGGCCCCGGTCTACAACGAGGAGGCGCTGATCGCCGAGTTCTGCCGCCGCGTCGTCGCGGCGCTCGAGCCGCTCGGCGAGCCGTTCGAGGTCATCCTCGTCAACGATGGCTCGCGCGACCGCTCGCCGGAGATCATGCGCGAGATCCACGCCCGCGACCCGCGCATCAAGGTCCTCAACTTCTCGCGCAACTTCGGCCACCAGATCGCCATCACCGCCGGGACGGACTACGCCCGCGGGCAGGCGGTGGTCGTGATCGACTCGGACCTGCAGGACCCGCCCGAGGTCATCCCCGAGATGATCGCCCGCTGGCGCGAGGGCTACCAGCTGATCTACGGCGTGCGCTCCGAGCGCGAGGGCGAGACGGCCTTCAAGCTCGCCACCGCCTCGCTGTTCTACCGGCTGATCCGCAAGATCACCAACGTGGACATCCCGCTCGACACCGGCGACTTCCGCCTGATGGACCGCAAGGTGGTGGACGCGCTCAAGTCGATGCGCGAGCACCACCGCTTCATGCGCGGCCTCTCGGTGTGGGTCGGCTTCCGGCAGACCGGCGTGGAGTACAAGCGCGACGCGCGCAAGGCCGGCGAGACGAAGTACCCGCTGCGCAAGATGCTGAAGTTCGCCATGGACGGCATCACCGCCTTCTCCTACCTGCCGCTCCAGCTGGCCACCTACTTCGGCTTCACGATCGCCGGGCTCAGCGTGCTCGGGATCATCGCCGTCATCCTGCTGCGCGTGATCACCGGCAGCGAGCTGGCCGGCCAGGCGACGACTCTGGTCGCGGTGCTGTTCATCGGCGGCGTGCAGCTGATCTTCCTCGGCATCATCGGCGAGTACCTGGGGCGCATCTACGACGAGGTCAAGCGCCGGCCGCTCTACATCGTCGCCGAGGCGCTCGGCTACGACGACGAGCAGTAGGCCATCCCCGCTGTGCAGGGGTCCGAGCGTGAGGATTCGCCCTCCGCCCGGGCCCCTGCAACGTTTTTGTAATCTTCGCTCCGCAAAGAAACGCGATCCGGCACAGTTGAGATCTTGCAGAGAGCTGAGCGTCTCTGCACCTGTACCCGCAGGAGGTCCACTGTGCTCACCCGAATCGCGCCCGTCGGCCTCGCGGCGCTGCTGCTGCTGGCCTACGCCGTCGCCCCGCGCCCCGCGGCCGCCCCGCCCAGCGTCCCGCTGTACCGGGCGGCGGACGCCCCGCCCCAGGCGGACCGGGCCGCCTCTGCGCCGGCCCGCCTCCCGATCGGCCAGTTCGCGCCCACCGGCCCGCTGGTGGCCGACCTGGGCTTCCGGCCGGCGCCGCACGGCTTCAGCTTCCAGAACTACGCCAGCAACTTCCCGGAGGAGCCGGGCACGCTCACGGTCGCCGCGGCGCGGCGCCTGTTCGGCGACGGCGTCTGCGCGGCGGTGCTGGAGGACGGCTCGTGCATCCCGAGCCCGCTGGCCGAGCAGTGGCTGTACCAGATGAACACCTTCCTCAACAGCGGCCGCTGCGAGGGGCTCGCGGCGCTCAGCCAGGCGCTCTTCCTGCGGCGCCTCACCCCCGAGCAGCTCGAGCCGGGTGTCCGCCGCGCCTACGACCTCCAGCGCAGCGACCCGGACGTCAGCGAGATGGTCAGCCTCTACGCGGTCACCCAGTTCCTCGAGCCGGTCGCCTCGACCACCGCCGCCTCGCGCTCGATGACGCCCGCCGAGATCCTCGACGCGCTCGTCGCCGGGCTGCAGCCTGGCGCGGACCCGCCGACACTCGGCATGTACAACCCCAACCTCGGCGGCCACGCGGTCACCCCGTTCGCGGTGGAAGACGCCGGCGCGGGCCTGTTCCGCGTCTGGGTGTACGACAACAACTTCCCCGGCTCGGCCAAGTACCTGGAGATCGACCGCGTCGCCAACACCTGGCGCTACTCGATGGCGGCGCTCAACCCGAGCCACGACCCGGAGCCGTGGACCGGCGACGCCCAGAGCTTCTCGCTGGACCTGACGCCCGCCTCCGCCCGCAGCGGGCAGTTCGTCTGCCCCTTCTGCCAGCCCGCGCAGCCAACTGCGCCGCAGATCCGCCAGCTGGTCGCCTCCGGCGGGACGCGCATGCTGGTGGTGGACGAGGAGGGCCGGCGCATCGGCTACGTCGGCGACCTGTTCGTCAACGAGATCCCCGGCGCCTTCCGCCTGACCTGGAAGGGCGGGACGCTGCCGGCCGACGCCTCGATCTACTACGTGCCGCCCGACCTGGAGCTGAGCGTGACGCTCACCGGCCAGCGGGAGGGCGACGAGGCCGCGGGCGAGCGCTTCGCGATGTTCGCGCCGGGCAGCGCGCTCACCTTCGACGGGCTGAGCCTCAAGCGCGGGCAGCAGGACTACCTGAGCGTCGCGCGCGACGGCCGGGTGCGCTACGAGACAAGCGGCGCGGAGCGGCCGCAGGTCGCGCTGGCGGTGCAGGCCGAAGACGCCCAGTACGCCTTCACGATGGATGGGATCGCGCTCGAGAGCGGCGCCGCGCTCGAGCTGCACCCCGACGTCCTCAGCGGCCGGCTGATGATCTCCGGCGACGGGGTGGACTCGGCCTACGAGCTAGCGGTGGCGCGCGTCGACGCCACCGGCGCGAAGATCTTCGCGGGCCAGCAGGTGCAGCTCGGCGCCGGCTTCGCGCAGGTGGTGGCGTTCGGCGACTTCCCCGGCGCCGCGATCGAGACCGTCGCGCTCGCCAATATCCCCTGAGCGGGCCTCACGGGCGGGCGGCGAGCGAGGGGTGTCCGGCGCGCCCCGGCGCCGCCCGCAGCTGGTGTCCATTCTTCCCAGAAACTGGGAAAGCTGCCACGACCACCGACCACCGCCGGCCGCTTCACCTTCTCCGGCGGGAAGTGCTCAGCGCTGCACACCCTTCGCGATCTCCTCTCCCGCGGCTTCACCCGTAGTGAAGCTATCGCAAAGCCGCGAAAGCCCAGGCAATGTATAATGGGGCCACTGGCCGCTTGCGCATGAAAAGGAGGCACCGGATGCTGAGCGAATCGATCCTGCAGGCGCTGAACAAGCAGATCACCTACGAGTTCTCGGCCTCCCACACCTATATGGCGATGTCGGCCTACTTCGAGAGCCTCAACCTCCCCGGCTTCGCGCACTGGTTCCGCGTGCAGAGCGAGGAGGAGCGCGGCCACGCCCTGCGCATCTTCGACTACGTGAACGACCGCGGCGGCCGGGTGACCCTCGGGGCGATCCCCGAGCCGCAGAGCGAGTACGGCTCGCCGCTCGACGCCGTGGAGCACGCCCTGGCGCACGAGCGCAACGTCACCGCCTCGATCAACGCCATCTACGCCCAGGCGGTCCAGGAGAACGACTACGCGACGCAGAGCATGCTGCGGTGGTTCGTGGACGAGCAGGTCGAGGAGGAGAAGAGCGCCGACCAGATCATCCAGCACCTCAAGCTGATCGGCGGCGACGGCACCGGCCTGCTCATGCTCGACCGCGAGCTGGCCGGGCGCAAGGCGGGGGAGGAGAACGCGGAGGAAGGTGAGAGCTGAGCGGTGGCGCTGCTCGACGTTCGCGATGTCCACAAGTCCTACGGCGACACGCGGGCGCTGCGCGGCGTAAGCCTCGCGGTCGCCGAGGGCACGGTCGCCGCGCTGCTCGGCCCCTCGGGGTGCGGCAAGAGCACGCTGCTGCGGATCGTCGCCGGCCTGGAGACGCCGGATGCCGGCGAGGTGCGCTTCGCAGGGCGCTCGCTCGCCGGCGTCCCCCCGCACCAGCGCGGCTTCGGCCTGATGTTCCAGGAGTACGCGCTGTTCCCCCACCTGGACGTCGCGGCGAACGTGGCCTTCGGGCTGCGCATGCGCGGCGATCCGCCGCAGGCCGTGGCCGCCCGGGTCGCCGAGATGCTGGAGCTCGTCGGGCTCGCGGGCTACGAGCGCCGGCGCGTCTACGAGCTCTCCGGCGGCGAGCGTCAGCGCGTGGCGCTCGCCCGCAGCCTCGCGCCGAGCCCGCCCCTCCTGATGCTCGACGAGCCGCTCGGCGCGCTGGACCGGGCGCTGCGCGAGCGGCTGCTCGACGACCTGCGCGCCATCCTGCGGCGCGTCGGCGTCACCGCGCTGTACGTCACCCACGACCAGACCGAGGCGTTCGCGATCGCCGACCAGGTGGTGCTGATGCGCGCCGGCCTGATCGAGCAGCAGGGGCCGCCCGAGGAGATCTACCGCCACCCCGCGACGCTCTTCGCCGCCCGCTTCTTCGGCCTGACCAACCTGGTCCCCGCCACGGTGCAGGGGTGCGACGGGGACGATGTCCGGCTCGATACGCCGCTCGGGCCGGTGACGGTGCCGGGCGCGTGCGACGCGCGGCCGGGCGACGGCGTCACGCTGGTCATCAGGCCGGAGGCGGCGCAGGCGCGGCCCACGGATGCGGGCCAGCGGCTCGCGGTCGCCGGCACCGTCGCCGAGCGCTCGTTCCGCGGCAGCCGCACGCGGCTCACGCTGCGCCACGCCTCGGGGCAGGAGCTGGAGTTCGAGCTCGACGAGCCCGACCTCCCCGGCGTCGGGCAGCCGATCACGCTGGCGCTGCGGCCGGAGGGGCTGAGCGTCATCCCCGCAGCCCCGGGCTCTCCTCCTGCCAAGTGAGCACCTCGCCGCCCTGGCCGAACAGCACCGTGCCGGGGAACACGCGCAGCAGCCACGGCTCGAGCCGCAGCACGGCGAACGTGTCCGACGTCGGGCTGCCCCAGCCCGGGACGATCGCCGGGTCGTAGCCGACCGGCGGCGGCCCGGCGCGAAACAGCTCCCAGACCCTGATCCGCGTCGCGTCGTCGAACACCAGCTCGGCGCGGCACTCGGCCACACAGGTGTCGTGCGAGGGCTCCCAGTAGTTCACGGACATGTAGGGGTGCGCCGCGAGGTGGCTGCGCTTGGCGGGCGTCGGGCTCGTGCCGACCCAGCCCACCAGCCGCGCTCCGTCCCACTCCCAGATCGGGTGGAGCACGCGGGAGCGCGGCCGCCCGTGGGCGTCGACCGTCGCCGCAGTGCACCACACGATGCGGTGCGCCATCTCCACGAACGCCGGGGCAACGTCGCTCAGCTTCGGCATCACAGATCTCCTTTCGATAGAACCCAGAGCCGGCTCAGAACTCAGAACCAGCTCAGAACGCAGAACCGGGCGCTCGTGGCAGCTACTGCGCATGGAGCACTCCCGGCGGCCGGTCGTCGGCTACAAATCCTGTTCAGAACCCAGAACCGGCTCAGAACTCAGAACGGCTCAGAACTCAGAACCGGCTCAGAACTCAGAACCGGGCGCTCGTGGCAGCTACTGCGCATGGAGCACTCCCGGCGGCCGGTCGTCGGCTACAAATCCTGTTCAGAACCCAGAACCGGCTCAGAACTCAGAACGGCTCAGAACTCAGAACCGGCTCAGAACTCAGAACCGGGCGCTCGTGGCAGCTACTGCGCATGGAG
>CALJIC010000282.1 GCA_937974195.1 uncultured Roseiflexaceae bacterium | reverse complement strand
CACGGAGGGCACGGAGGGGATCAGCCCCAGCGCCTGCGCTTCGTGGGCATGCAGCACGGCGGTCGATGACAGCATGGCATTACTTTCGCGAAGCGATCGAACATCCTCCGGCAACCGAACCACTGCGCTCCGTGGATCAGGCTGGCTCGTAGTAGTACGCCGCCTCGTCCACCGTCACCCGGCTCTTCTCGGTGAGCCGCATCGGCACCGGCACCTTGTGCAGCACGCCCTGCTCGGCCAGCCACTCGCACGCCAGCGCCGCGCCGCCGTTGTCGCTCTGCAGCTGGTTGCGGAAGTAGGCGTCGATCTCGGTCGCCGTGCGCGCGCCGCCCTGCTCCGCCAGGTAGCTCAGCACCGGCCGGAACAGCGCTTCGATCCGCTCGACCAGGTAGCCCTCCACCGCCAGCAGGATCTCCTGCATCAGCTCGGGGGTCTTGGGCCGGTCGATCACGTCGAAGTAGATGCGCCGGAAGAAGGCCGGGTTGTGGCGCATCGCCTGCTGCACCACCTCGCGCCCGGTCACCTCGCCGTTCAGCAGCGTCTCGATGCTCGCCAGGTGGCTGACCATGTACATGTGCCAGAGGAAGCTGTAGGCCGGGTCGTGCTTGACGTACAGCCACTTCTGCGCCTTGGTGAGCAGCGACACGACCCAGGTGGCCTGCCCGAGCAGCTGCAGCTCGCGGTCGGCCTCGCCGAGCTTCCCGGCGTCGGCGTAGTACTCGCGGATGGACTCGTCTGTGGTGAACAGCAGCGTGCTCTTCGAGAAGTAGGAGTGGAAGAACGAGCTGGTGAGCGCGCCCTCGATCTCCTTGCGGAAGCGGCTGCGGCTGTAGAGCAGCACGTGGATGTTGATGCCGTCCTCGACCAGCGCGTAGCTGCGCAGCGGCCGCCGCTCGTCGCGCCCCACTAGGATCACGTCGATGTCCGACTTCTCCCAGACCTGGTCGTGCGACAGGCTGCCGCACAGGATCGCGGCGAGGATGTAGTCGTCCTGCCGCACCCTGGCGACGAACGCTGCGAGCGCCGCCTGGTAGCGGGCGCGCACCGCCTCTGCTGGCTGCAGCACCGGGGGTTGGACCATCGGTCGCCTCCTTCAGTGGCCGTCGTCATCGGGCGTGGGGATGAAGGAATACTCTACCCGATCGCTGTGACACCTACCGCCACAGCCGGCCCGCATCCCTTGACTTCTCCACCCCGGCGGCGTATCATTGGCAGCACGACACGCGGCGGCCCCTCGGCGCCAGCCGTGTCGCGCTCCTTTCCAGCTGCTCGCGGGGCAGGGTGCCAGCCGTGATCCCCGTTCGCAGTGTAAGGCATTATAGCATGGTTGAAGGAAAGGTCAACCGCTAAATTTTGGCTTTTTAAAGCTCAAAACTGAGGTTTCGAAGATCGGACTTAAGCCGCTTCGAACGCTTTACACACTCTCGGGATTTTCGCTGAATTAAAGATGCCGCCCCCATCCCCTGGGAGCGGCCCTCGGCGCCTCACGTATCCCACTTCTAATTACCGATAGATCACGGCAGCGCCGCGTCGGCCAGGGCGTGCGCCAGCGCGATCGGCTCGGCGTCGCTGCGGTTGCAGAGCACCGCGGCGGTGAGCCGCCGGTCCAGGTAGCGCACGATCGCAGTGCGGAAGCCGACGGTCTCGCCGGTGTGGTAGGCGAGCCGCAGCCCGCGGCGCGCGCCGATGTACCAGCCGAAGCCGTAGCCGCCGCTGCCATCCGGCAGCGCCACAGCCGGGGCGAAGGCGGCCTCCAGCGCCCGCGCGCTCACCAGGCGCTCCTCGGCGAGCGCCGCGTCCCACAGCGCCAGGTCGTCCACCGAGGCGTAGATCCCCCCGTCCCCGAGCGTCGAGCTGGTGATGCTCTGGTCGGTGCGGACGAAGCCCGCGCCGCGGCGGCTGTAGCCGTAGGCGCGGTTGGCGATCTGCGACCTGCCGGCCTCGTAGGCCACCGCCGCCATCCCCAGCGGGGCGAAGATCTCCTCGCGCAGGAAGGCCGCGAACGGCCGGCCCGCCACCCGCTCGACGATCAGCGCCAGCAGGCAGTAGCCGGTGTTGCTGTACTGAAACGCCGTGCCGGGCGGCGCGTACAGGCGGCGCTCGCGCTGCACCAGCTCGAGCACATCGGCATCGAGCACCGGCACGGTCGCGTCGGCCGGGATGAGCTCCTCGTAGTCGGGCAGGCCCGAGGTGTGGGTGAGGAGCTGGCGGACGGAGATGCGCCCCCAGGCAGGCGGCGCGTCGGCGAAGAAGCGGGTGATCTGGTCGTCGTAGCTGATCAGGCCGCGCTCGGCGAGCAGCACCACCGCCATCGCCGTGAACTGCTTGGACACCGAGGCCAGCCGGTAGCTCGTCGCGGGCGTGCAGGCGACCTGCGCCTCGAGGTCCGCGGCGCCGAAGGCCGCGCGGTAGACGACGCGCCCATCGCTGATGAGGATCGCGCTCGCGCCCGGCACGTCCAGCCGGTCGAACGCGGCGAACAAGGCGTCCGCCGATGGCTCCTGTCTCGCAGCCATGTGCCCTCGCTTTCATCTCCGCGCTCCTGCTCGCCGCCATGATACGCGATCGGCGGAGGGCGCACCGCGCCCGCTGCAGAATTGAGTGCGTTGCGTAATCGTACGTTGGCGTCCGTGCGGCTACAATCGGGAGGGACGACTGTGTAGTAGAGGAGGACCGCTATGGCACTTCGTCGCACCACCCGCTTCCTGGTCGGCCTGCTCGCGCTCGGTCTGCTCGCGGCCGCGCTGCCCGGCGCCGCTGCCGCCAACGTGCCCTCGGCCGTCGGCGCGCCGGTGCTGAAGTGGCAGCGCGGCGGGTGCTTCGCCTCCTGGTGCCAGACCGGCTGGTACTCGTCGCCCGCGGTCGCGGACCTGGACGGCGACGGGCAGCCCGAGGTGATCTGGGGCTCGTACGACGTCGTCGCCCTGCGCGGCGACACCGGCGCGCTCGTGTGGCGCGCCACGGGCAGCCAGCGGGTCTGGCCGGGAGTCGCGGTGGCCGACCTGACCGGCGACGGCAGCCTGGAGGTGATCGCCGGGCGCGGCGGCGACCAGGTGACGGTCTACAACGCAGCCGGCGGCACGGTCTGGACGCGCAACCCCTTCGGCAGCGGCGAGGTGCGCACGCTGGCGGTGGCCGACCTCGAGGGCGACGGCGTCAAGGAGGTGATCGTCGGGCGGGCCAGCGGCGGCTCGCACGAGCAGATCAACGTCTTCGAGGCGAACGGCAACGTGCGCCCCGGCTTCCCGGCGCCCGCCGCCGGATCGCCGGGCTACGGCTGGGGCATGTACAACAACAACATCGCCATCGCGGACCTGGACGGCGACGGCGACAAGGAGCTGATCGGCCCGACCGACACCCACTACATCACGGCGGTGGACCACCAGGGCAACCAGCTGCCGGCCAGCCCGATCTACGGCGCCGGTAAGGTCTGGCGGCAGGTCGGTGTGCACGTGGATCACGCGGTGGACCTGCGCGGCTACGCCAACTGCGGCGTCGAGCACCGGCCGAACTTCGCCGACAGCGCGCCGGCGATCGGCGACCTGAACGGCGACGGCACGCCCGAGATCGTAGTCGTCGGTAACGTCTACGACTGTGACGCCAACCCCTACAAGAGCCTATACCAGATCCCGTTCGTGCTGAAGCTGGACCGGACGCGCTGGAGCGGCAGCGGCTTCGACTGGACCGCGGTGCCGGCGCCGGAGCCGGGGAGCGAGCCGCTGTCCGAGAACTACCAGGTGATGGAGAACGTGGCGCGCAACGCGGTGCTGGCCGACCTGGACGGCGACGGCATGCAGGAGATCCTGTACCCCTCGTACGACGGGCGGCTGCACGCCTACTGGCTGGACAAGACGCAGCACGGGAGCTGGCCGTTCGACGTGCCCGGCAGCGGGATACGCTTCGCCAGCGAGCCGGCGGTGGCCGACCTGGACGGCGACGGGCGAGCGGAGATGATCGTCGCCTCGTGGCCGGAGAAGGGCGGCGGGCGTATCGGGCAGCTGCATGTGCTAGACTACCTCGGCAACCAGCTGCACGCCGTGGATCTGCCCGCGCCGGTGGGGAGCGCCACGTGGAACGGCGCGCTCGGCGCCCCGACGGTGGCGAACATCGACGCCGACCCCGACATGGAGGTGGTGGTCGGCACGGTGTCGAGCGGCGTGGTGGCCTACGACCTGCCGGGGAGCGCGGGCGCGCGCTGCCTGTGGTGCACCGGGCGCGGCAGCTACCTGCGCGCCGGCGTCGCCGCGGCGTCGGACGGCTTCACGCTGCGGATCGAGGGGCCTGTGCAGGCGATCGAGCCGGGCGAGGCCGCCACCTTCCAGGTGGTGCTCGGGCGCGACGGCACGTTCGCCGAGAGCGTGTCGCTCAGCGCCAGCGTCGACCGGGCGGGGGTGAGCGCCAGCCTCTCGGCGCCGAGCCTCACGCCGCCGGGGACGGCGACGCTGACCGTGCAGCACAGCGGGGGCGCCGCGGGCTGGTTCGCGGTCACCGTGACCGCCACGAGCGGCGGGGCCTTGCGCAGCGCCACGGCCTACGTCCTGGTGGGCGGCGCGCAGCAGTTCCTCCCGGCCACGGGCCGCTGAGCGGGGCGTTGGAGCACGGCGCGCGGCCGGTTCGGGGAACGCGCGCCGTGCCCGTCGTTGGGGCGCAGCACGCGGCGCAGGACACGGCGCGGCGCCGATACGTGTTTTCCGTGTCCTCCGTGCTCTCCGTGGATCGGGAAAGGAGCTCCACCATGCACTACCGACTCTTCGGCCGCACCGGCGTGCGCGTCTCGCCGCTGTGCATCGGCGCGATGAACTTCGGCGACGCCACCGACGAGGCCGAGGCGTTCCGCATCGTCGACCGGGCGCTCGAGGCCGGGATCAACTTCTTCGACACGGCCAACGTCTACAACGGCGGCGAGAGCGAGCGCATCCTCGGGCGCGCCCTGGCGCGCGACGGCAAGCGCGACCAGGTGTTCCTCGCCACCAAGGCGTTCAACCCGGTCGGCCCCGGCCCGAACGACCGCGGCGCCTCGCGCCTGCACCTCATCCGCGCCTGCGAGGACTCGCTGCGCCGCCTCGGCACCGACCACATCGACCTGTACCAGATCCACCGGCCCGACCCCGACACGCCGGTCGACGAGACGCTGGCCGCGCTCACCGACCTGGTGCGGGCGGGCAAGGTGCGCTACGTCGGCTGCTCGACTCACCCGGCCTGGCAGGTGATGGAGGCGCTGATGGTCAGCGAGCTCAAGGGCTACGTGCGCTACGTCAGCGAGCAGCCGCCCTACAACCTGCTCGACCGGCGCATCGAGAACGAGCTAGTACCGCTCTGCCTGGCGCACGGGCTCGCCATCATCCCCTGGGCGCCGATGGCCCAAGGCGTGCTCGCCGGGCGCTACGATGACGCCGCGGCCCCGCCGCCGGACTCGCGCGCCGCGCGGCGCGGCGGGGTCTACGCCGAGCGCGTGACCCAGCGCGGCATCGAGGTGGGGCGGCGCTTCGCGGCGCTGGCGCGGGAGGCCGGCATCCCGCCCGGCCAGCTGGCGCTGCTGTGGTGCAAGGACCAGCCGGGGATCACCGCGCCGATCTACGGGCCGCGCACGCTCGAGCAGCTCGAGCAGGTGCTGCCGGTGCTGGAGATGGAGCTGCCGGACGAGCTGCGCGCGGCCTGCGACGAGCTGGTGCCGCCCGGCTCGGCGGTGACGAACTTCTTCAACAGCGCGGCCTGGATGAAGATGCGGGTGGGCTGAGGCGGCTACTCCTCCCACACGGGCACCGGCGGCAGGCCCGCGGCGCGGCGGGCGCGGTCCACCACCTCCTGGATGAAGGCGGTCTTGGCGCGCGTGTAGCCGTCGGGGTCGTCGGCGTACTGCTCGGCCAGCGCCCGCTTCAGCGCGCCGTAGGCCGCGGCGTCCTCCGGGTGCGCCAGCAGGTAGTCGCGCAGAAGCCGCTCGTTGCGCTCGCCCCAGGTCGCGTGCTCGACGATGTGCAGGTGGAAGCGCAGCCCGCGCTGGCCGTCCTGCTTCTGCAGGAAGATGCGGCGCGGCATGCCCGTCTCCCGCGGCTGGTAGCCGAGCGGCCGCAGCAGCTCCGCCGCGCGCTCGCCGTCCTCGAGCGTCCTCACCGCCGCCATCATGTCGATCACCGGCTTGGCCTCGAGGCCGGGCACGGCCGTGCTGCCGATGTGCTCGAGCGCGACGAAGAGCTCGCCGACGCGCCCCGTCAGCGCCGCGCGCTCGGACTGGTACACCTCGCTCCAGGCGGGGTCCGGCGGCACGACCCGCACCCTCGCGGCGGCCTGGTCCGGCGCCATGGCCGCCAGCCGCTCGAAGGCCGACGGCGGCGGGCCGCGCTCGAGGCGCTGGCGGATCAGCTCGGCGCAGGCCTCCGGGCTCAGCAGCGACGTGTCGACCTCGAGGTCGTAGATGCCGGGGGTGTGGACCGCCGCCTGCCAGCGCAGCACCTCCTCCGGGATCGGGTCGGCGGGCCCGCCGGCGTTGTAGCCGGTGGCGCGGCGCCGCTCCATGATCACCTCAACCGGGCAGCGCACGCCGACGAACAGCGCGGGCAGGCCGCGCAGGCGCCGGGCGCAGTCGGCGAGGATCCCGCGCGGCGCCGCGTAGGCGTCGTGGTGCCCGACGTCGACCACGACGTTCAGGCCCAGCCGGCTGTGGGCGGCGATCGACTCGTACATGGCGGCGTACAGGCGCTGGACCAGCGGCTCGAGGTCCGGGCGCTCGCCCCCCGGCCGCAGCCCGATCCCCGGCTGGTAGCGCGCCGGGGTCATCTTCTTGAAGCCGTCGACTCCCAGGTTCATCCACAGGCCGTCGAACGTCGCCTGGATCGCGGCGGCGATGCTCGACTTGCCCGAGCGCGGGACGCCGTTCAGGACGATGATCTGTCCGGGCTGGTGCGCCACGTTCCTCTCTCCTGACACTGCTCTCTGCTCCGCGGGGAAGTGCGGGCGGCGGCCTCGCCGCCACCGTGCGCCGCGATCTAGTGTAGCATGTGCGGTGGCCCCGGCGTGCCGCGAGAGGGCGCCGTGGTACTCTGCCGAACCGCACCCGAGCGATGACAAGGAGCCGAACATGTCCGCAACCGCGCCGCTGCCCCGCAGCACCCCGGAGAGCGAAGGGATCGCATCGTCTGCCATCCTCGCGTTTATCGACGCGGCGGAGCGAGAGCTCGAGAGCCTCCACAGCTTCATGCTGCTGCGCCACGGCGCGGTGGTGGCCGAGGGGTGGTGGGAGCCCTACGCCGCTCAGCACCCGCACATGCTGTTCTCGCTGAGCAAGAGCTTCACCTCGACGGCGGTCGGGCTGGCGGTGGCCGAGGGCCGGCTGTCGGTCGACGACCGCGTGCTGGACTTCTTCCCCGAAGAGGCGCCGCCGGTGGTCAGCAAGAACCTGAAGGCGATGCGCGTGCACCACCTGCTGTCGATGTCGACCGGGCACGCGGAGGATACGAGCCCGCGGTTCCGCGAGCGCGAGGACGGCGACTGGGCGAAGGCGTTTCTGCTCGAGCCGGTGGCCTACGAGCCGGGCACGCACTTCCTCTACAACAACGGCGCGAGCTATATGCTGTCGGCGATCGTGCAGCGGCTGACGGGCGTGACGCTGCTGGAGTACCTGCGCCCGCGCCTGCTCGACCCGCTGGGGATCGAGCGCGCCACCTGGGAGACCTGCCCGCGCGGCGTGAATATCGGCGGGTGGGGCCTGAGCATCACCACCGAGAGCATCGCCCGCTTCGGGCAGCTGTACCTGCAGAAGGGAGTCTGGAACGGCGAGCGGCTGCTGAGCGAGGCGTGGGTCGAGGCGGCCACGTCGCGCCAGGTGTCCAACGGCAGCAGCCCGGAGAGCGACTGGGAGCAGGGGTACGGCTACCAGTTCTGGCGCTGCCGCCACGGGGCGTACCGCGGCGACGGGGCCTTCGGCCAGTTCTGCGTCGTGATGCCGGAGCAGGACGCGGTGATCGCGATCACCTCGGGGCTGGGCGACATGCAGGCGGTGCTGAACCTGGTGTGGAAGCACCTGCTGCCGGCCTTCGAGCGGGCGCCGCTCAGCCCCGATCGCCAGGCGCACGCGCGGCTCACTCAGCGGCTCGGCAGCCTGAAGCTGGCGCTCCCGGCGGGCGCGCGCTCCGCGGCGCTGGCCGCCAAGGTCTCAGGGCGGCGCTACGTGGCCGAGCCGAACGACCTGGCGGTCGAGGCGATCGCCTACGACTTCCAGGACGGGCGCGCGGTCATCACCGTGCGCGATGCCCGGGGCGAGCACACGGTGGTGTGCGGGGCCGGGGAGTGGGTCCGCGGCACGACGACGCTCAGCCCGTACGGCGAGCAGGCCGTGGCGGCGGCCGGCGCGTGGGCGGCCGATGACACCTACGAGGCGACGGCCTACTTCTACGAGACGCCCTTCCGCCTCACGCTGACCGGGCGCTTCGTGGGGGATGAGCTCCGCTTCGACTACGCGCTGAACCAGTCGTTCGGCCCGACCACCTTCCCGCAGATCGTGGCGCGGGCGGCGGGCTAACTCGCGCCGGAGGGCATGCGAAAGGGCGTGTGCCGGGGAGCCAAGCTGCCCCGACACACGCCCTCTTTACGTCTAGCGCGTGGGCTTACCAGCGGCTGCTGCGGGCCGGCCGGCGCTGCTGGAAGCAGTCCGAGCAGTACACCGGCTTGTCGCCGCGCGGCACGAACGGCACCTGGGCCTCGCGGCCGCAGGAGTCGCAGGTGGCGGTGTGCATCTCGCGCGGGCCGCGGTCGTAGCCGCCGCTCGAGTAGCCGCCGTTCGAGTAGCCGCCGCCGTAGCTGTCGCCGCCGCTCGAGTAGCTGCGGCCGCCGCCGCTGGCCTTGCGCTGCTGCCGGCAGGACGGGCAGCGGCTGGGCTCATTGGTGAAGCCCTTCTGCGAGTAGAAGTCCTGCTCGCCGGCCGTGAACACGAAGTCCATGCCACAGTCCCGGCACGTGATGGTCTTGTCTGCGTAGCTCATCGCTCGCCAACTCCTTGGGTAAAAAAACTGACACTTGTCACTGGTTTGGGGAGACGATGAGCGGGAGAGCACGCATCCTGGGGGAACAGGAGGGGATCTGAAGCGTATCGTGGAGCCAAACCTTTCGTTGACTAGGGCATTATACCACACATATGCGCGGCGCGCTAGCCCCAATTTTTGCGGAAAAAAAGGCCGTGGAGGGCCCGTCCCTCCACGCCTCCCGGCGGAGCACCACTCCGCGCCCCAGGAAGGGCTTGGGGAGGCGAAGCCTCCCCAGAGCCTTTCTTTAGCCGCACGTCTCAACCGCACTGCCCGTTGCGCTGCAGCACAGCAGCCGCTCGTCTCAGTGGGCATTGCAGCACATCAGCCTGTGCCTGGGGTACGGGCATCGGTGGAGGTGGGCATGACAACCCCGGGTGCAGGGCGGAGCGCCTGCATGCATGAATGACAGCACAAGCTGCACCGCGCCCCAGGAGGGATTTGGGGAGGCGAAGCCTCCCCAGAGTCTTTAGGGGAGCCGCAGGCCGAGCGTGACGGTGTGCGGCGTGAATCCGGCGCGCGCGTAGAAGGCGAGGGCGCGCTCGTTGGCGGCGTAGGCCGTCACGGTGACGAAGGCGGCGCCGCGCTCCTGCGCCCACGAGAGAAACGCGCGCACCAGCTGCTCGCCGGCCCCCCGGCTGCGCCAGGCCGGCGCGACGCAGATGCTCTCGAGCTCGGCCGTGATCGCGGGGCGGTAGTCGTTCGCGTCGCGGGTGTGCCCGGCGAGGTAGCCGATCACCGCGCCCTGCGCCTCAGCCACCAGGCAGATGTACGACGCGCGCTCCAGCATCCCGCCGAAGTAGGCCGCGCCGTGCTCGCGCGCCCAGGCGTGGTTGACGAGCGGGTCGCGCGTGCCGGAGTCCTCCTGGAACAGCTGGTCGTTGAGCGCGACGATCGCGCCCACGTCGGCCTCCGCTGCCCGGCGGATGTTGATTGCGTCCTTGTTCATAGCGCCTCCTTGCCGTGCCGGCTCGCAGCCGTGCTTCCGTCGTCTGCTGCGGTTGACAGGACCCTGACTGGGCGCTAGGATTCGGCGTGGTGGGACTGCACCTGGCTCGCACGTGCTGCGCTTGTGTAAGAAGTATATCATAGGTTGCGGGGAGGGGCAACCGAGAAAAATTTGATTGGAGCGGGTATTTTTGCCAAGTGGCGGCGGATTAATAAACGAAAAACGATTTACATCCTTTCGTTCTTCATAGAGCAGTAAAGAACGAGTCGCGGGG
>CALJIC010000281.1 GCA_937974195.1 uncultured Roseiflexaceae bacterium | reverse complement strand
CCGCGGCTCTGCGGCGGCGCAGTCGCTGCAGAGCCGCGCAAATCAGAACCAGTCCGACGTGAACGGCGCCGGCCCGCTGAACAGCCGGTCGAGCAGCGCCAGCGCCGGCCGGCTGCTCACCGTAAGCAGCCCGAAGGCGGCGGCGGTGCGCGGCCGCAGGTGGCGGCTGTAGATCTGCGCCAGCTGGCGCACGTCGCACGCCAGGTCGGCCTCGGCGCCATCGGCGCGGCGGCACGTCGCCCGGCCCTCGGCCACCTCCAGCTCGAACACCCCCTGGTTGTGCTCCATCCAGTCGTCGGCGACGGCGATCGTCAGCCGGCCCTGCGCGTCGCGCGGGTAGCTCAGCGCCTCGAGCGCCGCCGGCACGTCCAGCAGCCGCAGCATGTAGCCGGGCTCCATCCGGCACTCCAGCGGGTCGGGCAGCAGCTGCTGCACCGGCGCGTCGGACGGCGCCGAGAACACCACCGCCGCCGACTGGTCCTCGTGGCTGGCGAAGAAGCTGAAGATCTGGCGGCGCGCCTCCGGGTCCAGCGCCACTACCTCGCGGCAGTGCAGCTCGCGCCGCTCCCACTGCCCCTCGAAGTTGAACAGCACGTAGGCCCGCGCCGCGCCGGTATCATCCCGCCACAGGTAGTTGAACGGCTGCAGCACGCGCTCGCGCCACCAGGCCTCGTCGCGCACCACCGGCCCGAAGCGCGCCCGCAGCGCGCCGCGGTAGATCGCGTCCAGCTCCGGGATCGCCTCCGCGCCCACCGGCGCCCACACGCCGGCCAGCTGCCGGAAGCGGGCGAAGCGCGCCGGCGGGCCGCTGAAGCGCCGCGTCTCGAGATAGGTCGCCCAGCCGTAGCGGCCGTAGAACGACTCCTTGAACGCCCCCAGCGTGCAGAGCGCCGTCCCCTGCGCGCGCAGCTCCTCGCACGCCTCGCGCAGCAGGCGGCCCACGTAGCCGCGCCGGCGCTCCTCCGGCGGCGTCGCGACGTTGCCCAGCCCGCCGGCCGCCACCACCGGCCCGCCGGCCAGGACCTGCAGCGAGTAGACGTAGGCCCCGCAGACCAGCCGCCCGTCGCGGTAGACGCCGCGCACCGCCCAGGGGCCGGAGCCGCGCACGCTCGCCAGCGCCCGCTCGTAGTTCCAGCCGTACGACACCGCCTGGATCTGCGCGAAGCGCTCGTAGTCCTCCGGCGGCACCTCGCGGTACACCAGCTCGCTCATGGCCGCTCCTCCGGCGCTGCGGCGTGGGCTGCCGCTGTGGTGCGAAGGGCCTGGCTCTGGCTGCCGTCCGCCGGCTTCTCGACCACAATGAAGTAGCTGCCGGAGCGCAGGCGGCCGAAGAGCCACAGGTCCAGCTCCATCAGCAGCGTCACCGCCATCAGCGCGTAGTACACGAGGCCGCGGCGCCCCAGCCGGCCGCGCAGCCGCCGCCGGGCTCGGATCTCGCGGTCGGTCCCCTCGGCGGGCGAGGAGCCGGCGGCGTCCCCCGGCTGGCCCTCGGCTGCTTTCCGGCTGCCCGTCCCCGGCTGCCTCCCCAGAACCGCCTCCCCCAGCTTCATCAGCACGTGCTCGACGAAGCTGGTGAAGACGCTGTTCCAGAACAGCACCCGCACCGGCCGCAGCCCGGCGCGCTCGAAGGCCGCCAGCACATCCTCCCAGGTCTCCAGCGCCTTCACGTGGTCGGACTTGCGCCGCGCCTCGCGCTGGAAGTCGTACAGCCCGGCGCGCACGAACTGCCGGCCGAGCCAGCGGCTGGCGTTCACCAGCGGCTGCAGCGCCGACGGCTCGCGGGTGTTGGAGAACGCCAGGAAGCGCCCGCCGGGGCGCAGCACCCGCGCCTGCTCCGCCAGGTAGGCGTCGATCACATCGAGCGGGAAGTGCTCCAGCACATCGATCGAGAACGCCTTGTCGAAGCTATTGTCCGCGAACGGCAGCCGCCGCGAGTCGGCCTGGGCCAGCCCGACCTTCGCCAGCGCCTCGTCGGCGAACAGGGTCGCCGGGTCCGACCCGATCATCAGGGCGACGCGCCCGGCGTTCCAGACGGCGAAGCGGCCGTTGCCGCACCCGTTGTCGAGCGTGACGTCGCCCGGCCCGAGCTGCAGCAGCCGCACGAGCGCCCGGTTGCGGACCCCGGCGGCGAGCAGCGGCGGCGCCAGGTCGCGATAGTCGAGCTCCTCGGCCAGCGCCTCCTCCTCGGCCACGTACTTCGAGACATAGCCGAACTCGACCTGGCGCGGCATGAGATCCAGGTAGCCGTCGTGCCGCGGGTACTCGGTCGCGCACCCGGCGCAGCGCACGCCGGCGTCGGTCACCACGAGGTCGCGCGAGCCGCAGGTGGGGCACTGCAGGATCCGGTAGAGTTCGTATGGGATCATCACCACGACCCGATCTAGCGCAGCGGGCAGCGGCCGGCGCAGACGGACGCCGGCGCAAACGCGGCGCATTATACCACGCGCCGCCCGCCCGAGTGCATGGCAACGGGGCGGCCCGGCGCCAGCCTCGCTGGTCGGACCACCCCGCTCTCTGCGCGAGCGCGCGTCTGCCGCCGCTACTTGCTCGGCAGGAAGCGCGTCAGCTTCGTGCCGCACACTGCGCACTCCCCCTTGAGCGCGCGCCGGCCGTTGTCCATCCGCACCTCTTGCGCGCCCTTGATCTCGCGCTTGGTCTTACACTTGACGCAGTAGGCTTCCTGCGCCGTTGCTTGAGCCCTATCTGACATAGCCGCCTCTTCTTCTCTGTCTGCTGGCACTCCGCAGTGCCACGCGTGGACCGAGCTTGACTGCAAGCGGCGTGCCATAGGACGGCTATCTGCGGCAGAGCGCAGGCGCTCAGGCCTCCGCGGGCCGCGTGTCGAAGTAGCTGGCGATGTACGCCTCGACCTCGTGCTGGTCATAGGCGTCGCTGATCTCCAGCACGTACTCGTTCGGGGCGTGGCGGTCCCGCAGCAGCTCGCCGTACCTGCTGGCCTCCTTCTCCACGAACTCGCGCGCCTCCTCGTCGTAGACGATCAGCCGGATGGCCCGCAGCGTGCCGAGCGTCTGTACCACGAGCCGCTTGCGCCGTGGCTTCCTGCGCATCGCACCCTCCTCTCGTCACTGCGCCTGGCTCGCGGCCACCATGCGCTCGAGCCGCTCGAGCGCCCGGCCCTCCTCCAGGCTCGCGCGCGCCAGCGCCAGGCCCTCGCGCATGTCTTCCGCCCGCTCCGCGGCCACCAGCGCCGCCGCCGCGTTCAGCAGCACGATGTCGCGCGGCGCCCCGCGCTCGTCGCCGCTCAGCACTCCGCGCACGATCGCGACGTTGCGCGCGACGTCCCCGCCGGCGACCGCCTCCTTCGGCGCCGGCCGCAGCCCCAGCTCCTCGGCCGAGACCTCGTAGCGGCGCGGCGCCTGCCCCGCGCGCACCTCGTACACCACGTTCGGCCCGCTCAGCCCCAGCTCGTCCAGGCCGCCGTGCCCGTGGACCACCAGCGCCAGCACGGTGTCGAGGCGCGAGAGCGCCCGCGCCAGCTTCTCGGCCAGCGTCGGCGAGGCCACCCCCAGCACCTGGTGGCGGGCGCGCGCCGGGTTCGTGAGCGGCCCCAGCACGTTGAAGACCGTGCGGATGCCGATCTCGCGCCGCACCGGCCCCACGTAGCGCATCGCCGGGTGGAACTTCTGCGCGAACATGAAGCCGATCCCCGCCTCCCGCAGGCAGCGCGCCACCCCCTCGGCGTCGAGCTCGATCGCCACCCCGAGCCCTTCCAGCACGTCCGCCGAGCCGCACACGCTGGACATCGCCCGGTTGCCGTGCTTGGCGACCGTCGCGCCCGCCCCGGCGGCCACGAACGCCGCGGTGGTCGAGATGTTGAACGTGCCGGTCCCGTCGCCCCCGGTGCCGCAGGTGTCCAGCACCGGGCCGTCGAAGTGAACGTGGTTGGCCTTCTCGCGCATCACCTGCGCCATCCCGGCGATCTCGGCCTCAGTCTCGCCTTTAATGTGCAGCGCCGTGAGGAAGGAGGCGATCTGCGCCGGCGTCGCCACGCCGGTCATGATCTCCTCCATCGCCTCCGCGGCCTGTTCCTGGCTCAGGTCATTGCCGCGCACAAGCTGAATGATATGGTCGCGGATGGACATGTCTCACCTCTCGCACGTCGCATAGAATGACACGAGTGACGCGGTCGTGCCGCCCGCTCTCTCCCCGGGAAGGCCCGGATGGCCGCGCGCCCCTTACATCAGCCGGCGTACCTCAGCCGGTAGATCCGCCCGCCGTAGTCGTCCGAGATCAGCACGCTGCCGTCCGGCATCTGCAGCAGCCCGCACGGCCGGCCCCAGACCTCGCCGCCGGCGATCCAGCCGCGCACCAGATCCTGGAAGCCGGCCGGGCGCCCGTTCTCGAAGCGCACCCGCACCACGCGGTAGCCATCCAGCTCCGCCACCTGATCGGGCGCGGTGCCGTGGAACGCCAGCAGCATATCGCCGCGGTACGCCGCCGGGAACGCGTCCCCGTCGTAGAACATCACGCCCAGCGGCGCCCAGTGGGCCGGCAGGTCGAGCGCGGGCGGGGTCGTCTCGGCGCAGCGGGCCGCATCCCCGAGCTCCGGGTCTGGCACACGGTCGCCGAAGCACGCCGGCCAGCCGTAGTCCCCGCCCTGCTCGATCAGGTTCAGCTCGTCCGGCGGCATGTCCGGGCCGAGGTTGTTGCGGCCCATGTCCGCCCCCCACAGCTCCGCCGTCCCGGGCCGGAAGGCGAAGCCGACCGTGTTGCGCAGCCCGGTGGCGTACACCTCCAGGCCGCTGCCGTCCGGGTTCAGCCGCAGGATCGTCGCGCGCAGCGGCGACTCCTCGCGGCACGCGTCGCACGACGAGCCGACCGAGAGGTACAGCTTGCCATCTGGGCCGAGCGCCACGGTGCGCGTGCGGTGGCCGTACAGGTCCGTGGCCCCCGAGGGCAGCGGCAGAAGCGTCTCCACCGTCCGGGCGCGCCCGTCCGGCCCGAAGTCGGCCAGGCGCACCAGCCGGGTCTCGTCGGCGGCGATGATCGCCCCGTCGAGCACCAGTGCGCTGTGGATCCACTCGAACCCATCGGCGACGGTCACGCGCCGCTCGTAGCGCCCGTCGCCGTCGTCGTCGCGCAGGCGGCTCACGCGCCCGGCGCCGGCCTCGGCCACCACGAGGCTGCCGTCGCCCGGGTCGCGCGCGAAGAAGCGCGGGATCTGCAGGCCCGCGGCCACCTCTTCGATTGTGAAGCCAACCGGCACCTCGAGCGGCGCTGGCCAGCCGGGCTCGTGCACCGGCATGTAGTAGGTCGGCGCGTCCCGGCCCGACTCGCCGTACACCTCGGCGCCCAGCCGCCCGAGCACCACCGTCGGGGCGCAGCGCTGCGCGCCCTCACACGGGAGCAGCTCGAAGCGCGCGCGCTCGAACCACTGCGTCAGCACCGTCAGCCCCGAGCTGTTCAGCTCCGGCGCCGGCTCGGAGAGCGGCATGCCGAACAGCGCCAGGCTCTCGGCCTCGCTCACGCCCGGCCGCCCGTCGAGCTCCAGGCCGTTGGCGCGCCAGTAGCTGCGGAACGGCTCGCACAGCGCGTGCTGCGTCTCGGGGAAGAACGTGCACCCGGCCTGCTCCTGCCCCGGCGGGAAGGAGCGCCAGTCGCGCCCCTGGCGCCCGAGCGCCTCGTCGCCCAGCCGCCCGAGCAGCACGTCGTACGGCGGGGCGTTCTCCGGATGCAGCTCGAAGCGCTCGCGCTCGAACCACTGCACCGTCAGGCCGCCCTCGGTGCGCTCGGCGCTGATCGGGAAGCCGAACACCGGCAGCCCGCCATTCTGCTCCCAGTAGGCCAGGAAGCGGCCGCGCACGCAGTAGCCGGTCTCCAGGAAGCAGCGCTCGCCGGCCTGCGCCGCCGCGGGCTGGGCAGGCAGCGCCGCGAGGAGCAGCGCGCCGAGCAGCAAGATTCTTCGCACCATCGTGCCCCACATCCCGGTCACGCAGCGGAGCCGCCCAGGGCCACCGCTCCATCACCGTTGCGGCTCGCCTGTTGAACGAGACCCGAGTGGTTACGCTGCCGTGCCGGGCAGCCGTAGAATAGGCGTGATAACAAACGAATCAGCTCAGGAGGACATCCATGCTCACCGTCTTTCTCACACTCTGTGGGCTGTACGTGCTAGCAACCGGCCGGGTGCCGGTGTTTCTTGGCGGCAGAAGGAGCGGCGGGGCCGACGGCTCGAACGCGCGGCTCATCGGGCTGGTGCTCGCGCTAGGGTTCCCGCTCAGCCTCCTGCTGGCGCGCGTGCTGCCGCTGGTCTTCCCCGAGGGCACCGTGGTGATCGGCTCGGCGGTCGAGATCGCCGTCGCCCTGCTGGTCATCGGCGCCGCTTTCGCGGTCGGGCGGCTCCACCGCGCCCCGGCCTCCGGCGCCTAGCCTCCGCAGAGTCCTTCGGGAGCGCAGATGTCCGGGGCGAGGGGAGCGCGGGGGCCGTAGCGGCGTGAAGCGCTGCGCCCGGCGATCTCTTCGCCCCTGATCTTCTCAGCCCCGCGCTCGCCCCGCGCCCTACCCCTTGCGGAACGACGCCGAGCAATCCACAACCACGAAGCCGAGCGACAGATACAGCGGCTGCGCAGGCCAGTTGTCGGCGGTGGTGGTCAGCCAGCAGGCATCGCAGCCCTGCCCGACCAGCCGCTCGAGCGCCCGCGCCATGAGCACGCGCGCCAGCCCGCGCCGCCGGAACCCCTCGACGACCCCCAGGCCCCAGATGTAGCCGGTGCGCGCCGCATCGGCGTCGGGCGAGAGCTGCGACAGCGTGCTGAAGATACAGTCGGCGACCTTCCGGCCGCCCACGATCGCCCGGATCCAGACCCGGCCGCGGTCGTCCGGCTCCTCGCTCAGCTCGACGCCGGCCGGCACGGGGAGCGCCTGCGGGGGGAAGGCCCGCAGATCGAGGGCCATGTGCAGCTCGCGCTGGTACGGTGCGTAGCCGGCCCGCACGAGCGCGCGCGCAACGTGCGGCACGCGGTCCGAGAGCCCGTTCCAGCCGCAATTATACTCCGCGACCGGGGATTTGCCGTGCGTATCCGGGAAGGCCAGCAGCCTGCCCGGCCCGGCCGCCCCCTCGCAGGCATCGATCAGAGCGCGCCCGGCCGCCTCGTCCGCGAAGAACAGCGCCGTGATCGCCTGGTGCTCGCCGCCGTCCCAGTCGGTGTACCAGGCGAGCGCCGCGAAGCCGCGCGCCGCGCCGCCCTCCTCGGCCACGAAGACCCGCTGGTCGCGCGGAGCAGACAGCAGCGGCACCGGCGCGGCGCGCCCGAGCAGCTCATCGCCGAAGCGGGCCTCGTCCGGCGCGAAGCGGCAGTGCGGCGCGGCCGCGACCGCGTCCAGGTACAGCTGGTGCAGCTGAGGCACGTGCTGCGCGCGCGGCGGTACGATGTCGATCATGGTTCTCCCAACTGAGGCGCGCAGGGTGTCGCCTGCACACCTCCTCACATCAGCCCTGTCGAGGGCGCGGGTATGCGGTCCTCCAAGATCCTCTAGGCGGCGTCCAGGAAGTTCTTCAGCAGCGCCTTGCCGACCTCGGTCATGATCGACTCGGGGTGGAACTGAACCCCCTGCACCGGCAGCTCGCGGTGGCGCAGCCCCATGATCAGCCCGTCGTCGGTCCAGGCCGTGACCTCCAGGCACTCGGGCAGATCATCGCGCCGGACGATCAGCGAGTGGTAGCGGGTGGCCTTAAACGGGCGCGGCAGGCCGGCGAAGACCCCCGCGCCATCGTGGTGGATCTCCGAGAGCTTGCCGTGCATGACCGTGGGCGCCCGCACCACCGCCCCGCCGTACGCCGCGCCGATCGACTGGTGGCCGAGGCACACGCCCAGGATCGGGATGCTCCCGCCGAGCTCGCGGATCAGGGGCACGCTGACGCCGGCCTCGCTCGGGGTGCACGGCCCGGGCGAGATGACGATCTTCTCCGGCGCGAGGGCCGCCACGTCGCCCACCGTCACCTCGTCGTTGCGCCGCACCAGCACCTCGGCCCCCAGCTCGCTCAGGTACTGGTAGAGGTTGTAGGTGAAGGAGTCGTAGTTATCGAGTAAGAGGATCATTGGCTAACCTTTCTGAGAACCTGAGAGCCCAGAACTAGAGAACTCAGAACCTGAGAACCCAG
>CALJIC010000280.1 GCA_937974195.1 uncultured Roseiflexaceae bacterium | reverse complement strand
ACCGTCCCCGCCGGCGGGTCGTAGCTGAAGCTCCCGGCCACCGGCTGCCCGTTGTGGGTGGCCGTCGCGTTGAGCTGCGCGCTGCTGAGCGCCGTCCCGTAGGTGATCGGCGCCGGAGAGCTCCAGCTGATCGCCGGAACGCTCTTCTGCGTGACGGTGAGCGTCCCGTCAACGAAGGTGATGTCGTAGTTCGGGTCCGACGCGCCCGAGACGATGATCGGGTACTGGCCCGCCGGGCTGCTGGTCGTCGCCGTCGTGCTCAGCGTCGGCGGCACGTCCAGGCTGTCGGGCGTGTCGCCGTTGACGAGCCCGGTGTAGGTGGCCGTCAGCGGCGGGTTCGGCGCGCCGGCCTGCTTCACCTTGTTATCCGCGGCGATCGTCAGCGGCGCCTTGGCCACGTCGATGAACACGGTCGCGTTCACACTGGCGTACTGGGCCGTGTTTTCCGGCAGGAAGATGGCCCGCAGCACCTGGCCGTTGCCGGCCTTCAGCACCGTGCCCAGCGGCGGGCTGTAGGTCCAGGTGCCCTGCACCTCATCCCCATTGTCAGTCGCGACCGCGCTCAGCTGCACAGGAGTCAGCGGCTGACCGTAGGTGATCGGCGCCGGGTTGGCCCAGCTGACCTGCGGCACCGTCTTGCCCATCGAGCTGTTGTTCGCGGCGCCGGGCGTGCCGCCGGTGATCGTCGAGGTGGACCAGTTGGCCGCCACGCTGTTGTCCAGCGCCGGCGCGTTCAGGCTCAGCGAGCCGCCGCTGCCGTTCGCGCCGGCCGGCCAGGGCGAGACGGGCAGGTACGAGACTGTATCGATCACCCCGCCGACCGGGTCGACCAGCGTGATGGTCTCGCCGGCGTCCGAGAGGCTGCCGGTGAACTCGCCGAACGGCGCGAACCCGTAGCGCGACTGGAAGCTGGCCGCGTTGCTGGCGAGCACCAGGTACTGATTCGCGCCCAGCGTGGTGTTGGCCGGGAACTTGAAGTAGATGCCGTCCGAGAACGACACGTAGTCCAGCCGGATCGAGGACCCGCCGCGGTTGTGAAGCTCGATGAACTCGAAGTCATCCGGGTTCTGCCCCGCCTGGTCGGACGACACGACCGGGTTGTAGTGGATCTCGTTGATTACCAGGTTCTGGAACGGCTGCGAGATGTAGAAGGTGTACTCCAGCAGCGGGCTCCAGTTGCCGCCGTTCTGCACGCGCGCCTTGATCGTGGTGGTGGCCGAGATCGTGATGTTGACCGAGTTGCTGCCGCCGTTCTGCGCGCCGGGCGCGAGCGCGCCACCCTCGGCGCGCGGGTCGACGCCGTTGGTGGTGTAGTAGATCGTGCCCGCGTTGCCGTTGGGCGAGTTGCTCAGCGTGACCGTGCCGCCGGAGTTAATCATCCCGCCGGGCTGCGAGATCGCCGGGGGCTGCGGCGCCGTCTGGTACCAGCCGTTAGTGACGTACTGGTTCACCACGTTGGTGCTGCGCTGGGGGCAGTAGTTGTTGAGCTTCTCATTGCGCACCTGCACCCAGGTCTTCTGGTCGACATCGTTCACCTGATTGGCCGGGTCGGTGTAGCTGTTCGGCAGGTCGCGGCTGTGCAGGTAGGCCGGCCACCCCTTCGGCGCGTTGTTGGTCAGCGGGTACTTGTCCCGCATGTAATCGCCCCAGCGGGCCGACTCGCCGATCACCGCCTGGTCGACGATGTCGGCCAGCTCGCTGTAGAGCGCCGAGCACGCCGCTGGCGTCAGCGCGCCACCGGGGGCGACCACGTGCTTGTAGAGCCGGTCGGCCAGCACCTGGCGGAACTCAGGGTTGGTGGTCAGCCGCCGGAACACATACTCTGGCGCATCCGGCGCACCGACGTCGTCGGTCAGGTTGGTGGTGTTCTCGGTCACCTTGTTCAGCCCGGTGTCGTTGTCCATCGGCGCGAACTTGAAGCGGGTGTCCGTGCCGGTGCGCGCGCGATAGGCGTTCCAGTTGTGGAACGGCCAGTCGGTCTTGCCGATGTAGTGCGCGTGGACGAAGTAGTCCGCCAGGTTGACCACGTCCACCCGGGTCTTGATCTGCTGGTACAGCGTGTTGTCGATCGGGTCGGTGCCGGAGACGAGCGCGAGCAGCTCGTTCCAGGCGTCCACGGTGCCAGCGATGGCGGTGGGGCTGTTGCTGGCGTCGTCGCTGGCCTGCAGGACGTCGTAGTCGGCGGCGGTGCCCCCGAGGTACGACTGCAGGAAGCTGCCGTCGAGCCGCTCGGTGACGTTGTAGAGGCCCCAGTACAGCCCGTTGATGTACAGGTGGACGTAGGTGCCGCGCGGCGCCAGGTTGCCCATCGCGAGCCACGCCCGGCGGGCCCACTCGTCGTTGATGTAGTCGGCCTCGCGGCGCTGGTCGCGGTCGAAGTACGACCACGAGCGGTTGCCGCCGTTGCGCAGCACGATCTGCTCGAACGCCCCGGCCGGAAGGCTGGTGCTGGTGTCGAACAGCTCGAAGTCCAGCGCGGCGGTGCCGTGGGGCGCGCCGAAGGAGATGCGGAAGTTCTTCTTGGGCTGGCGGTGCGGCCGGCGGCTGGTCTCGCCGTCGATGCTCGCGCCGGCCATCTGCGCAAAGCCGGTGGTGCCGTCCGGGTTGATCCACTCAAGCGAGACCGGGCGCTCCCAGCGCGTGCCGAGCGGGTCGGGCCGCTGGGGGGTCTCCTTCGCCTCAGGGTTGAAGTAGATGCCGTAGGCCGGGCTCCACAGGTACGGCAGGTCGGTGACGAGCGACAGCGTCGGCAGCGACTTCATGACCGCGTCGAACTTGGAGGCGTTGTCAGGGTACTCGGTCACCTCCGGGTCCATCCCGTAGTCGGCCGGGTACTCGCCGTCCAGGTCTCGAAGCGCAAATATCGAAGGCCACCCGGGGGGCGGCGAGTCAGGCTGGCCGCGCACCGCGTCAAGGAAGATGTAGGTGTGCGTCACCACCGGCGAGCGGTTCGCCGGCGTGATGTAGGCGATCGCGCGCACTACCGTCGTGGTGTCGATCCGGATCGGGCCGGCGTACACCGTGCCGTGGGTCGGGCTGGGGGTGCTGCCGTCCAAGGTGTAGCGAATAGTCGCCCCTGGGCTGCTCAGGCTCAAGTTAAACGCAGTGTCATAAAACCCTCGCGGCACGCTGAAGGCGGGCGGGGCGGCGACGGTCTGCGCACTGGCTGGGAAGGGCGCAGCGGCTGTGCAGATCAATGCCAGCAGGAAGATGAATAAAGTTGCAAGTCTGGCAGGTTGTGAACGCATACGCCACTCCTGTGCGGATAGCCGGCAATGGCTAGCTTCTGACCGTGTAACCGTCTTTGGGGTCACCGGCGCGGCGCTGCGCCGGCAGGGAGCCGCTTCCAGGCATGAGTGAGCCAAGCCACTGCCAGATCCCCAGGCAGCAGCTCAAGCCTGCCTTCCTCTGTCGCTAGGATGGTCTTATTCGAACAGCATCGAGGCAGTGCTCGGCACCGGCATAGAGCTAGGCACAGCCGCCTGCGTCTCGCCGAGTGCGCGTGCAACAACCGCCGCCGCTGGCGGCTCGTAGAAGCGCTCGCCTGCCTCGCCGTCCGCCTCGCGAACGAAGTAGCTCTTGCGGACCTTGTAAAAGGGGTTGCAGCGGACATTCGGCCAGATCAGGGAGACACCCAGGCAGTACTTGCTGCCCGAGGTCGGCCGTGCCCCTAGGCGCCACAAGAGCTGGTCCGCTTTCCCGCGCCCGCGCGCCGACTTCGTCTCCACCAGCACGTAGTCGTCGGCCATGCGGCCCTGCCAGCGGTTGCTGGCCCCGAAGGCAAGGTTGAAGTCGCAGGTGATCCGCTCGCTGTTGTCCAGCGCCATCACGGTGATGCGCTGGTACACCGTTCGAACCGTCGGCATCAGCGGCTCGGCAAACTCGATGCCGTAAGACTTGTGGAGGCACTCCTTCAGAAAGGCCGCCGCCGCTGGCGTGACTGCGCCCCAGTCCTCCTCGCGGTACTTGATCTTGTACTTGACCGTCTCTCCACGGCCGCTCTTCAGCTTGATCTCGAAGAAGTACTGGCCGTTATCGACGTACCGCCTGCTCCGCACCTTGAAGCGCTTGCGGCGCTTCTGCACGTGACACCAGTAGTTGTGGAGGCCCGCAGTATCGAAGTACTGCGTGTCGTAGGTGAAGATGCGCTGCCCATCGATGTCGAGCATGACATGCGTGCGCTGCAGTGTCTCCATAAAGGTGCTGAACACCGACCACGGCAGGAAGTACTTGTTGTCTGCGCGTGTCTGGAGCGCCGCGCGTCGATTGATTTCCTCGAGCGAGATGGGATCGAACTGCGCGGTGAGCAGTGCAAAACGATCAGACACTATGCTTTCCTCCTGATACTGCGGTGGTAGCCGCCGGTTCAGCTCTGCTGGGGCTGGGTAGCGTAGCGCACGTTGAGCACCGTTATCTCACGCACGTAGTCGATGTGAGCGATGGCGTAGTCGAGCACGCGCACGCCCAGCCTCTTCTCGAGATCAGCGCGCAGGCTCTGCTCGTTCGGGTGGATGGTGTCCAGGATGATCTGCTGCCGCCCAACCTGCCGCAGCAGCCGCGGGTGGTCCATGATGTACACCGCCAGGATGGCCGTCAGGTTCAGCACCAGGATGAAGAGCCCGTCCAGCGGTCCGGGGGTAGCATCCGTAATACCCAGGGCGTTGATCAGCGCGATGATCAGCGAGACGAAGATGTAGCCGAGCTCTGAGTTGCTGAACTCCTCGCTGCGGAGGCGGACGATCGACAGGATGGCGAACAGACCGAAGCCCACGCCCATCGCCGTCTCCTGCAGATCGATGACGGTCATCGCCAGGAACAGCCCGATGTTCAGCGTGGTATAGACCATCAGCAGGTCACGCCGCGAGTGGCGCCGGAAGTAGATCAGGTACGCGACGATCGCGATCGAGACCACGTCGGCGGCGAGGTGCACGAAGAAGCTGGTCAGCAGTGTTGGGGTGATCGAGACGGACACAGTATCCTCCTCACATGGAAATCGTCGTCGGACGAACAGGCCTCATCTTCTGTCAATCAATGCGTCACGGCCCCACGGCCCGTTTCACCTCCCAGTTCTTACGGCCCTGGATCTGGTCGGCGTTCACAATAAGCCCGCGCAGTGCCAGGTGAAGAGTGCTCCCGTCGATCGTCCTCCGCGAGCGCTGCAGCAGCTGGACCGCCGTGGGCCGCGCTATCTAGCGCATCGGGCTGCACGTTTTCCACTTCCGTAAACAGAAGAGCGCGATTGCTCGCGTGCCCCACAGGCAGCGTGCTCCGTCCATCGCCCTTAACACAGTCATAAAGACTGCTTGACGTAGGCTTAACGGCGATTGCTATTGTGCGGCCTGCGAATGAAAATAGGATGAATCGCCCATACGACCCACATAAACGTCTGTTTACAAGGGCGCGGCTGCGGCGCGGGAAGAGCGGCGCGCTGCTCTTCCGAATGCGTTCTTCACAGCGCCCACGCCCGCCGAACTAACATAAGTTTGGATCGGCCGGCCCCGCGCCGGGGTCAGCGGAAGGGGAGATGGCCTGTTGTTCATCCGCCGGCCTGCGGCGCCCGCACACACCTCAGACGGCACCCGTTTGTGTTACCATGCCACTTGCCGCGGCGAGGGGCTCACCGCCTCCCCGCCACACCGGCAGATCCGAGAACAGGAGCAGTCCGATGAACGATGTCATTCCTGCGATCGAGCAGTGGCGCGCCCGCGGCGAGCGCGTGGCGATCGCGACGGTGGTGAAGACGCTCGGCTCGGCGCCGCGCGGAGTCGGCGCGAAGATGGCCGTGTCCTCCGGCGGCAGCATGGCCGGCTCGGTGAGCGGCGGCTGCATCGAGGGCGCTGTGTTCGACGCCTGCCAGCAGGCGATCGCGACCGGCGAGGCGCGCCTGCTCCACTTCGGCGTCGCGGACGACGACGCCTGGGACGTGGGGCTGGCCTGCGGCGGGATCATCGATGTGTTCGTCGAGCCCCTCGACTGGTAGGGGCTTTCACGCGCATCCCGATCCCGCCCGCGCTGCTGTCGTCCACGAACAGCAGCGCGCTCTTTCAGGAAGTGCCGGCAGGGGTCAACACGCGCTGTGCGCGGAAGATGCGAGCGGCGTGGCCATCGCTGCGTCAGGCCCCGACGGCCGGCAGCGGAGCACGCGGCACCCATGCGGCGGCGACCCGGTCGAGCTGACGGGCGGCAGCCTGGGGACGCTGCACTGGGGCCGCCCCTGAGAGGAACGCCATGACTACGATCTACGAGACGCTCAAAGAGGCGCTGGCGGCGGAGCAGCCGGTGGCGCTGGCGACGGTGGTGGGCGGCGCGGGGAAGGTCGGCGCGAAGCTGCTGGTGCGGCCCGACGCTCCGGCGATCGGCGGGCTCGGCGACGCGGCCCTCGACGCCGACGTGTCCCGCGACGCGCTCGCGATGCTCGCGCGCGCCGAGAGCGAGACGCGCGTCTACCCCACGCCGGCCGGCGAGGTGCAGGTGTTCGTCGAGACCTACCCGCCCCCGCCGACCATGTTCATCGTCGGCGCGGTCCATATCGCCATCCCGCTCGTCACCTTCGCCAAGACGCTCGGCTTCCGCACGGTGGTGATAGATGCGCGCGGCGCGTTCGCCACCCCCGAGCGCTTCAGCCACGCCGACGAGCTGATCCACGCCTGGCCGGACGAGGTGCTGCCGGGGCGGCTCAACTCCAACAGTATGGTGGTGCTGCTGACACACGACCCGAAGCTGGACGACCCGGCACTCATGGTCGCGCTGCCGAGCCCGGCGCGCTACGTCGGGGCGCTCGGCAGCCCGAAGACGCACGCCGCGCGCCTGGAGCGGCTGCGGGCCGCGGGCGTGCCCGAGGAGCAGCTTGCCCGCCTGCACGCGCCGATCGGCCTCAAGATCGGCGGCCGCACCCCCGAGGAGATCGCGGTCAGCATCATCGCCGAGGTCGTCGCCTGCCGCCACGGGCTGACGAAGTAGCGCCATCCCTGCCCGAACACAGCGTGGAGGGCGCCCGCGAAGCTACCTGCCGCCAGCCGGAATTCGGCTGGCGGCTTTCTGCGCCCTCCGGCCCGCCCGAAGATCCCGCACCGCCGGGGGTGGCTGCGCTCGGAATTTGCGATCGAACCGCCATCGTTCCGCGTTCCCTCGCGCCGCCGCCAAGCGTTACGATAGTGGGCGCAACCCGGAGCGGCTGGCAGCGTAGATCCAGTGCGAGGTGACTCCTATGAACATCTTCGCCTTTCTCTTAGCCGGCCACAACATCCCGTTCCTGGTCTCGCTCGGCTGCGCCGTGGCGCTCGCCGTGCTCCAGATCGCGTCCGGCTTCGGCGACCACGACGCGGACGCCGATATCGATGCCGATGCCGACGCCGACGTGGACGCGGACACCGACGCGGACGCCGACGCAGAGGGCCACTCCGGGCTCACTGAGGGCGCGCTAGCGCTGCTGGGCGTCGGGCGGCTGCCGCTGATGCTGGTGCTCATGGCGTTTCTGCTCAGCTTCGGCGCGCTCGGGCTGCTGCTGAACGCGCTGATCGACTCCCTCGGCTGGAACGCAGGCTCGCTCCTGCTGGTCGTGCTGGCGCTGAGCGCAGTCGCCGCCGTCCCGCTCACCGGCCGGATCAGCCGGGTGCTGGCGCGCGTCGCCTCCCGCAGCACCACCGCCATCAGCCACCGCCAGCTCGTCGGGCGCGTCGGCACCGTGGTGAGCCACAGCATCAGCGCGACCTACGGCCGCGTCGCGGTGCGCGACGCCCACGGCACCGTGCACACGGTGTTCGCCGTCATACAGGCCGGCGAGCCGCTGCCCGAGCGCACCGAGGTCGCCCTGCTGGACTACGACGAGGCGCAGCGGCGCTTCCTGGTCCGCGCGCTCGAGTAGGGCGATAAACTCAGCATAACTGTCGGTGTGGAGCTGCCGCGCGGCTTCGCCGCACAGCCCCATGCCCACACAGCCGTCTGCTCTGTAACCAGCCAAACGAAAGGATCGCAGCCATGCCCGACATCGGCGGGGTCCCACAGCTCGGCGTCGTGATCGGCGTCATCCTGTGCTCGCTCGTCGCCATCCTCGTCGCCTTCTTCGCGATGGTGTCGCGCTTCTACGTCAAGGCGCCCGCCGACCGGGCGTTCGTCAAGACGGGCGGCGGCAAGCCGAAGGTGATCGTGAACGGCGGCGACTGGGTCATCCCGGCCTTCCACGAGATCACCTGGGTCGATCTGCGGACGATGGACATCGACATCGAGCGCACCGAGGCCAACGCTCTGCTGACGATCGACCCGCAGTACGCGGACATCAAGGCCATCTTCTACATCAAGGTCAACCCGGTCGCGGAGGACATCGAACGCGCCGCGCGCACGATCGGCGGCGGCCAGGTCAACGCCGACACCGTCAAGCGGCTGGTGGAGAGCAAGCTGGAGGGCGCGCTGCGCGACGTGGCGGCCACCTTCACGCTGATGAGCCTGCACCAGGAGCGCGAGAAGTTCGTCGAGCGGGTCCAGAACCTGGTGCGCTCCGACCTGGCGGAGAACGGCCTGGTGCTCGAGTCGGTCTCGCTCACGACGCTCAAGTCCGCGCGCCAGGGCAGCTTCGGCGTAGACGACGTGTTCGGCGCCCAGGTGGCGCGGGCGAACGCGCAGGTGATCCAGAACGCGCTCAAGGAGCGCAACGAGATCGACCAGACGACCCAGAACGAGATCGCCCGCCGCAACGCCGCCGCCGAGCAGGAGCGCAACGAGATCGAGCGCCAGAAGCAGCTCGAGATCGCCCGCCGCAACGCCGCTACCCAGCAGGAGCAGAACGCCATCGAGCGCAGCGCCGAGCTGGAGATCGCCCGCCGTAACGCCGAGGTCGAGCAGGAGAAGCTGGCGCTGGAGCGGAACCTGGCGCAGGCCAGGGCCACTCAGCAGCGCGAGATCCTGATCCGCGAGGCCGAGGAGAAGAGCGCCGCCGACCAGGCGACCTTCGAGCAGCAGCGCAACGCCGAGCTGGCGCGGGTCATGAAGGAGCGCGCGATCGCCGAGGCCGAGCAGGAGAAGGAGCAGGCGGTGCTGCTGGCGCAGCAGCGCAAGCAGCAGGCCATCCAGCTCGCCGAGCAGGAGCGCGAGCGCGAGGTGCGGCGCAGCGAGGTGCTCAAGCAGCAGGCGATCGAGGTGGCCGACCAGGAGCGCAAGGTGCAGCTGGCGCTGCAGCAGGCGAAGCTCGAGGAGGCCGAGAAGCAGCGCCTGGCGATCGCCGCCGAGCGCGAGGCCGCCGAGCAGCAGGTGTTCACGGTGCAGGAGACCGCCGCCGCCGAGCGCGAGGCCCGCATCCAGATCATCCAGGCCGAGCGCGACGCGCAGCGCGAGATGATCAATAAGAAGAACGAGATCGAGCTGGAGGCGTTCCGCCGCATCCAGGAGGCCGAGGCCGAGGCGGCCGCGCTCAACAAGAAGGCCGAGGCTGAGGCCACCGCCTCGATCCGCCTCGCCGAGGCCCGCCGCACCGAGGCCCAGGCCGCCGCCGACGCCGAGAAGCTGCGCGCCGAGGCGGCGCGGGCCACCACCGCCGCCGCTGGCCTGGCCGAGGCCGAGGTGATCAAGGCCAAGGCCGACGCGGCCCGCGAGGAGGCCGAGGCGATCAAGGCCCGCGGCCTGGCAGAGGCCGAGGCGATCAAGGCCCGCGGCCTGGCAGAGGCCGAGGGGCAGCGCGCCATGGCCGACGCGCTGGCGGCGAACGACGGCGTGGCGCAGCGCCTGGAGCTGGAGCGGCTGCGCCTCCAGGCCCAGATCGAGATCGGCGTGGCCCAGGCCCGCGCGATGGGCGAGGCGATGGCCGCGATGGACTTCAAGCTGTACGGCACGCCCGAGACCGCCCAGCAGATCCTGCGGCTCATGGGCCTGGCGGACGGGATCGGCGGGGTGATCCAGAACGCCCCGGCGCCCATGCGCGAGATCGGCGGCCGCCTGCTGGATCGCATCGCGCCGCCAGTGAACGGCCACACGAACGGCGGCGCGGGCGGGGCCGCGCCGGCAGCCGGGCTGGAGCTCGGCCCGGCGCGCGAGCTGCTGGCCGAGGGCGCCGCGGTTCTGGCCGCGCTGCTCTCGGAGGAGGAGCGCGCCACGCTCACAGTGGCGCAGGCGGTGGACCGCGGGCTCGCCGCCGCCGACGAGCAGCAGCGGGCGGTGCTGCTGCGGGCCCAGGGCGTGCTGGCGCTGCTGCCGGGCGTCGCCGAGCAGCCGCTGGCGAGCGCGGTGGCGCTCCTGGGGTAGCGGCGCGAGCGGGCGCCTTCTGACAGGAGGCGCGCCGCCGGAGGAATAGAGGGGGCCTGGAGGACGGAGTCTCTCCGGGCCTCTTTCTTGCGAAGAAACCGCTGCGGGATGCCAGAAAAGCGCGGAGCCGGTATAATATGCACTTACCCACCGCGCTTGAGAGAGACACGCGTATGGCAGGCACGGAGATCGTCGCTGGCGTGATGCTCGCGGCGGGCAGCGCCTCGCGGATGGGCCGCCCGAAGCAGCTGCTGGACTGGGGGGGCCGCCCGCTGGTGCGAGCCGCCGCCGAGGAGGCGCTCGCGGCGCAGCTCGACCCGCTGCTCGTGGTGGTCGGCGCGGCCGCCGATGAGGTCACGGCGGCGCTGGCGGGGCTGCCGGTGACGATCGTCCCCTGCCCCGACTACGCGGCCGGCCAGAGCGCGTCGCTGCGGGCCGGGATCGCGGCCCTCGGCCAGCGGGTGGATGCGGCGATCGTGCTGCTCGCCGACCAGCCGTTCGTCACCGCTGCGATCGTGCGCCGGATCGCCGAGGAGTGGCGCGCCACGGGCGCCGCGATCGTCGCGCCGGTCTACCGCGGGGTGCGCGGCAACCCGGTGCTGTTCGCGCGCGCGCTGTTCCCCGAGCTGCTCGGCATCAGCGGGGACCAGGGCGCCCGCGCGGTGATCGCCGCCGATCCGGCCCGCGTGGCGACCGTTCACTTCGACGACGATCGCCCGCTGGCGGATATCGACACGCCCGAGGAGTACGCCCGCCTGCGGCCCGATGCGCCGCGCTGAGCGGGCTGCGCGGGCGTGCGCCCAGAGGATTCCGAGCAACATGTACCTCGCGACACTTCCAATCGATGCGGCGATCGGCCATATCCTGCGCCATAATCTCGCCGACCACGCCGGGCACAAGCTGCTGTCCAAGGGGCGCCGGCTGACCGCCGATAATGTGGCGCAGCTGCGCGCGCTGGGGATCGAGACGGTGCGCGTGGCGGTGCTCGAGCCCGGCGATGTCCACGAGGATGAGGCCGCGCGCCGGCTGGCCGAAGCGGTGTGCGGGCCGGGCGTGATCGCCACACCGGCCGTCCACAGCCGCGTCAATCTGCTGGCGGAGGCCGATGGGGTCGTGGAGGTGGACGCCGAGGCGCTGCTGGCGATCAACGACGTCGACGGCCTGACGATCGCCACACTTGCGAACCACACCCTCGTGCGGGCGCGCCAGCGCGTGGCGACGATCAAGATCATCCCCTTCGCCGTGCGCGAGGAGGAGCTGGCGCGCGCCGAGCAGACCGCCCGCGCCCGCGGCTCCGTGGTCGGGCTGCGCCCGCTCCGGCCGACGCCGGTAGGGGTGCTGCTGGTCAGCAGCCCCGCGGCGCGCGGGCGCGTCGAGCGGGGCGTCTACCCGGCGATCGAGGCCCGCGTGACCGCGCTCGGGTCCACAATCGTCGCGACGCGCTTCGTCCCGCCGGATGAGCGCGCGGTGGCGGCCGCCATCGAGGATCTGCGCAGCGTTGGCGCGCGGCTGCTGATCGTGGCCGGCGAGACCTCGATCATGGACCGCGACGACGTGACGCCGCAGGGGATCCGCGCCGCCGGCGGGCACATCGAGCACTACGGGGCGCCGGTGGAGCCGGGCAACCTGCTGCTCCTGGCCTACCTCGATGGCCCGGGCGACCCTCTGCCGGTACTCGGGGCGCCGGGGTGCGTCCGCTCGCGCGACATCAACATCGTGGACCTGCTGCTCCCGCGGCTGCTGGCCGGCGAGCGCGTCACCCGCCGCGACATCGTGGAGCTGGGCCACGGCGGGCTGCTCGCGAGTCGCTGAGCGCACCCTCCTCGGCAAGCGGCAGAGCGCGAGCTAGCTCTGCAGCCTGAAAAGAACTGCTCCCGCCGCTCTGCGCCAGGTTCGCTGGTACAGAGCGGCGGGAGCAGTTACGCTTTGCGGGACAGATGGGCCGCGTGGGCTGCGATGTGGGTGCGATGAAGGAGAGATTGGGGTTGCGATGACGCGGCTTCGCTATCCCGACTACGATGGCTAGTGTAGCAGGCGCGGCGTGTCCTGGCTAGGCCGCAGAGTAACCCGATCCGGCTGACTTCGGCGCTACAGAAGTCCCATCGCGGGGTGCGCGGGAAGTACTATTGAGATTTGACAGCTCCGAGGTGCTGTGGTACAAGGGCAGCGCACGTTCGATGCCTCAACGCTGTTTTTCGGGAGTCCGGGCGACCAGGCTCGTCGCCGGGCACCGGTTTGCGCAGACCTTGAGCTGGATGCCATGCCACGCATCGCCTCCCAGTGCCTGGCGCTGATCGTCTCCGTTGCCTTCGCGCTCAACCTCACCGCCACCGGGCCGCTCCCGCCCGATACGATCGGCGCTAGCCCACGCGCGCCAGGGAGGGTCGACCGAGCCTTCACCACGCTGCCCCAGCAGCGCCCGGCGGCCGGTTCGTTCACCGTCGCCCTTCCGATCGGCCCGAGCATCAGGGGGGTGGACCTCGCCCCGCAGCTCGCCGCAGCGCCCTCGCCGCCGATCGTCAACCTCGCCGGCCCGCGCGGCAGCCTCACACTCCCCGCCCCGCCGCGCATCAGCGGCAACGGCCCGCCGATGCCCGGGACGCTCGTCGCCCAGACCGAGCGGCTGGACATCTACGTCGGCATCCATACCTTCAGCCCGGAGCAGGTGGCCGAGGTGGCGCCGCTGCTGGAGGAGCTGCTGCGCCTTAACGAAGAGCGCTTCGGCACCACCCTCGACCGGCGCATCTCGCTGGCGTTCTACCGGACGGCGCGCGCCCCCGACTCCGACACGCGCGGGATCGCCTACACAGAGGAGGGCCGGGCCGAGGTGTTCTACCAGCCACACGGGAGCATCGACCGCGCGGTGATGGTGGCGGCGCACGAGCTGGCCCACCACCTGCAGGCGCGCCGCTACGGGCCCGTCGTCCAGAAGCGCGCCGACCTGCTGCTGCTCGAGGGCCAGGCCACCTGGATCACCGGCCGGCTCTGGCTCGCGCGCTACAGGGCCGCGAGCTGGAGGGAGCGCGCGCGCCAGATCGAGGCGAACGGGTGCCCGCTGCGCCTGCTGCAGATCACCGGCTACGGCACGAACAACGCCTACGAGCTGTGGGCCTCGTTCTTCGACTTCCTCGTCGAACGCTACGGCATGGAGAAGCTGGACGAGCTGTACCGCAGCAGCGCCAGCCGCGAGCCGGGCTCGGCGGACTACCAGGGGGTGCTGGGCAAGCCGCTCGAGGAGCTCGCGGACGAGTGGCGGGCCTGGGTGCGGGGGTAGGGGCGCCGCGCGAGCCGCCGCTCACGAGAGGTTGATGACCAGAAGCTTCGGCTCGGTCATCTCCTCGATCGCGTACTTCAGCCCCTCGCGGCCGAAGCCGGACTGCTTGACCCCACCGTAGGGCATCGGGTCGATCCGCCAGGTCGGGACGTCGCCCACAATCACGCCGCCGACCTCGAGCGCCTCGTAGGCCTGGAAGATCCGCCCCACGTCGCGCGTGAACACCCCGGCCTGCAGCCCGTAGTCGCTGTCGTTCACCGCCGCCAGCGCCTCCTCGAAGCGCTCGTAGGTCTGCACGGTCACGACCGGCGCGAAGATCTCCTGGCTGTTGACGCGCAGCTGCGGCCCGGCCTTCACCACCACCGTCGGCTGCACCACGCTGCCCCTCACATCGCCGCCGACGAGGCACTCGGCGCCGCTGGCGCGCGCCTCGGCCAGCCACTCGGCCACCCGCTCGCCGTCCCGGGCGCCGATCAGCGAGCCCAGGTCGGTGTCCTCGTCGAGCGGGTGTCCGACCTTCAGCGAGCGCACCTTCGGCACGAACAGGTCCATGAACTCCTCGTAGGCCGGCGCGTGGACGAAGATGCGCTGGACGCTGATGCAGCTCTGGCCGGCGTAGGAGAAGCCGCCCGTCACACAGCGCTCGGCCGCGACGCGCAGGTCGGCGTCGGAGTGGACGATGCAGCCGGCGTTGCCGCCGAGCTCCAGCGTGACCCGCTTGTGGCCGGCGCGGCGCTTCATGTCCCACCCCACCGCGGGCGAGCCGGTGAAGGTCAGCAGCTTGAAGCGCTCGTCCTCCACCAGCGGGGCGGCATCATCGCTGCTGAGCGGCAGCACGCTGAGCGCCTGCGGCGGCCAGCCGGACTCGGCGATGATCTCGGCCAGCTTGAGCGCCGAGATCGGAGTCTGCGAGGCCGGCTTCAGCACCACCGGGCAGCCGGCGGCGATCGCCGGCGCCAGCTTGTGGGCCACCAGGTTCACCGGGAAGTTGAAGGGGGTGATCGCGGCCACCGGCCCGATCGGGAAGCGGCGCACGATCGCCTGGCGCCCCTCGCCGCCCGGCGCCGCGTCCAGCCGCAGCGCCTCGTCGTGCGAGCGCGCGGCCTCCTCGGCGGCGGCGCCGAAGGTCGTCACGCTGCGGGCGACCTCGGCGCGCGCCTGGCGGATCGGCTTGCCGGCCTCCAGCGCGATCGTGCGGGCCAGGTCCTCGGCGCGGGCGGCGATCGTCTCGCTGATCTTGCGCAGCGCCGCGGCCCGGCGGTGGAGCGGCGTGCGCCTGGTCTCCTCGAAGGCGCGGACGGCGGCCTGGATGGCCTGCTCCAGGTCCTGCGGCCCGGCCCGGTGGACCGTCGCCACCGGGGCGCCGTCGTAGGGGCAGCTCACCGTGTAGGGCGTGCCGGCGCGCCACTCGCCGGCCAGAAAGAAACGATACTCCGCTACGTCGCTGCTCATAAGCAACCTCGCTTCCGTTAGCAGCGCAGGCGGTCAAGCTCCGGACAGAGCACCACGCTCTCCTGCTCGTTCGGGTCGGTGCGCGCCAGGACGGCCACGCACTCCTCGTCGCCGTCGTTGTAGGGCTGGTGCGGCACGCCGGCCGGGATGTACAGGAACTCCCCGGCGCGGACGACGAGGTGGTTCTCGAGGTTCGGGCCGTACCACATCCCGGCCTCGCCGCTCAGAACGTAGATCGCCGTCTCGTGGCTCTCGTGGTAGTGGGGGTTGGCGCGCGCCCCGGGCGGCATGCGCAGCATGTGCATGCAGATCCCACGCGCCCCGACGCTCTCGGCGGAGACCCCGGAGAAGTAGGTGAGGCCCTGCTTCCCCGCGTAGGTCGTCTCACTCCTGACCACCTGGCAGGTCGGTGTGTCGGCCATGACGTCCCTCCTCTGTTGTTCATCGGGCGGCTACGTCGGCGCTCGCTGCCGGAGGGTTAGCAGCGAGCGCGGAACCCGCCCCGGCCCTCCTGGCGAGTCGGCGAGGATGCTGGCTACGCGCCGCTCTCCCGCACTCCGGCGAAGAGGTCGTCCTCGTATCCCAGGCCCGCGCTCGTCGTGCGGTGCGGGGATTGCGGCAGCGGCACACGCGATGCGAGCAGGGTGAAGAACTCATAGCCGCCGAACTCGCGCATGAGCTCCTCCGGGAGCCCCGCGAACGGCCCATCGGCGCCGAACTGGGTGCGGTGGGCAAGCATCGCCTCGCGCAGGCGATCCTGGTAACCCGCCACCTGAATGGCGGTCGTCACCTCTTCGTCTGGCACGGTGAAGAGCTCGATGTCGAAGTCCGGGCTCTCGTGCGGGCCCGGCACCCCGCGCTCGCGCAGCGCCTCGAACAGCCGCTGCCAGCGGCTGCGGGGCGAGGCGACCGCGTAGAGCTTCAGCGGCGTCCAGGGCGCGCCGGCCTCGGGGTAGCGCGCCGGGTCGCCGACGGCATCCCAGGCGGCCAGCGTCGTCCGGTGGCAGGCGATGTGGTCCGGGTGGCCGTAGCCGCCCCGCTCGTTGTAGGTCACCAGCACGTGCGGCCGGTGGGCGCGGATGAGCCGCACCAGGCGTCCCGTCGCCTCGTCCGGGTCGGCCATGTTGAAGCACGCGGGGTGGCTGTTGGACTCCAGCCCGGCCATGCCGGAGTCGCGGTAGCCGAGCAGCTCCACCCGGCTGATCTTCAGGATCTCGGCCGAGCGGGCCAGCTCCGCGCGGCGCACCTCGCCCAGGCGCTCCCTGACCTCCGGCGTGTTCAGCGCGGGGTCGACGATCTGGCCCTCCTCGCCGAGCGTCGCGGTGACGAGCACCGTACGGGCGCCGTGCTCGGCGTAGCGCGCCAGGGTGCCCCCGGTGCCGACCACCTCGTCATCGGGGTGGGCGTGGACCATCATCAGTGTCAGCGGCGCGTCTGTCATGCCGGGCGTTCTCTCATCTGGCGGGCGCATCCTCCGGTGGGGCAGCGCGTATTATATCATGCGGCGCTTACGGGCAACATCGGTGGCTTCGCCCCCGCACCCCTTCGGGGGGTGGGAGAGGCTTCGTCTTTTTTAGAGTCTGCCGTTGCTCTGCGGCGACGAAGTCGCCCCAGAGCAACGGAAATAATCGTCCGTGGAGGGCCTGCGGCCCTCCACACCTCCCGGCCGGCTGGGGCGACGTGGCGCGAACGTTCGCGAAACGTCCGTGGAAGGCCTGCGGCCCTCCACACCTCCCGGCAAAAGGCCCGTGGTAGGAGGCCCGCGGCTCTCCACACTTCCTCGGAAGACAGGCGGCCGCCACGGCTGCGTGCGAGGTCTCCTCACTGATACGCCCGGCGTGGCGTTATAATGGAGTATGTTAGAGATGAAGAGTGATTTTGAGGGGATGATGGCTGAGTCGACGGCCGCCGAGGTGCAGCAGCTGATTCAGGAGGGCCGCGCCGCCGCCCTAGCCGGCGACACGTTCGCAGCTCGCAACAGCTTCCGCCGCGCCACCGAGCTCGACCCGGAGAGTGTGGAGGCGTGGCTCGGGCTCAGCAGCGTGGTGCCGATCCTGTCCGAGAAGCGCGAGCACCTGCAGCGCGTGCTGACCCTCGATCCGAACCACGCCGAGGCGCGCGCCAGCCTCGCGTATGTGGAGAAGCTCCAGGCCGAGGGGCTGCAGATCGCGCCCTCGCGCCGCCGCGAGGAGCGCATCGCGAGCGGAGATGCCTCGCCGCTGCTCTCGGCGCCGGAGCCGCCCGAGGCAGCGCCGGCGACTCAGACGCTCTACTGCTACCGCCACCCGGACCGCGAGACCGGGCTGCGCTGCGTGCAGTGCGAGCGGCCGATCTGCGGCGCCTGCGCCCAGATCACGCCGGTGGGCCAGCTCTGCCCGGAGTGCCGCAGGGCGCGCCGCCCGGCCAACTACCAGGTCTCGACGGCCAACGCGATCGTCGCGGGGGTCGTCGCGCTGGTGGCGGCAGCGCTGATCTGCCTCCCGTTCCTGCTCTTCGCGCGCGGGTTCTTCGTCTTCCTGATCATCATCTTCCTGGCCCCGGCGGTCGCCGAGCTGGTGATCCGCATCGCGGACCGGCTGACGAAGACCAAGCGCGGCCGGCCGATACAGGTGGCGGTCGGCGTCGGCTTCGCCCTCGGCGCGCTCCCCTGGCTGCTGGTGAGCCTGAACCTGTTCCTGCTGATGTTCGTGGTCCTGGTGATCATCACGGCCGTGACGCGGCTGAGGTAGCGGCGCCCGGCCGGCGCGCCGCTACGCCCGGCCGTACACCGGGATCGTCGCGCCGGAGATGATCCGCGCATCGGGCCCGACGAGGAACAGGACGACCTTGGCGATCTCCTCGGGCTTCACCCAGCGGCTGAAGTCGGCCTTCGGGCTGCTCTTGCGGTTATCTGGCGTATCGATCGTGCTCGGCAGCACCACGTTGGCGGTGATGTTGGAGTCGCGCAGCTCGGCGGCCAGCGCCTCGGTCAGCTGGATCACCGCGCGCTTGGAAGCGGCGTAGGCGGCCAGGTTCTTGCCCGGCTGCGTCGCGGTGCGCGTGCCGAAGTTGACGATCGCGCCGCCGCCGCGCGCCTGCAGGTGGGGCACGGCCGCCCTGCACGAGAGCACCGCTGTCTTCAGGTTGAGATCGAGCATGTGCTGCCAGGTGTCCCAGCCGGTCTCGGCCACCGGCTTGCCGCCGCCGAACCCCCCGGCGATGTTCACCAGAATGTCGATCCCGCCCAGGTCGCTCGCCGCCTGCCCGTAGGCGCGCTCGACGGCCTGCTCGTCGGTCAGGTCCAGCACCGCCCCCGAGAGCCGCGCGTCGGCGGGCAGGGCCAGCTCGGCTCGCAGGCGGTCGAGATCGCCTTCCCGGCGGTGGGGCGCGAACACCGCCGCCCCCGCGCCGAGCAGCGCCGCGATCACCGCCGGGCCGAGGCCGCCGGTAGCGCCGGTGACAATTGCCACTTTGCCGTCCAGCACGCCCATCGCTGCCTCCAGTGCATAAACGAGCAGTAGCCAGGGCTCAGCACCCGCTGCGCGTCATCGAGCGCACTATGGCACTGATCGCTGACTACTGTCTACCGGCCACTGACGACTTGTCTGCCGACTACGACATGGGCACCTGCGGCACGATCTTGCCCTCGATGCGCTCGAAGATCTCGGGGAGCGAGTGGCCGGTGATCGTCAGGCCGTGGTTCTTCAGGCCGACGACGGCGCGCGAGGGGTCCGGCTCCTGGCGCACCAGCTCGGCGACCTCGCGGGCCAGCTCGTAGGTGCCGCACGGGTAGTTCACCTCGGTGGACGGGATCGGGTCGCGCCACCAGGCGTGGATGTGCACGATCGCCCCGACCGACGGGTGCTCGCGGTAGATCATGTAGTGCTCGATGGCGTCCACCGAGACCCGCCGCGGCTCGACGTTGGCCGGGACGCTCAGGCGGATCATGAGCTTCTCGGGGATGTAGTCGGTGACGAGCAGGATATCGCGCCCGACCGTCTCGAGCTTGCTCTTGTCGACGCCCGAGGCGGACATCCAGAAGTGGGCGGGGTTGTGCAGGGCGCGGGCGCTCAGGTTGCCGTAGCTCAGCCCGCCGATGCCGTACAGCCGCTTGACGTGGCGCAGCTCGCGCTCGGAGAGGTACTCGTGGATGGGGATGGCCGCCGGCAGCAGCCCCATCGCGTCGAGCTTCTTGCCGGCCCAGCCGATCTGGCGCGTCGTCTCGTCGCCCTGCCACAGGTTATCGGGCAGGTCCGGGACGAAGTCGTTGTTGATCACCAGGTGGCTGCAGGCCAGCGGCTGGATGCGGCCGTAGATCTGGTCGAAGAACGCCTCCTCGGAGTCGGTGAGGCGCACGGTGTAGTGGCCCTGCTCGATGGTGATGAAGTGGCTCTCCAGCACGCCGTCCACGCGCGTGAGGTAGATCACCATGTTCGCCAGCGAGCGGACGATCAGCGGGTAGGCGGCCTTCATCACATCGCGCTGGTCGTCCACGCCCTCGACGATCGTCGCGACGAAGGTGCCCTGGCCGCGGCGGTGGATCGGGCGCGGGCGCTCGATGTCGCACAGGTTCAGCACCAGCCGCACCGGCGGGTGCTGGTCTGGCGCCGCGTCGGGGGGCGCTGGCTCCTGAAACTCGTGCCCGTGGCGCTCGAGGGCGGCGGTCAGCCCGCGCGCAAACCAGTTCACGAGTGCGCTGCGCGTCTCACCTGCGGTTGTAAAGTTCAACTCTTCATCGGGGCCGAGCGTGGGCCCCATCAGCGGCGTCCAGGTATCCTGATGCATCGTATGCATTCCTCTAACGAAGGTTTAACTCAAGCGGGCACAGAATAAGCGGTGGCACCGCTGTTGTCAAGTAACGCTAACACAACACGGAAAGTATTGCTCACACAACACGTGGTGCGGGTCGGTGCGGCGGCGCCCGAGGAGGGGCGTGCGCCGTACCAGACCCGCACAAGAGCGGCTGCGGACGGGGCAGCCAGATCAGTGCTGAGCGCGGAATGCTGAGGGCGTCTCAGCGCTCCGCACATCGCACTAGCCGGTATTCCCCTGCAGCAGCTTTTCGCGGATGGTGTTGACCTCCTGGCGCAGCCGCGAGTCGGTGTTGAGCTCCTCGGCGATCTTCTCGCAGCCGTACATCACCGTGGTGTGGTCGCGGTCCCCGAGCATCCGGCCGATGTCCACCAGGCTCGACTCGGTCTCCTCGCGGAGCAGATACATAGCCACCTGGCGCGGGATGACGATGTTGCGGCTGCGGCCGCGGCCCTGCATGGCGCGCAGGTCCACGCCGTAGAAGTCGGCCACCTCGCGCAGGATGGTCTCGGGGGAGATCCGCCGCCGGCGGCTGGTGTCGAGCAGCTCGGAGAGCGCGGCGGTGGCCACCTCGACGCTCACCGGCGCGCCGGTCATCTGGGCGTAGGCCACGACGCGGTTGAGGCAGCCCTCGAGCTCGCGGATGTTGCTCTGGATGCGGTGGGCGAGGAAGTCGATCACCTCGGCCGGGATGTCGGTCAGCATCTGCTCGGCCTTGGCGCGCAGGATGGCCGTGCGCGTCTCCAGGTCCGGCATCTGCACGTCCACGATCAGCCCCCACTCGAAGCGCGAGCGCAGCCGCTCCTCGAGCGTCAGGATGGCCTTCGGCGGCTTATCGGACGAGATCACGATCTGCTTGCCGGAGGAGTGCAGGGTGTTGAAGGTGTGGAAGAACTCCTCCTGCGTGCTCTCCTTGCCGGCGATGAACTGGATATCGTCGATCAGCAGGATGTCGATGTTGCGGTAGCGGACCCGGAACTCCTCGGTCTGCTGGCGCCTGATGGCGTTGATCAGATCGTTGGTGAACTTCTCCGAGGAGACGTAGAGGACGTTGATCTCGGGGTCGCGGTCGAGCGCGTAGTTGCCGATCGCGTGCAGCAGGTGAGTCTTGCCCAGGCCCACGCCGCCGTACAGGAACAGCGGGTTGTAGGCCGCCGCGGGGTGCTCGGCCACCGCCATGCAGGCGGCGTTCGCCAGGCGGTTGCTCGGCCCGACGATGAAGCGGTCGAAGGTGTAGCGGGCGTTGAGCATCCCGCTGCGCACTGCGCTGGTGAACTCCAGCTGCTGCATCGGCAGCCGGTCGTACACGCCGGTGTGGCTCGCCTGCGGGGTGTGTGCGGCGCGCGGCTCATGGCCGTTGGCGTGCCCGTTCGCGTAGCCGGGCTGAAGTGCCGCCGGCGCCCCGCCCTGGCCACCGAGGTCGTAGCCGGCAGACCGCTCGACTCCAGCCATGCTGTGCAGCTCTGCCCCGTGCTCCCGACCGAAGAACCCCGCATCCGCGCGCGGCTGTGACCCTGCGATGACCACCCGGATCGTGACCGGGAAGCCCACCAGGCTGCTCAACAGCTCGCGCAGCGCCCCGCTGTACCGACTCTCAAGCCCCTCCTTGTAGAAGGCGCTCGGCGTGCCGATCGTGGCTACGCCGTTCTCGACGGAGATCAGCGATGCTCGCCGCAGCCAGGTATTAAACTCCTGGCGCGAGGTCTGGACTTGCAGCGTGCCCAGTGTTGCGTTCCAAATCTTGGTCAGATTCACACAGGGCCTCCATTTCGGGCAGACTCGTATACCCCGCTCCGCGCGGTCTGTGGCGTGGAGCGTCCGACACTCTGGCAGCTACCTCGGAACCAGAGAGAATGGGGACGCGTACTTGCGTGTGGTGGGGATGATACCGCATGCCTCCCCGCTTTTCAAGCCGACGGGGGGGCGATATCTATAACGCTTCCTTATATAGTCCGGCGGTCGTATACCCGTCTCTCTTGCGGATTCTGGGCATGTGACACAAGCATATGTCGACTTGTCAGACGCCGCCATGTGGATAACTTCGCCATGCCCACGGTGGCGCTGGGTGACATCCCGCATCGCAGTGATGTGTGGCAACACGGCCCAAGCTGTCAAGCGCTATCCACAATCTTGTGGATAACTTGGGTGAAGTGTGGAAAAACTGGGCGGTCAGGCGGCCTCTCCCGACGACTCACGGTCGTTTGCCGCCTCGCCGCCCTGCGGGCCGAAGAGCTCGAGCGGCGGCAGCTCAGCCAGGCTGCTGAGGCCGAACTGGCGCAGGAACTCGGGGGTGGTCCCGTACAGGATCGGCCGGCCCACCGTCTCGAGCCGCCCGACCTCGGCGATCAGCTCGCGGGCCAGCAGCGCGCGGATGACCCCGCCGCTGTCCACGCCGCGGATGGCCTCGACCTGCGCGCGGGTGACCGGCTGCCGGTAGGCGATGATCGCCAGCACCTCGAGCGCCGCCGCCGAGATGCGGGGCTGGCCCTGCACGCCCAGGAAGCGCTCCACCGCCGCGGCGGCCTCGGGCGCCGAGACGAGCTGGGCCCGGCCGCCGTGGCGCTGCACCCGCACCCCGCGCCCCTCGCAGGCGCGCGCCAGGTCCTCGAGCGCGGCCTCCACGGCGTCGGCCGGGATCTCCAGCGCCCGCGCCAGGTCCGCGATAGCCACCGGCTCGCCGGCGATGAAGAGCAGGCTCTCGACCAGCTGGACCGTGGTTGGGGTCGGGACGGGTGGGATATCGAGGAGTGGTGGTTGATCCATATGATGAAGCTAACCGGGTGACGATGAACGCTGCGCTGCTTCAGCCTGACTGCGTCAGGGAGCGCGCGAGCTGGCAGAGCGCTCCCTGACGTGGAAAGCGGCCCCGCGGGCCTAGGCCCACCAGACCGCCTGTGGCAGGCGCCGCAGCGCCGTGTAGGTCCTCAGATAACAATGAGCTCCCGCGGGAATGTGGTCAGGCTCTCGGCCCCATCGGGGGTGATGACCATGTCGTCCTCGATGCGCACGCCGAGGCGCCCGGCGATGTAGATGCCCGGCTCGACGGTGAACGTCGCGCCGACGGGGAGCGGGTCGCGGCTGCCGGCGACGATGAACGGCGGCTCGTGGACGTCGATCCCCAGGCCGTGGCCGGTGCGGTGGATGAACTGCGGGCCGTAGCCGCCCTCCTCGATCACGCGGCGCGCGGCGGCGTCGATCGACTCGCCGGTGGCCCCCGGGCGTGCCGCCGCCGCGCGCCCGGCCGCGTTCGCGGCGAGCACCAGCTCGTAGATCCGCCGGTCCTCGTCGGAGATCTGGCCGACGGCGACCGTCCGGGTGATGTCCGAGGCGTAGCCGTTGTACACCGCGCCGCCGTCCAGCACCACCAGGTCGCCCGGCTGCAGGCGCCGGTCGCCACTGCTGTGGTGCGGGTTGGCGCCGTTCGGGCCCGCGGCGACGGTGGTCTCGAACGAGGGCAGGCAGCCGGCGGCGCGGATGCCCCGCTCCCAGAGATCCGCCAGCTCGCGCTCGGTCATGCCGGGCGCGGCCTGCTGCAGCGCGGCCCGCAGCGCCTCCTCGATCACCCGCACCGCCTGGCGCATCGCCGCCAGCTCCTCGGCGTCCTTGGCCATGCGCAGGCCGGCCAGCAGCGGCGTCGCGTCCTCGACCGCGACCCCCGGCGCGGCGGCCTCCAGGGCGCGCAGCTCGAACACGCGCATCACGGTGTGCTCGACGCCGACGCGCCTCCCGGCCAGGCCGAGGTCGGCGGCGGCCTGCCGAAGCGCCTCCCCGGGCCCCTCGGCGTCCCCCCAGGGGTAGAGCCGCAGCGGGGCGCGGGCCAGCTCGGTGGCGCGGCCGGCCTCCATCTGCGGCAGCACCAGCGCCGGCTGGCCCGACGCCGGGATCAGCGCCAGCGTCAGGCGCAGCTTGGTGTGGAAGTCCAGCCCGGTGAGGTAGAACATGTTCGCGCCGCAGGCGATCGCCAGGGCGTCGAGGCCCGCCGCGCGCATGGCCTCCTGCAGACGAGCGATTCGGTCAGTCATCGGAAGGTCCTCGCTGCTCAGTCAGATGGAAGCGAGCCACACCGCTGCCGCACCGGCGCCAGCGGCGGCGCCCCGGGCGGCGAAGGGGATCGGGTGGCGGCAGGTCCCTCGGCTGCGGGTCGGGCGGCGAAGGGCGGGCGGGCCGCAGCGCCAGGCTCCCGCCTCGACCCGCTGAACGGGCAGAGCTTGGCTCCGGGAACGCGCTCCGGATGCCGGCGGCGCTGTTTTCGCATAGCGAAAGCAGGCGCTCACACGAGGTCGGTCTCGCGCTGCGGGAAGCGCAGGCGCGCCACGGTCCAGCCGTCGCACTGGGAGAGATCGAACTCCCCCTGCAGGTCCTCGGTGACCAGCGTGCGGATGATCTGCAGCCCGAGACCGCTGCCGGAGCTGTTGGAGGCCGGCTCGTCGGGCACGTGCGTCGGGCCGTCGTCGCGCACCTCGACGGTGATGTCCTCGCCCTCCTGCGTGGTCTCGATCACCACCTGCCCGCCGGCCACCGCCAGGCCGTGCGACATGGCGTTGACCACCAGCTCGTTGAGGATGATCGCCAGCACCGTGGCCTCGCGGCTCCCCACGCGCGCCGCGTCGCCGCGGATGTCGAAGCTGATCGGCCGGTCGGGGGTGACGAGGCTGACCTGCGCGCTCTCGACGATCTGCCGCGCGACGGCGTCGACGGTGGTGACGCCGATGTCCTCGCGGCAGAGCAGGTTGTGGACCCCGGCGATGGCCTGGATGCGCGCCACGCTGTCGCGCAGGGCGATGGCGCCGCGGCTGGCGGGCTCCAGGCGGCGCTGCTGCATCGTCAGCAGCGCGGAGATCGTCTGGAGGTTGTTGCGCACGCGGTGGTGCATCTCCTGGAGCATGGCGGACTTGACCGCCAGCGCGCGCTGGCTCTCCTCGTAGAGCCGGGCGTTCTCGATCGCGATCGCCGCCTCATCGGCGAAGGTGGAGAGCAGCCGCACCTGCTCGTAGTCGAAGTGGCGCGACTCGCGGGTGTAGAGGCAGATCGCGCCGATCGTGCGGCTGTTCTGGACGCGCAGCGGCATGCAGAACAGCGACTGGAAGCCCTCCTGGGCGGCGACGCGCGCCAGCTCGGGGTAGCGCGAGTCGTTGTAGGCGTTGAGCACCGCCAGCGGGCGGGCCTCGCGCACCGCCTGCGCGATGAAGTCCGGCACGACGCCCTGCGGGTTGCCGCCGTGGGTGGCAGCCAGCTCCAGCCGGCCGTCCTCGTCGCAGCGGAAGATATCGGCCCGGTCGGCGTGGGCCAGCTCGACCGACTTGGAGACGATCAGCTTCAGCACCTCCTCGGACTTGAGCTGCTCGGCGATGCGCTTGGACACCTGCTGCAGCGTCGTCAGCTCGCGGACCTTCTGGTGCAGCTGCTCGTCGGTCTGCTGGTAGAGCTGGGCGTTAACCACGAAGAACGCCAGCTCGCCGGCGACGGTCTCGACGAAGTTGATCTCCTCGGGCGTGAAGTCGCGCGGGCCGGTGGTCTGGATGGTGATCACGCCCTGGAGCTTCGCGGCGCCGAGGTGGAAGCGCTCGGCGCTGAAGAGCACGATCGGCACCGCCAGTATGGCGCGGAACTGCTCCTCGCCGAGCGCCGGCTCGACGTGGAAGCGCGCGTCGCGCCGGACGTCGCGGATGGCGACCGGGCGGCCCTCGCGCGCGGCCCAGCCGGTGATGCCCTCGCCCATGGCGACGCGCACCTGGCCGATCGCCGCGGCGTTGAGGCCGCGCGTGGCGCGCAGCGTCAGGTCATCGCTGTGCTTGTCGTACAGGTAGACCGAGCAGGCCTCGACGCCGATCACCTCCGCCACGGTCTCGACCACCAGCTGCATCGAGGTGTCCAGGTCCAGCGTGGAGTTGGCGGCCGAGATGATGCGGTGGAGGCCCTTGAGCTCGGCCATGCGCCGCACGAGGTGGTTCTCCCACTCGCGGGTGCGCTGCTCCTCGCGCGCCGAGCCGTAGGCGAGCAGCAGCTCCGAGAGCGCGACGCCCGGCTCGATGTTGAACTGGTCTGCGAGGGCGAGCCCGAGCTCGGCCAGCACCTCTGGCTCGCCGGCCTGGTGGTACCAGTGGTTGCCGAGCCGCCGCAGCCACTGGCGGCGGTGCTCGAGCGACTCATCGGCGGCGAGCTGGTCCAGCACGTCGGCGACCGTGGGCATAGAGGCCCGCAGCTCTTCGACCAGCATGGGGAGGATGGAGGACTGAGCTCGGAACATGGGTTACTTCTCCACCCGCGTAGAGCCGATAGCGTTGGGAGGGTATTATAGCAGGTTTGCATTACCCTTACCGGCCATTGGGCTGCGCTACCCGCCGCCCTGGGCGGGCAGCCAGATGATCGCGTCGGCCCAGACGCTGAGGCGCGCGCCCTCGGCGGCGTTGCTGAGCACGACCGCCGCCTGGCCGGGGGAGAAGTCGTACGTGCCGAGGTCGGCCCACTCGTTGGCGTGGAGCTGCGCGTCCACCTCCACCTCCGCCACGCCGCCGCTGTGGCGCACCTGATAGCGCAGGTGGCGCGGGTCCTCGAGGCCGCTCAGCGCGTAGGGCAGGTATGCGATCACCCGGTAGCGCCCGGCCGCCGGCAGCTCCGGCCGCCAGACCACCACGGCGGGCGGCGCGAGCGGCCGCAGCTCCCAGGCGCCGCGGCTGTCCGCCCCTGGGATCGAAGGGATGAAGAGCGCTGCCCCGCCGTAGCCGGACGGCACCTCCTGCCACCCCTCGCCGTCTTTGATGAACCCGGGCGATCCGGCGTCCACCACCACGGCCCCGGGCGGCGCCGGCTCGCACGGCGAGGGGCGGTCGGCCCACAGCCAGCGGCTCGACGTTCCAGCCGGGTGCGCGCGCCACGGGTCCTCGGCCGGCCCGCACCAGCCGTAGGGGTCGGTGTTGCGGCCGAGGTACTGGACGCCGAAGTGGAGGTGCGGGCCGGTCGAGCAGCCGGTGTTGCCGATCATGCCGATCGGCTGGCCGCGCTCCACCCGCTCGCCGATCGCGACATCGACCCGGTGCAGGTGCCAGTAGAGGGTGCGGTAGCCGTTGCCGTGGTCCAGCACCACGGCGCGGGTGTTACAGCCGTCGTCGGCGTTGCCGGCGAAGACCACCGCGCCGTCCGCCGCGGCCAGCGCCCGGTCCGGCGGCGCGGCGGCGTAGTCCCAGCCATCGTGGCCGTTGTAGGCGAAGGCCCGGTCGGTCTCGGTGCGGCCCCAGTAGGTGGTGATCCCGTTCGCGGCGCTGCGGGTGAGGAAGGGGCCGCCGTGGTCGAAGAACGACGTGACCGGGACGACTTTCTCGGTCGGCCGGTACAGGAACGGCTCCGCTGGGGCGGGCCAGTCCTGCGGCGGCAGGCGCGGGTCGCCGAACAGGCGCGTGTAGGTCTCCAGGAACGCCTGCATCAGGCGGGGCAGCCTGCCGGGGGTGGTGGTCGGGGCGAGGACCCGCGCCAGGGCGTACTCGGCCAGCGTCATGCCGGGCGGCGGCGGCGACTCGGTCTGGTCGGCGTAGGTCAGCGGGGCGTAGGCCGGGTAGTCGCGGCGGGCGTAGAGGATCTGCTTGACGGCCCAGCGCACCTGGGCCTGGAGGCCGCGGCGGTTGCCGTTCTCGCCGCGGTAGCCGGCGGCCCACCCGAGCTGGTCCGCGCTCGGGTCCGGGTCGCTCAGCAGGTCGCCGTGCAGCTCGAGCAGCGCCAGCACGATCTTCGGGTTGACGCTGTAGTAGGCCGTCTGGCTCGCCAGCGCCTCGGCGAACGAGTGGCGCCGGTCGCCAACGGCGAAGGTCACTGTCTTGAGGCGGCCCGGCTGCTCGTCCAGGTAGGCCTGGATCTCGAGCGCGTAGAAGCCGGGCTCGTAGCTCAGCCGGAGGTCGTCGAAGAACGCCGCGGGCGTGGGCGTCGGCGTGCCGGGCGCAGGCGCCGCCGTCGCAGTCGGCGCGGGCGCCGCCGTCCCCGGGCGCGGCGTGACGGGGCTGGCCGTCGGCTGGGCAGGTGCCCGGATATCCGCGGTGGGCGCCTGCACCTCCGGCTGGTCCGGCGCGGCGGGCTGGCAGGCGCCGAGCAGCAGGGCGGCCAGCAGCGTGGCGGCGAGCGTTCGTCTCACAGGCTTACAGGCAGCTGATCTCCGGAGCAAGACGCGCGGGAGTATAGCGGAGGTGTGCGGTCGATGTCAACGCGTCCCGCGGACCACAGCGACGATTCCGATTGTACCGCACGGACAGCCGGGAGAGATTCGGCGGGCTGAGCTGCATTTGGTCCTACTTCTGTCTGGGCAGCACAGTCCGGCAGGAACGGGAATATGGACCGATTGGCGAGCTGGGCGGCCGACAATATACTACGGCCAATAGAGCTAGCCGATTGCTCTCCTCGGCAGACACCCTACGATCTGCGCACCAGCAACACGGCTCCACGACCCGAGCGACGTTGCCCGCACCACGTGGTGCGCGGCGCTCTCCGACTGAGCGCATAGCAGAGGAGGTTGTTCCCATGAACGGAACGACAGGCGCCAGCTACCAGCCGCTGGCAGTCCACCCCGCGCCCGATGCCCCGTACGCGTCGGCAGCACCGGCCCCGCAGCAGCAGGACTACGTCCGCGTACCCCGCTGCATCCTCGAGCGCCTCCTGGCGCACAGCAACGCCGCCTACCGTCGCTTCCCGACCCGCCACCTGCTGCAGATCATCCGCATCCTGCAGCATCTCCTGAACGCTGACTCCTGACCCAAACTTCGAACTGAACACCCAGCAGACGGGTACCCACGATCTGCGGCCGGATCTCTGCGCTGCGCGCCTGAACGCGCCGCCCACCCGGCTCCCGTTCGTCGTGCGGAGCTACGTATGCACAGCATTTCCCGACAATCGCGATCGGCCGCGATCTGCTGGCTGATCTGCGCTGCGCTCCTGCTGCCCGGCTGTATCCAGCGCGCGGAGCGCCCCGCTGCGCCGGCGCCCTCCATCATCGCCGACCCGGCGCAGATCGCCGGCGCGCAGCCGGCGGAGGCCTCCGCTGCGCCGCCGGCCACGGCGGAGGCCGACCCACGCTGGGCGCACCCGGTGGCCGGCTGGGTCACCACAGGAGTCGGAGCCGTCGAGCTGGGGGCGCTGGCTCCGACGCGGGCGGCGCGCCTGCTCGCGCTCGTGGGGCTCGGCATGGACCTGGCGCTCGCGGCGGCGGAGCACGCGCGCAGCTCCGGGGCCGAGGTCTCGGACCACGCGGCGCTGGCGGGCGCAGCCTCGGGCATCCTCGCCGCGCTGCAGCCGACGCTGCTCTCGGAGTCGATGCTGCAGCGCGACGCGGAGGAGGCCGCGTGGGCGGGGTACTGGCAGGGCCACGACACGCCCGCCGGCGTCGCCCGCGGCCAGGCGATCGGGCGGGCGGCGGCCGCAGCCGTGCTGAAGTACGCCGCGAGCGACGGAGCGGCGCAGGCGCCGCGCGCCGAGATGAACCCGCGCGACGCGCACGGCGTGCCGATCCCCGCGGAACCGGGCGTCTGGGTCCCGACGCCGCGCATGCTCCAGCCGGGCTCCGACCCGCACTGGGGGGAGATCAGGCCGATCGTCCTCCCGTCGGGGGCCGCCGCCCGCGTCCCGCCGCCGCCCGCGTGGGACAGCGCCGAGTTCGAGCGGGTGCGCGAGTCGTTCCACGCGACGCAGCAGCAGCTCACCGAGGCCGAGCGCGCCATCGCCTGGAAGTGGGACCACCGCCAGGGCACGGAGACGCCGGTGGGCGCCTGGCACCTGATCGCCCGCGACCTGGTGCTGCGCGAGCAGATGGGGCTGCGCGCCAGCGCGCGCCTGTTCGCGGTGCTCGGCGCGGCCATCCACGACAGCGTCATCGCCTGCTGGGAGTCAAAGTACGTCTACCGGGTCGCGCGGCCCATCCAGTGGATGCGGGAGACCGTGGACGCCCACTGGCTCCCGCCGCTGGTCGACACGCCGAACCACCCGTCCTACCCCTCCGGGCACTCGTCGATCAGCGCCGCGGCCGCCACAGTGCTCGCGTTCTACTTCCCGCACCACGCCGACGAGCTGGACCAGCTGGCGCACGAGGCGTCGCAGTCGCGGGTGCTGGGCGGGATCCACTGGCCGCTCGACACCGAGGCCGGCCTCGTGCAGGGCCGGCAGGTGGCCGAGATAGTCCTCGCCGCGCTGGCCGAAGAGCACTGAGCGAAGCGCAGCCGGCCCACCCTTGACGTTCGGGACAGTAGCCACGAGGTAAGACAGATGCGTCGATCGTTCGTCTTCTGGCGTTTGATTGCAGCGCTCGGCGTGCTGCCCATGCTCTTCGGCGCGCTCCCCGGCTCACGGCCGCCGGTCGCCGAGGCCCAGATCATCAACGGAGCGCCGGGCAGCCGGCCGGCGGCGAGCGTGGTCGAGTGCATCCGCGCCGCCGCAGACCGCGGCTTGCCGGCCGGCCAGTCGCCGCGCTTCGTCTCCACCTGCTTCGCGTCGCTGTGGGAGTTCCGCGACTACGACGACCCGGCGAACCGGGGGACGGGCATGGGCAACACGCCGCCCACCGAGACGGCGCTGGTCGCCTTTGGCGACACTAAGCAGAGCGACGGCACGGACGGGCCGAACGAGTACAAGGGCGACCCGATCGCCACCGTCGGCGACGTCGGGGCCGTCTACGGGCTGGCGTTCAGCAGCGGCGACAACCCGGCCGCACAGAACGGCGGCCGCATCCGCCGCGTGTACGCCTCGGCCTACACCAAGCGCGTCACGCGCTTCGGCGACTGGGGGCCGGGGGCGATCTACGTGCGCAACAGCACCACGCCGCCGACGATCCAGCCCTACGTCTTCGTGCCGGATGTCGTGCCAGGGCCGGACGGCGCGCCGTTCGACTTCGGCGGTCCGGATGCGAACGGCGCCCGCGGCGCGACCTTCCCGAACGGCGGCACGGCGGCGAATGTGACGATCTGGATGGGCGGGGTGCACCAACTCTACGAGGATGCGGTCGCGGTGTCCCAGGTGGGGCGGACGAGCCTCGGCGACCTGGAGATCGACCCGGACGAGCGCTACCTGTACGTCGTCAACCTCAACAACAAGCTCGTGTACCGCGTCGACACCTGGGCGGCCAACCCGCAGAGCACGCTTGCGGCGCTGCCGAGCATCGTGAGCGCGCAGGCGCCGTGCAGCACCCGCGGCGGCGTGGCGAACTACCGCCCGTTCGGCCTGGCCGTCACGCGGGACTACCTGTACCTGGGCGGCGTGTGCAGCGCCGAGACGACGCAGAACCGGGCGCACCTGGGGGCGCGGGTGGACCGCATCCGCATCAGCAACGGCAGCGCCGCCGGGCCCTGGGAGCAGGTGATCGGCATGCACCTGCCCGACTTCGACGCCCAGCGCACCTACGGCACCACGCGCAACCTGGTGTGGCAGCCGTGGAGCAACAACGACCGCTGCGGCTTCAACTACGCCGCGTCGGGCTTCTACATCTGCCCCCAGCCCATGCTCACCGACATCGTCTTCGACGAGCAGAACACGATGATCCTCGGCTTCCGCGACCGCTTCGCCGACGTGACCGGGAACGACCCGATCGCCAGGAGCATCCCGGCCGGCGATATCGTGCGCGCGGTGTGGAACGGCAGCGGCTGGTCGAACCCGACGTCCGTCGCCAGTGCGGAGTTCTTCAACGACTACCGGACGATGTTCGTGGAGAGCGACAAGGCTGAGGTCGCGAGCGGGGCGCTGGCCTATGTGCCGGGCGATCAGAACGGCGGGTACGGCGGGCAGGTGCTGACGACCTGGCTGGACCCCTACAACGGCACGAGCTTCGGGGTGGCCTGGTTCAACGCCCGCAGCGGCGGCAGCCCGACGGCGCTGCAGGTGCTCTACGCCGGAGGCACCGAGCTGCGCTACTTCGGCAAGGCCGCAGGGCTGGGCGACCTAGAGTTGCTCTGCAACTGGAGCGCGGTCGGCGACCGGGTGTGGAACGACGCGAATGCGAACGGCATACAGGACGCCGGGGAGGGCGGGGTGAGCGGCGTGCGCCTGCAGCTGTTCGCTGCGAGCGACACGAACTTCACGACGCCGCTGGCGACGGTGACGACCGGCGACCTCGACGGCGATGGGCAGGGCGGCGAGTACCGCTTCTACGTGCAGCCTTGGAAGAGCTACGTCGTGCGCCTCGACCCGGCACAGTTCCAGGCCGGGGGAAAGTTCCAAAACTACTACGTCTCGCCCCGAGACCGCGGTAGTGATGACGGACGCGACAGCGACGCCGACCAGATCCTGCGCACCATCGCGATCGCACCTCAGTCCAATGAGCAGCAGACCGTGACCTACGACATTGGCCTGTATGCAGGGCAGAGGACCGGGCAGATCGGCGACCGGGTGTGGCAGGACACCGACGGCGACGGTCTGCAGGACGCTGGTGAGCCCGGGATCGGGGGCGTGACCGTCCAACTCTGGGCGTGCAGCGACCCGGCGCGCCTGAGATGCGGTTCTGGCGATCCTTATACCTTCCTCAGCACCCACACCACCAACACAGCGGGCGAATACCTCTTCATTCAGCTCCCACCGAACTACTATCGCATCGTTTTCCCATCGCTGCCGCCCGGCTATACGCTCGCGCCCGCCAACCGCGGCGTCGACGACGCGCTGGACAGCGACGTAGCGGCCGGTACGAACTTCATCCCGCCCCGGCCAGTCTACTCGCAGACAGTCGACCGCTCCAATGATCTGGGCCTGGTGCCGGCCGTAGGCGATATCACGGTCGTGCTGGACGGCGACCCGCAGGTGCTGCTCGGCCAGGCGGCCACGTACACGGCCCGTGTCAGCGGCGGCACCGCGCCGGCCCAGAACGTCACGCTCTCGGTCACACTGCCGGCCGCGGCGCAGACGGTAAACGCGCCGGGGGCGTCGCGCAGCGGAAACACGCTGACCTGGAGCCTCGGCACTCTTCCCGCCGGAGCCAACCAGAGCTACTCGTTCACAATCGTCTACGGCGCGCTCGGCCAGCAGCGTCCGGTTGCGAGCGTCGCCAGCAACCCGGCCGACACCAACCCGACGAACAACAGCGACGATGCCACCACGCTCGTCGTAAGCCCGAACATCGCCATCACCCAGAGCGCGCCGGCCAGCGCTGCGCCGGGCGAGACCTTCACATACCGCCTGACCATCACCAACCGGAGTACCCAGCCGGGCGGAACGGTCCCTGCCAGCGCGCTCGCACCGGCCCAGAACGTCAGGGTCGTCGACACGCTGCCGGCCGGCGTGGACTATCTCGGATTCAGCGCCAGCGCCGCCAGCCTTACTGGCAACAGTGTGGACGGCAGCGGCCGGCGCGTGCTGACCTGGAGCCTCGGCACCCTTCCCGCCAGCGGGTCGCAAACGATCGACGTACAGGTGCGCGTGCGCACCACCGAGCCGCTTCCGGTCAGCCTGACGAACACCGCAACTGTCAGCAGCACACCGACGACATCGGCCGACGCGACCGGAGATAACACGACGACGGCGACGACCAGCGTGCGCTACCCGGACCTGGCAGTCGACATCTCGGCGCCCGCGACGCGCGGCGAGGGCAGCACGCTCATCTACACCGTCAGCGCGGGCAACCACGGCACCGAGCAGGCGCTGGACGCACAGCTCTCGGTGCGGCTACCGGACGGCGTGACGCTGCAGCCGGGCGATGTGTCGCTCGGCGGCTACACCCTGAGCGACGGCGGGCGCACGCTGAACTGGAACCTGGGCACGCTGCCTCCTGGCGCGAACGTGCCGGCGATCAGCATCCCGACGATAGTCGACAGTGGTGCGGCCCAGTTGTCCCCGCTCGTCGCCCAGGCAACGATCGGCAGCGCGACGCCGGAGCTAGATCTGTCAGACAACGCCGACAGCGCCACAACCAACATCGTGCCACCGCCCCCACCGCCGCAGCTCAGCGACAGCCTGGGTATGCAGCTGGCGATCCACTCGGAACTCGACCCGCGCAGCCAGGACACGAGCGAGACGAACGCGGTGTACCGCTCGACAGGGAGCACGATTACGTGGCCCTCCGACGAAGTGCTGGACTTCACCCCCCGGGCGACGATCACGCTGCCGGAACTGAGCGCCGAGGAGGCCCTGTTCTACAGCGTGCGGGCACGGATCACCGGCTGGAGCATCGTGTCCTACGAGGTGGACGGCAAGACCTACGCAGCTGATGGCGTCGGCGAGCAGGACCGTGACGCGCTGGGCCGGAGCGGCTGCCGCCAGGGTTCGACCACTCAGCCGGGATTGGACGGGTGCGCCTACCCGTACATCGGCGGTCGATCCGCCGGCGACGAGACCGAGCCGACTGAGGCGCAGATGGCCGGCCAAGCGCACGTCTACTGGTCGGCGACACGGCCGCTCTCGATGCGCCCGGACGTCTACACCTTCCGCGTGCGCGGGCTGTCGACGATGCATCTCACCGTGCAGGTGCTGGTGGAAGTCGAGGTCGTGAGCCGCGAGACCGGCCTGGTTCTTGGCGTCGAGACACAGCGCCGGGAGCAGGCCTACACGGTCCGGCTCGTCGCCCCGCGCAGCGCGAAGTAGTACGGGACGACGGCAGAAGCGCTTCGGAGTTCACCCTCCCGTCAAGGAGATCGAAGGATGAACAACTCAGCTTCCCAGTGGATCAAGGGCGAGGGTTACGAACCCGTTCGGGACATAGCCCACACCGATTTCATACGTCGCATGCGGATTGTAGTTGATCGGGTCGCTGGGATCGGAGCGGTAACAGGACAGGATGAGGTTGCGGTGGGCAGAGCTACTCATCCAGCCAACCACGATGTCTTCAGGCAAACCAGAGCCAGCGATGTTCTCGCCCGCTCCGTTCGGGTAGCCGCCGTTCTCCGGTCGCTCGTACCAGCCGAGCGGACTGTGCTCGTAGATGCCGTGCTCCAGCATGTAGCGGCTCCAGTTGCGCGCACCGATCATGAGCCGCTCGTCGCGCACGGCGGGCGGGCACCCGGCCCGCTGCCGCTCGAGGTTCACGAGCCGAATGATCTCGTCCTCACAGGCTGCGGCGTTCACCGTGACACCATCGAAGCACACCCCGCCCAGCGGCGGCTGCGTGGGCTGAACGGTCGGCACAGTGGTCGGCCTGGTGGTGGGAGTCGGCTGGCGCGCCGTGGGCTCCTTGCCGTTACTCACAAGCGGGAGGTAGGCCGCCGGCAGCAGCTCGCCGTCGGCGGCAAGTACCCCGCCGAGCAGCGCCAGGTTGGAGCAGAGCAGCAGCGCAGCGAGCGAGCGGATCAGAGTGTGGCGGATCATCATACGGGGGCCTCCTGGCAGCGCCGTGAAACGGGCAGATTGCAGCCAGGATACACGCGCCTCATAACCAGTTTTAAAGAGATCCGCGCGGCCAGCACACACGGCCAGGCGATGGTCGAGATGACGATCGTGATGCTGATCCTGCTGCTGCTCGTGTTCGGGGCCATCACCGTCATGCAGATCCTGATGACGCAGTACACGGTGGCGCAGGCGGTCCGCGCCGCCGCGCACCAGGCCGCGCTGCTCGGCGGGCCGGATGGGCCGGACGGTGGTCTCGCCACCGCGCCGGGGCAGGTGGCAGAGAGCGCGCGCCTGATCCTCGACGGCGGGATGGGCACGAGCGCGGCGCGGGCGACGATGACGGTGACCTGCCGCAACGCGGAGGGCCAAGCCGTCTCGCGCTGCCGCCGGTACGACGCGATCACCGTGCGCATCCAGTACGACGATACGCCCTGGGCGCCGATCGGCCCCTTCGACCGCATCCGGGCCGACATCAGCGCCACACGCGCCGCCGAACGGGACCAGCAGTAGCGCAGCGACAACGAACAGGACTGCAGGTGACTCATGAACTATCGAGCAACAACTCCGCGCACAACGCTGAAGCGGGCACACGGCCGCGCACGACCGTCGCAGGCGTGGCTGGGGCGGCTGGCCCCGAGCAGCGTGAGCGAACGAGCCCAGGTCATCCGGGCGCACCCGGGCCAGTCGCTCGCGCTCGTCGCCGTGCTGCTCCCATTTCTCGGCGCGCTGCTCATGACCTCGATCGAGATCGGCGAGCGCTTCCTGGAGCGCGCGATGCTCGAAGACGCGCTGCAGCAGGCAACCCGCTCAGCCGTCCAGAGCTTCGACTACGCCGGGTTCGCAGCGAACACGCACCGGCTGGCGGGTGAGCCCCAGCCGACGCGCGTCGGCTGCGCCGATGCCCCGCCCCGCAGCGCACGCGCCGTCGGCTGCGCTGTGGCCCGGCGCAACCTCGCTGGGGTGCGCGGCCTGGCCGAGACGCCCGAAGAGCTCGTGGCGCGCATCACCTGGACCATCCACCCGGCGGGCGGAAGCTGCACCTTCCCCAACCAGCCGCCGGTGAGTTCGCCGACACCGCTGGTCTGCGCGACCGTTCGCCCCAAGATGCTCGGCCTGCTCGGCTGGGGCGTGTGGACGCCGCAGATCGACGCCGCGGAAACGCTCGACACCGTCGCTCCGTAACAGCCGGCGCCGTGGGCGCCTAGAGCCGAGGAGAAACAGCATGACACTCAGATCACAACCACTCAGCCAGGCGCTCAACCCGCGCCGGCCGAACGTCGCACCCGCGCTGCTGCTCACCCTTGGGCTGATCGTGGCGCTCAGCGCAGCGGCCTACGGCTTCCTCGAGAGCCGGCGCACCGAGCGGGTGCTCATCGCCCTGCGGCCGGTGCCCTACGGCCGGCAGATCACGGCGGAGGACGTCGGCTTCGTCGAGCTGCCCCTGCACCGCCCGGCGCAGCTGGCCGGCATGAGCGACATGGCCGGCGCCGTGGGCCGCTGGGCGGCGCGCGAGATCGGCCCGAACGACCTGCTGCAGCCGGGGATGCTGCTCGACAGCCCGCCCGACCAGCCGGTGTATCCGAACGGCCGCCGGCTCGCGCGTAACGCCGTGCCGCTGCCCTTCTCCGTCGCGTCGATCGGCCCGCTGAACGACCGCGACCGGGTGAACATCGGCTTCATCGCCGACGATCCGGCGCTCTGCAACCCGCCCGACGGCGAGCTGCCGCCGGCGCGCGGCGAGCAGGCCTTCGCGTGCCGCTTCCTGACCGGCGTCCCGGTGCTGTACATCGAGTCCGGCGTCGCTTACCTGGAGGTGACGCCCTACCAGGCCCACGCGGTCTGGGCGCTCCAAGCTGCCGGCGTCCAGCTGTGGGGCGAGCGCTACGGCGCGGGGTCGGAACCGCTGCCGCAGCTGCAGCCGCTCGACGCCGCGCACATCGACCTCACGCGGCTGGCCGCCCCGGTCCCCGCCGAGAGCGCACAGCCGGAGCCGCACGATCCCTCGGCCGCCGAGAGCGCGCCGTCAGCGGAGACGACGCTGGGCGCGGGCGCCATCCCTGGCGCGCCGCGGCCGGCCGTCGCGACAGAGGCTGAGCAGGAGCCGGACGCCCGGTGAAGGAGCTTGCTATGTTGGACCTGCCCACCCACTTCGACGATGCGCTGCTCGAACGCCTCCGCACCGCCGTACGCGAGCGCGCGATCGACTGGTCGCTTCCGCCCGAGCAGACTCTGGCCGCGCTCGGCCTGGACGAACTGGCGCTGCTGCATCTCGACGGCGCCGCCTGGTACGGGCCGCTCGAGCCCTGGCTGGACGAGCCGGCAGTCACGGACATCTTCATCAACGGCCCGCTCCGGCCGGTCGTGACCGTCGAGCGCGGCACGCGTCTGCCGACCGGCGTCCAGGTCCACGAGGGATGGATCAGCTTCGCCCAGCGCCAGCTGCTGGTGCGCGGCGGCGCAATCGATGAGGAGTACGGCGGCTGGCCAGGCCACGCGGTGCTGGGCACAGCGGACCGGCGGCTGCGCTTCGCCGTCACGCGCCCGCCAGCCTCGCCGGACGGGCGCACCATCGCCCTGCGCATCCTGCCGCGGCGCTGGCGCACGCTCGACGACCTGGTGCTGGAGGGCGTGCTGGCGCGCGAGGCGGCCGACCTGCTCCTCGAGGCGGTCCGCGCGGGCGTCTCGATCCTGATCGCCGGGGGCACCGGCAGCGGCAAGACGACGCTGGCCGCGGCGCTGCTGGCAGCCATCGGCGAGGAGAAGCGTGTCGTGGTGATCGAGGAGGCATCGGAGCTGCCGGCGCTGCCGGACGGCGTCGCGATGGAGGTTCTGCGCAGCGGCCTCTCCTTCGTCGAGTGCGTGCGCTTCGCGCTCCGCCAGCGCCCGGACCTGATCGCCGTCGGCGAGGTCCGCGGCGCGGAGGCGCTGGCGCTCCTGCAGGGGGCGGCGACGGGGCACCCTGGCGTGGGCACGATCCACGCGCCCGAGCCGCAGGTGGCGCTCAAGAACCTCGAGCGCATGGCCTGCGAGGCCGGCGAGGCCCCGCCGGCCGTCGTGCGCGGGCTGATCGCCTCCGGCGCGGTGCCGCTGCTCGTGGCGCATATCGGCCGGTACGGCGGGCGCCGGCGCGTCGGGCGCATCGAGGAGGTGCTGCCGCTGGGGGCAGGCGGCCACAGCGGCGACCGCTACCCGACCCACGTTCTGCTCGCCTATGACCCCGACAGCGACGAGACGCGCCGCGCCGGCTGGGTGCAGGGCGACTGGGGGCGCGGCAGCCTGTAACGGATCTCGGGGGCGCGCGGCGCGACCGAGTCACTCGCCGAAGCAATACGTGAGAGAAGCACAAGGAGGCTGCATGACGACTACGGAGCTACTGATCGTGAGCGCGGTCCCTGGGCTGGGCGCGGCCCTCTGCGGATACGACGGGCTCGAGGTGCTCAGCGCGCCCTCGCTGGCGCGGGCGCTGCACATCCTGGGCAGCACCCGCCCGCCGCAGGCGGTCTACGTCGAGGATGTGTGCGGCTCGCCGCAGGAGCTGTGGGAGGTCGTCCGGCGCGCGCAGGCGCTCGGCATCCCGGCCCTGGCGGGGGTGCGGGGCGCGGCGGTGGCGCAGAGCGACGACTTCACGGACGCGGGCCTCTCCTTCACCCACCAGCACGAAGCCGAGCCGCTCGCCGCGTGGATCGCGCAGCAGCTCGGCAGGAGAGCCCGGCCATCGCGCGAGCAGGTCACGATCGCGGTGGCCGGCGCCAAGGGCGGCATCGGCAAGTCGCTGGTGGTGGCGCTGCTCGCGGAAGGCATGCGGCGGCGCGGGCTGCGAGTGCTGGTCGTCGACGGCGATCTCTCCAACTCGGGCCTGGTGCCGACCTTCCGCATCCCGTCCGGCTTCCCGTCCTACCTGCACATCGCCGGCGATGCGGCGCGCGGCGCAGCGGACCAGGCCGCATGGGCGCCGCACAACATTCGCCGCTACATCTACCACCACGAGGCGAGCGGCATCGACTTTCTGCTCGGGTCGGAGGAGACCACCGACGCGCGCGACCTGCAGCGCTCGGAGTGGCTCGCGCTGATGCAGGGGGTGCGCGGGCTGAGCGAGTACGACGTCGTGCTGCTCGACACGGGGCCGGAGATCAAGAAGCGGCCGTACGCGATCCTGTGCGCCCGCGACGGCGGCTGGGTCGTGCTGCCGACCCCGCCCGGCCGGAAGGAGCGCGCGGGCGCGGGGAACATGCTGCGCGCGCTGCAGAGCGCCGTGGCCGACCGCGACCTGACAGACCGCTGCTTCCTGCTGTTCATGGACCCCGAGCGCGGCGTGACCGCGACGGTCGACCAGGTCGCGCCGCTGTTCGCGCGCCACTTCCCGCGCGCGCTCACGCTCGGTCGGCTGCCGCGCGCCCCGCGCCAGGTGAGCATCGCCGACGAGGAGGGGGACCGCTACCTGTCCCCGCTGGACGTCGCGCCGCACAGCCGCCTGTCACGCGGCGCCCACCAGCTTGTCGACCGGCTGTGCGCCCAGGTGGGCCTCCGCCCGCCGCGCCCGATGCCGCGCTCCTCGCTGTGGCAGCGCCTGCGCGGCGAGCGCATCGCGGTCGACTCCGGCGCCGGCGCGCCGCTGCGGCAGATCGAAGCAGGCGAGGTGCGCGTATGACCGCGACAGCTGCGAACACTCCGCCGTACCGGTCGATCCTCGACCTGCCGGACGAGATCGGCGGGGATCTCTCGGCCGCGCCGGGGGCGCATCAGCCGCGCCGCGAGGCGGTGAGCGACCCGCAGGTGCTGCAGGCGGTCCGCGATGCGCTGCTGGCCGCCTTCGACCGAGATGGCCGGCGCACACACCTCGACCCATTCGCGCCGCCGGTCGAGCGCAACAGCCGCGTGATCGACGCGCTGCGCGCCGCAGTGGCGGCCGACCGGCGCACGGGCGGGCCGCTCGCGGCCGTGCCAGACGACGCCGAGACGCTCCTGGAGCTGTTCGCGGCGACGCTCGGCTGGGGGCCGGCCCAGCGCTACCTCGACGACCCGCTGGTCAACGAGGTCAAGATCAACAACTGCACGATCCTGGTGCAGGAGGCCGGCCGGCCGTTCGTCGCCGTCCCGGAGCGCTTCGCCAGCAGCGCGGAGGTACGCAGCCGCGCCGTGCAGCTCGCCTCGGCCCTGGGGGTGCAGCTGGACGCCGCGCACCCGCAGGAGACGCTGCCGGTGGCGCACGGCACCCGCGTTCACGTCAGCATCCACCCGCGCATCGCCGAGCCGGACGGCGTGCTGGTCTGCATCCGCCGCGGCCGGCGCGAGGCGTGGGGGGTCGAGGACCTGCTGGCGCGCGGCACCGTCGATCAGCCGGTCGCGAATATCCTGCGGCTGCTGTGCCACGCGCGCTGCTCGTTCCTGATCGCCGGGCGCACCGGCACCGGCAAGACGGCGATGCTCGAGGCGCTGGCGAACTCCTGGCCCGACACGCCGCACATCATCACGATCGAGGACCACACGCTGGAGATCGGCATCCGGGCCCGCGCGGCGTGGACGCGCGAGCTCGTGGACACCCAGCGCGACCCGCAAGCGTTCGGGCGCGCCGCGCGCGAGGCGCTGCGCCAGACGCCCGGGCTGCTGCTGCCGGGCGAGACGCGCGGGAGCGAGGCGGGCGCCATCCTCGCGCTCGCCCTCTCGGGCCACGCCGTGATCACGACGCTCCACGCGCGCACCGCCGCCGAGACGGTCGCGCGCTTCGCGGGCTACGCGGCGCAGCCAGGGGCCTATATGTACGAGGGGCGCCGCGACGATGCGCTGCGCGATACGTGCGCCGCGTTCGATGTGGTGCTGCGCCTGGATGTGCTCGAGGCGATCGGGCGGCGCCTGGTGGCCGAGCTGGCGCTGCTGGACGGCGCCGCGGCCAACGCGGGCGAGCTGGTGCCGGTCCTGCTCCCGCTCGCCACCGCGACGGTCGGCGGCGACGGGCAGGTGGCTTGGCAGACGTACGCGTCCGTCGAGCAGGGGGATCTGGTGTGGCACGACGGCGTCGCACGCACCCCGGCGCAGCTTCGCGAGCGGCTGGCCCAGGCGCGGGCACAGGAGCAGGTGCGCACGGTCTCGACGCTGGCAACCGTGCAGGGCGCGCTGGAGCGCGGCGAGCGGCTGGTCGCATCGGGCGAGACCGAGCGCGCGCTGAGCGTGCTGCGCCTCCCCTGGCGCGAGCGCCGGGATGGACGGCTGCTCGAGCTGGCGCGCAGAGCCGTCGAGCGGACGCCCGACCGCTTCAGCGCGCTGAAGGCTGAGGCGCAGGCGCAGTGGGCTGCGCTCGAGGCGCTGCTGGCGGACAACCGCTGGGCTGAGGCGCGCAGCCGGCTCAACGAGCTCATGCAGGACCTGGCGACGGTGGCGGCCGCGGCGCCACCCACCGACTGGGCCGCGGTCGAGGAGCGCATCGAGGCCGGGCTCGCGCACGAGCGGGCTGCGCTCCAGGCGTGCGAGGACGCCAATGCGGCGCTGCGCCGCAATGACCCGCGCGCCGCGCTGGACCTGGTGAACGGCGCAGTGCCCAACGAGTCCTGGCTCTCGCCCACGACGGCGCTGACGCTGCTGCGGCTACGGGAGCAGGCGCTCGAGGCGCTGCTGGCATACGGCGAAGGCACGGCCGAGACGATTCGCGCGGTTCGTGAGCGCCGCATTGCGCTCGCGCATACGAGCGGCGTGAGCGACGGCGCCGCACACGGCTGAGCATACGGAGAACGCACATGGACGTGAGTAGCACGCCCCTGACGCACCCCGAGACGGCCTGGATCGCCGTGTCGGTGCCGCTCTGGCTCCTCCTGGGCGGCATCCTCGGGGTCTCACTGACACTGCGCGGCTGGGGTCTGAGCGCCTGCCGCCGGCTGATCGAGCGCCGGCGCGCCACCGCCGGAGACGAAGACCCGGCGCTGCTCTGGTCGCCGCCGGTGACGACACCAGGTCAGCTGTTCGGCGCGAGCCTGGCCGCCGTGCTGCTGGTGACCGCCGCCCTCAGCCTCGTCGCGACGCCGTTCATCGCCCTGGTCCTCGCCGCGCCGGCCGCCTGCCTGGTGATCTGGGCGTTTCTCCGAGCGCAGGAGGCGCGCTATGTGGACGCGCTCGACCGCGCGCTCCCGGCGGTCGTCGGGCGGCTCTGCGGCTACCTGCGCGCGGGCGGAAGCTTCCAGGGCGCGCTCGAGCGCGTCGTCGCGGATCTGCCCGCCGGGCCGCTGCGCTCCGAGTGGACGTTTCTGGCCGAGCGCATGGCCGCCCCTGTGACGCGCCGCGGCCTCGCGACGCCGGAGCAGGTCGTCGCCGCTCTCGCGCAGCAGACCCCATCGCGGCGCCACGCGACGTTTCTCGGCCACCTCGAGGTCGCGCTCGGGCAGACCCACGATGTGCTAACCCAGCGGCTCGGCGCCGCCTCGCTCGCGCTCTTCGCCGCCGAGCGCCGCCGCAGCGCCGCAGCGACCGAGCTGGCCCAGATGCGCTACAGCGGCGTGGCGATCGGGCTTGCGGGCCTGCTGATGGCGGCGTACCTGCTGGTGACGCAGCAGGACCGGGTGGCGCGAGCCTACCAGGGCCCGCTCGGCCTCGCCGCGGGGGTGCTGGTGGCCGCGGCGCTCCTTGCGCCGATCGTCGCCGGCCTGCTGCTCGCGCGGATCGACGATATCGACTACTGACGCGGAGGAACGCTCGTGATCGATCTCCTTCTCACCCCAGGCGCGCCGTTCTTCGCCCTCAGCGCCGCTGGAGCGACGCTGGCCGCCCTCGGACTCGCCCGGATCGAGCGGGCGCGGCTGCTGCTCGCCGGTTTCCGCAGCTCTCCGGCCGGCGGCACGATCGCCGCGCGCATGGCGCTCGGCCAGTTGGCCGCCGCGACGCTCGTCGGCCTGCTGCTGCTCGCCGGATACGCGGGCGGCGTGGCGGGGACGGCCCGCACGCTGCTGATAAGCACCGCGCTCGGCCTCTACCTGTACATCGGCCTGGTCCTGCCGCGCCGGCCCCTCGTCCAGGCGAAGCGCGAGCGACACGATCTCCGGCGCCTCACGCCGGGCCTGGTGAGCTACGTGCGCGTCGCCCTGGCGGGCTACGAGGCGCCCGCATCGCTGCTGGGCCGCTACATCGCGCGGCCGCAGCGCCACCTGCTGCCGATGCAGGCGGTCGTCGCAGAGTCGCTCGCCCTGGTCCGCGAGCGCAGGCTCCGGCCCTTCGACGCTCTGCGCACCGTCGCGCGGGCGCGCGGCTGCCAGGAGCTCGTCGATGTGGCCGAGGCGCTGGCGCAGGCGGAGGCCGAAGGCACCGACGTGCAGACGGCGCTCGCCGCGCACGAGGCGACCCTCGAGGCAATCATGCGCGACGAGTTCACACGCATGATGAAGCGGCGGACGCTCTGGCTACTGCTGGTGGTCGCCGCAAGCCTCGTCGTCGGGATTCTCGGAAACCTGCTCTACGTCATGGTCGGCGGAAGCCTGCTGATGAGCGGAGGTCTGTGAGATGCCACCAATCGGCCGATCGGCCGCGGAGCGCGCGAACGATGCGCTGAAGCGGCTGGCAGAGCGCGGCGGCCCCGAGTCGCTGCCGAGCGTGCTGACATCGTACGAGGTGAAGCCGCTCATGGGGCGGACCTGGTTCCACGAGTCGCTGCGGCGCGGCGAGCTGCCGGGCGTCCAGATCGTGACGTGTGGGGTCTGGCGATGTTGTCGGGATACGTTCGTCGAGTGGCTACATGAGGTGAGCAATGCGACAGGGACGATGGCCTTCACTGGCGGCGATGGTTCAGCACATGGCGCTGCGCGAGGAGTGGATGCCGCTGCGCGAGGCGGCCGATCTGTACCGCGTGACGACTGACACCATGCTGTTCTGGATCGAGGCGGGCAAGTTCACAACACGGCGGGTCGGCGGGGAGCTGTGGCTCTCGCGCGAGGAGCTGTACGCAGGGCTGCGCCGCCGCCCAGCCGTCCCGCCGGGCGCGAAGAGGCGCCGCTAGTCAGCCGCCCGCCGGAGCCCGGTGCTCAGCCCCGAGATGCCGTACTCGCCGCCAACGACCAGAGGTTTTGCGTGAGCGAACACCGCCACAGCGCGCTTGAACCACTGCTTGCGCGTCTCACCGAGCTGCGACCGATCGACCGGCTGCTGGGCTGGATGCTGCTGCGGCCGCGGGCCGTGCAGGGGGGCGCGGCCACGCTGTGCGCAGCCCTGATCGCGCTCTCGGTCACCGGCGGCGCGGCGGATGTCAGCCCCCACGCGGCCGGCGAGCGGGCGCCGGAGGTCGCGGATGCGCCAGCGCAGGCTTCCCCGAAAGAGCGCGACGAGCCAGTGGAGCAGGCGATCGCAACGGTCGCCGCCTACAACCGCGCCAGCATCATCGCTGCGCGCGAAGGGCGTGTGGAGCATCTTCTGCCGCACCTGCACCCGTCGGGAGCCGCGATCGCGCAGGCGCGCGCCGAGTACGACCGCCGCGCGGCACTCGGCGAGACTCACGATGCGAGGCTGCGGCGCTGGGGGGTGCTGAGCGCCGAGGCGAGCGGCGCCTGGGTGACAGTCGAGACGCAGGAGCTGTGGGACGTAGTCGTGTGGTCCGAAGGGAAGATCGTGAGCAGCCGGCGCGGCGTGCTGACGCGCAACATCTACCGGCTCCAGCGCGCCGGCGCCTGGCTTATCGCCGACGTGACGACCGAGATTGTGGTGCAGTAGAGGTACGGCGATGAACCTGAAGATGCTCAAGTGGCCGCTTCTGCTCTGCTGCGCCGTGGCGCTGCTGGCCCCTCGTCCAGCGCACGCCGATGCGCCGGGCACGCGCGGCGACGACGTCGCTCCACAGGGCAGCTCCGGCGGCGCGGGCGATTGGAGCGCCGTGCGCGCGCTCCCGCCGCCGGACGTGCCGGCTGTCGCCCCCGCCGCCATGCCGAAGTCGAACGACTGGCCGCTCGACTGGCTGGGCCGCGAGCTCGCGACAGGGAACTGGGTGATGGACGCGGGGCTCGGGATCGCCAGCGGCGCGATCGGGACGATGAACCAGGCGCTGACGCTCGGGCTGCAGCAGCTGATCGCCGTCGCCACCGCCGAGTCGAGCTGCGCCGGCGGGGTCAACATCATCACCTGCACGCCGCCGGAGCTCTTCCTGGACAGCCACCGCAGCATCGGGAGCGTCGTCCACACGATCTGGGGCGCGCTCACGCCGATCGCAATCTCGCTGATCGGGCTGCTGTTCACCCTGCGCATCGGGCGGCTGATCGCGGAGGGGCCGCGCAGCCTGGCGGCCGAGGGCAAGCCGCTGGTCATCAGCTTCGTGCTCGCGCTCCTGTTCGTCAAGGGGTCGGACCGCGTGCTGCGGGTCATGATGAGCGCGCTGAACGAGTTTCACGGCCTGCTGCTCCGCCAGACGACGCAGGGTCTGCTCGAGCAGATGCTCCAGCCGAGCGTGCACCTGAACTTCGGCCTGCAGATCACGACACTGGTCATGCTCGTGACGGTGTTCGCCCTGGCCGTGAAGGCGCTGATGCGGATGGTCCAGCTCACCATCCTGATCAGCATCGCGCCGCTGATGGGAGCGCTGCTGATGGACCGCTCGACCAGCCCGCGCTTCGGGCAGTGGCTCGCCAAGCTGCTCGACACCCTGCTCCAGCAGACCACGTGGGTCTTCTTTCTCTGGATCGGCTCGCTGTTCTTCGGCCAGGCGCTGCTCACCGGCCAGACGCAGGTCGAGGAGATAGTGATCGGGCGCATTCTGGCGACGGTGGTGTTCGGCATGGCGATCGGCGGGGAGTCGGCGCTCGCCGGGATCGCAGGCGCCGGTGCGCCGCCGTCCGGGCTGGTGGGTACCTCAGTCGCCGCGCTGGCGCGCGGGCGCATGCTCGCCCGAACCACCCGCTGGCTCAGCCGGGCAGTTGGCCGGCGTGAGAGCGCTCCGGCTGCGGCCGCCCAGGAGCGGGGACGGGAGCCGGCGGCGCCATCCGGCCCGGCGGCCGCCGCAGACCCGGCGCGTAGCGCGGCCGCACGCCGCGCAGGTACGAGCCAGAGCCTGAATCTCCGCGACCGTCGATAGGGCGCACTATCGAGCCTCCATCTCACCCTTGCACTGTAGCCCGAGGCGCTATGAGCGACAACCAACAAGAGACGTACGCGGGGCAGGAGGGCGACGAGCGATCCCCTGCAGTGCCAGTGGCCTGGGCAGCCCGAAGTGGGCTGGCGCTCAAGGCCGGGCCCGCGCTCGCGCTTGTCGCCGCCCTGACGCTGGGAGTCCTTGCGATCGTGCTGGCGTGTGCGATGGCAGGAGCTGTGTTCCAGAGCTCCACCGTCGTCTGGCCGGTGCCGGTCGCGACTGACACAGCCGGCGGCTACCGCGCTGCAGGCTGGTCGGTCACGAGCGGCTTCGGGTGGCGGGCCGACCCGCTGAATCCGCAGCAGGTCGAGTTCCACGAGGGGGTGGACCTGGCCGGACAGGCGTTCTGCCGCCGCTGCCCGGCGGCCGCGCTCTTCGACGCCACCGTGACATATGTCGGCTGGGACAACCCCGGGGCCGAGCAGCCGCACGCGGCTGCTGGCGGCCAGACGGTGCGGATCACGAGCGCCCAGGAGGGTTTCGAGGCGCTCTACGCGCACCTCGAGCCCTACCGGCTGTACGTGCAGCTGCAGGGCCGGATCGCCGATCGCTACGGGCGCTACGAGGCATACGACGGCTACCAGCCGGTCGGCCACGGCGAGCTCCAGCCGGATATGGCCGACGGCGAGATCAGCGTGTGGTGCGCGGGCGATATGCCGCGCTTCGTGCCGGAGCGCGTGGGCCCGGGAACCGTTATGTTCACCTATGACCGGCCGGCCAACTGCCGCACGACGGTGAGCTGGGGCCAGCGCGGCGGCGGCTGGGAGGGATGGATCCCCGACGAGCCGGCGGGCCGTCCGGGCGAGGAGGTCTCGCTGACCTGGCAGACGCCGGTGGACGCCGGGCGCGCGGCCGGCGACGTGGCCCTGCGCTTCCGGGCACATCTCGTGCCGCCCCCGCCCCCACCGACGGCCACGCCGGCGATCAGCGGCTCGCTGGAGCTCGGGCAGGGGCTGATGCCGCCCAAGAGCTCTGCGGAGACATCGAGCGCGCGCCCGGCGACAGCGGCCCGCTGCGAGCGTGTCGCAGGCGGCAGCCGGTGTACGTGGAGACTCGGCGCTCTACCGCTCACAAATGCATCATCGGGAACGTTTACCGCCCACGGCTCGGGCTCGGCGATGTCGTACGCCGCGGCATATCAGGCGATGCCTGCGGAGACGGCCACGCTCCCGCCGTCCCCAGTTGCAACTTCAGCTACCTCGGAGCCCACCAGGGAGCCGCTGTCGCTGAGCCTCGCGGCGTCCCACCCGAGCCCGGCGGTCGGCCAGGTGTTCAGTCTCACCGGCTCGATCTTCAGCTGGCAAGGCGCGCCGCAGAGCATCGCCGTCCAGCTCGAGCTCGACCCCCAGCTCGAGCTGCTCGATGTTTCAACCACCGCCGGCAGCTGCTCCGGCGCCGAGGCCCACTGCCTGGTCAGGGCGTGGAACGGCGCGCCGGCGACTGTTCGCCTCATCGTGCGCGCCAGCGACGCCCGCCCGCTCGCGCGAGTCTCCGTGCGCATGGTCGCATCCGCTGAGGGCGTATCTGTCGCGCAGCAGGTCGTGGTCAAGCTGTCGAACCTGGTCATCACACCGGAGGCCTGGCCGCCGCCCACTTATCCGCCGACGGCGACCAGAAGCCCGACAGCGCCCGTCGCCTACCCCCACCCCGTCCAGCCAACCACCGTGCCACAGGTATTCCCGGCGCCTGCGCCCTGCTTCCAGGCCGTCGTTGCCGCCCTCAGCCGCCAGGGGGCGCGCTACAGCCAGGGGGGCGCGCTGCCCGGCGATCCGCGCGGCCCGGACGGCCTCCCGCTCCCGCGCACCGGCCCGAACTCCTTCGACTGCTCGGGGCTGGTCTGGTGGGCCTACGCTCAGGCCGGGGTCGCGATCGGCAGCAACACCTACCAGCAGCTCGACGACGGGGTGGCGCTCCCCTGCACGCTCGACGACCTGCGCGGCGCGGAGACCCGCTGCTGGGCGCTGGGAGACCTGGTGTTCCTGCGCTACTCCGGCGGCCAGCACGTCGCGATCTACGCCGGGCAGGGGCTGTTCATGGACTGCTTCAACCACCGCGTCGGCTGCGTGCTGCACGATGTTTCCCAGGACCCCTTCTACCGGGCGCATTTTCTGCAGGCCCGGCGCATCGTCAGCGGGTGCGAAGAGATGACGCTGGACCCCGGCACGCCGGTAGCGCCGCCGCTCGACGGTGCGCCGCAGGGGGACCAGGCCGGTCTCTGCGCGCCGGGCCAGCCTTCCTTCTCAGGCGCTGTCGAGACCATCGCGGGCTGCGGCCCGCCGGTGCGCCCCGGAGACAAGGTGCACCAGCTCGACAGCATCGTCGGGTTTGTCGGCCTCAGCGGCGCAACAACCGGTCCACACCTCCATCTCGGCCTGCGCGTACGAAGCTACGACGGGAGCTTCCGGGCGACCAACGTGTGTACCGCGGAGTGGCTGCGCGGCCTGTCTCCGCCGCCGGACGCGAGCTGCTGGACCGAGATGGCCGACCCGCTCGACTTCCTGCCGAGGGCGCTCGGGGGCGAGCGCCTCGCCGGGGGAACCGTGATCCCCGAGGGCGCGCCCTACCAGCTTCCGCCGCCCGGACACCCGGACTCGCTGGTCGTCACCCCGGTCCCCGGCGCCACGCCCGCCGGTCAGTATTGGTCACCCTACGCCGACGGCGGGCGGTACGGCGGCGGATCGGTGCTTGAGTGGCTGCGCAGCGCGAGCTGCGCGGTCTGGAGGGGGTGGGGATGGTGTAACTAGCGCTCATTCAGACACTGGCCTTCGGCTCGTTCTCGCAGTACATCGCACAACACAGGAGGCACCAACCATGTTCGCGATCCACACACTTGCCGAGCTCTCCTCGCTGGCAGGCGCGCTCCCCTCGATGGACGGCTTCTTCGCCGAGCTCACCACCTGGCTCCTGCGCGTCATCACGGTCGGCGGCGGCTTCTTCCTGCTGATCGATATGGCGAAGCACCTCTTCTCAAGCCCGCGCGACCTGCGCTCGGCGGGGATCGACCTGGCGGTGTTCGTCATTCTGCTGGCGCTCGCCGGGCAGGCGCCGACCATCGCCAGCAAAGCGGCCGAGCTGATCAAGTGACCATGTACGACGAGTATCTCGCCGTCCGCGCCCCGCGTCGCCTGCGCGTCCGCGCCTCGCTGCAGATGGCCAACACCCGCCTCCCAGCGCGCTCGTTCGTCCTCGTCATGGGCTGCGTGCTGGTCGGCGGAATCGCGGTGGCGCGCGGGGCGGACCTGATCGCCGTCGCCCAGTGGCTCAGCCTGGTCGCCGGCGTCGGCATAGTGCTGCTCGAGGGAAGCTGGTGGGGCTACTCCACCTGGGCGTTCGTCCGGCTGGTCGCGGCGCACCTGTCGCGGCCAGGGCAGCTCGAGCTCGAGCGGCCCGAGATCACGCTTCCGCCGGAGACCGCCACCCACGCGCTGCCGCGCCGCCCGCGCTGGCAGCATGAGCCCGGAGGCACGCCATGAACGAGCTACGCGCGCTGTTCGCCATCCAGGTCGTGCGCGGCGGGCTGCTCCGTTCCGACGGCGTCGGGGTTGGGCTTGTGGTGGGCGGCGCGCCGCAGTGGGAGCTGGCGCCGCGACAGGCTCGCGCACACGCCGCCGCCGACTACCACCGCCTGCTGCTGGCGCTCGACGCGCCGCTCGACATCTACGTCTTCGACCAGCCGCACGACGTGGCTGACGAGGTCGCGGAGCTGCTCGTCCGCCAGGAGCGAGCGCTCGCGGAGGGCCGGCGGCTGCACGCCGCGGTGCTGGGCGAGATCTGCGACTACCTGCACGCGCTCGAGCAGCACACGAGCAGCCGCTCGAAGCAGGTGGTCTGGGCGGTCACGTCCGAGGGCGGCGCCGCCGGCCTCGCCGGGCCGCCCTCGCTCGCGTCGCTGCTGCGCGGTGACCTGCGTCGAAAGGGCGCCGGCGCTGAGACTCCCGGGCGCCCGGCGCTAACAGCGGCGATCGAGCGCGCCCGGCGCCTCGTCGAGGCGCTGTCGATCCTCGGCGGCACGCCCTCGCCGCGCCTCATGGAGCGCGAGGAGATCGTGATGCTGCTGTACCGCCAGGCGGACCCGGTGCGCAGTGAGCGCTACCCGCTGGCCGGCGCGCTGCTCGACCGGGTGCGGCGGATCGTGGGGGCGTAGCGCGCTGTAGCCGCACGTGAGGAGGCCAAATGACCCTTCGAGATGCACTCCAGAAACCGGTCATCGAGCGGCGCGGCGTGCTGCACGGGGCGGGACAGCGGCTCCGCTCCGGCGCAAGCGGGGTCGCCGATCTGATCGCGCCCGACGGCGTGGACCGGCGCAGGTCGGGCGTGATGCAGGCCGGCGCGTCCTGGATGACGACGCTGCACGTGCGCAGCTTCCCGCCGACGCTCGCGCTCGCCTGGCTGAGCGACGCCAACCTCGGGCTCGACACGCCGGGCATCACGGTCCACCAGCGCATCGTGCCCATCCCCGACGCTCTCGCGCGGCGGCTGCTGACGAGCAGCGAGGAGGCCGGGCTCGGGACGCTGGCGGGCGACGTTCAGGCCGGCGTGAGCCTGGACGTGGACGCGCAGCAGGGCATGGAGGCGGCCGCAGCTCTGCGCCGCGACCTGGCGAGCGGCGCGGATCGCCTCTTCCAGTACAGCATCGCCATCACCGTGGTGGCGCCGACCCACGAGGAGCTGCGCGCCCGCGTGGAGGCGATCCGGCTCGCCGCGGCGCGCCAGGGGGTCGAGCTGGGCGTGCCGCCGTTCCGCCAGTGGGAGGGCTACATCTGGGCGCTGCCGCTCGGCCGCGAAGAGCTCGGGCTGGCGCACGACACCAGCGGGCGCGCCGCGGCGATGGGCATGCCGGTCGCCCCGGCCGGGCTGAGCCGGCGAGACGGTCTGCCGATCGTGTGGGGCGAGCACCCGCAGAACGGCCGGCCGATCTTCTGGGACCGCTGGCGGGCCACCAACCCCCACGCGCTGGTCGTCGCCGAGTCCGGCAGCGGCAAGACCTACGCGGTGAGCGGGCTGCTGGCGCAGGAGCTCGCCCTCGGCGATGAGGCGCTGCTCATCCTGGACCCGAAGTACCAGGAGTACCGCCACCTGGTGACGGCGCTGGGCGGCACGTACATCACGCTGTCGCGGCGCGCCGGGTTCCACATCAACCCACTTGAGCTGCCGCGCCTCACGCCCGAGCGCGCGCAGCTGGTCGCGGAGCTGGAGGAGGACCTCCTGGGCCAGCGGGTCGGCTTCGTCAAGGCGCTGATCACCCGCGAGCTGCGGGCGATGGGCACCGCGGTGGACGCGAGCGGGATGGCGCTGATCGAGCGCGCGCTGTTCGAGTCCTACGAGGCGCACGGGATCACGCCCGACCCGCAGAGCTTCGATCGGCCGATGCCGACCTTCGGCGACGTCCAGGCGCGCCTCACGTCGCTCGCCGAAAGCGCGCAGGAGCGAGCGCTGGCCCAGGCGCTGGACCTGTTCACGCGCGGCACAGTCGGGGACCTGTTCAGCCGCCCCTCGAACATCCCAACCGACTCGCCGCTGCTCGCGATCGACCTCTCGTCGCTGCTGCGCGCGCGCGACGACGTGCTCGAGCGGCTGCTCCCGGTGATCGTGATGGACTTCTTCGTGACGACGGCGCTCAACCGCCGCGCCGCACCCCGCAGCCACCTGGTGCTGGACGAGGCGCACGCCCTGCTTCAGTCCGAGGCCGGCGCGCGGACGCTCCAGACCATCTTCCGCATCGGGCGCTCGCTGCAGTTCAAGGCCACGGTGATCACCCAGAGCCTCGACGACCTGGACGAGAGCGAGCAGACGCGCGTGCTGCTGGAGAACGCGCGGACGAAGCTGGTGCTCGGGCTCAACCGCGACTCCAGAGCCGTGGCGCGCGCCGCCGCCCTTCTCGGCCTGAACGACGAGGAGGCCCGCTACCTCGCCGGCTGCCGGCTGGTGAAGGGTATCGGGGCGAGCGCGCTGCTTCTGGCCGACGGCGAGCGCACGCCGGTGCTGATCCCGATGTGGCCCGAGACGATCCACCGCATCATCACCGGACACGACCGGTAGGAGGTGCTGTCCCGTGGTCGCGAACTACCGAATCAACCTCGATGCGCTGCTGGCGCGCATCGTCTACCGCTGGCGCTGGCGAATCGCGATCGCGACGCTGCTGCTCGCGGGCCTCGCCGCGCTCGCCGCCGGAGTCGTCCCGCCCGTGTGGCGCGGTGAAGCGACGCTCGTCGTGCGCGCCGCGCCGGAGGCGTCGATCCTGGTGGACGGGCGCCCGTGGCCGCGCCAGCTCTACGCCGGCCGGCACACCGTCAGCGCGCAGCTTCCGGACGGGCGGCGCGCCTGGGCGCAGGTCGAGCTCCGCAGCGGCGAGACGCTCCAGCTCGACCTCCCGTCCGGCCTGCCCACGCCGCAGGTGCGCCAGCTCCCAGCCTCCGCGCCGAACATGGAGGTCGCCCAGGTCTGGCGCAGCGATGGCGCGTGGCGGGTGCTCAATTCCCCGAGGCTAGACGACCTGGCTGTGACACCGACGCCCGCGGATGCGCAGGCAACGCCGCAGCCCGTTCAGACGGTCGCCTTCGGACTCCGAGGCGCCGAGCGCCTCACGACGATCGACGCCTACGGCGGGCTCGCCGACCAGCTTCACCTCGAAGGGCGCCTGCTCGAGGCGGTCTACCGGCCCGCCCAGGACAGCCGCGAGCGCGCCGCCGGGAGCCTCGAGGTGCGCGGCTGGGGGGACGAGCACGTGACGATCCCCATCTCCGGCACCGTCACCCTCGTGCAGTTCGCGCCGGACGGCTCGGCGCTGCTGGTCGGCGAGCGAACGCCCGCCGGCGGCGAAGAGATCAGCCTCGTCGGCGCCAATCAGCAGCGCGCGCCGATCGTCGCTGTCCCCGGAGCTATCCGGCGGCTGGCCTGGCACCCCGACGGCAGCGCGGTCGTCATCCACAGCCAGGCGGATGATCGGCTGGCGCTGACCCTCGCGCGTCTGCGACCGAGCATTGCGGCGGTGACGGTCGCCGAGCTGGACGCAGCGGCCTACCGCGGCGCGCTCGTCCCGCTCACCTGGGCGCCCGAGCGCCTGCTGTGGGTTGCGCCGGACACCGCCGACGTCTCGCGCCTCTGGTCCGCGTCGCTCGCCACGCTGATCCCCGAGGACGCCGGGCCGCTGGACGCGCGCGCGCTCGACTACCGGCCGGGCGGCTGGCTGCGCGTTGCCGTCGCTCACGAGGATGAGCTCGTCATCGGGCGCTACCAGCGCGGGCTGCTGATCGGCGAGGCCAGCGTGCCGGCGGTGGCGCTCACGCCCGACCTGCACGGCATCTGGCACGACGGCGAGCTGCTGCTGCACGGGGCGGGCGGGGTCTGGCTGGTAACACTCGACGAGTAGGAGGCTCCGCCATGGGTGGCTCGTCTCACCGCATCGAAATTCTCCTTCTGGGCGCCATTATGCTGCTGGCGGGCGCGCTGGTGCTGCTCGCCCCGCTCCTTCCGCAGGCTGACGTGCTGCCGATGCGCGTGGAAGCTCCGGCGGAGGCGGCTGCCGCACTCGCATCCTGGCTGGCAGCCCAGGCACCCCAGCCGGCGGACCTGCGCCACCTGTTGCACGCAGCGGGCCCCGCGCTCGCCGACGGCTACCGGTACGCCGCGTCGCTTCCTGCTCCGGCGTATATCGCGCTCCTGGCCCTGCTCGCCGTTGCCGCTGTACGCCCCTGGCGCCATCGCCGCCTGTGGCGCGCGCTTCGCCGGCCTCCGTTCGCTGGTTCGAAGGGCTGGTTGTCGCGGTTGTCCGCGTGGCTGCGCCCGATCTGGCTGCGGCTCACGCAGCTGCGCATACAGCGGCGCCAGGTGGCGCTCCAGCTCGACCTCGCGCCCGACGCGCCGTTTCTGCTGGACCTGCCGCCGGTGCCGGACCCCGAGCCTGTCACAGCGGATCTGCTCAGCGACGAGATGCACGACCGGGCCGATGACACCCAGTGCGCGCATCAGGAGAGCGCAGAGACACCCCGCGTCGACGACGCCGTACCGCAGGACGTGGCCCAGACAGTAGCGGCGGCCCTGTCTGCCGAGTGGGGACGGCTCGGCCTGCGCAGCCACGTGCTGGGCCTGGACGTCGAGGAGGGCGCCGGCCGCGTGAGCGCGCTTGTGGACCCCAACCCGGCCGAAGAAAGCGATCTTCTTTCGCTCCCCAGCCGCCTGACACGCCTGCGCCCTGGCTGGAGCGCATCGTGGCGCAGGGGAATCCTCGCGGTGGCCGTGACCGGCTGCGCCGACATCGCCGCCGATGGGCCGCTGGTCGCACCGCTGCTGCGCCACGGCCGCGGCGGGCGCACCACGCGCTATCTGCCGCTCGGATGGGATCACACCGGGCCAGCTCAGCACCTCGGGATCTATGGCGGCGGCGCAGCCGGCGCGCTGCACGCCCTGCTCGTGCGCCTGCTGTACACACATTCGCCGCGCGCGCTCGCGCTGGCGGTGCTCGATAGCGGCCAGATATCGCCGCTGTACGCCGGTGCGCCCCATCTGGTCCACGCGCCGGGCGGGCCGCGCGAGGCGCTGGCGTCCATCGGTCGCGCGCTGCGGCACGGCTGGCAGCGCGAGCGGGTGCGCCCGCTGCTCCTCGTAGCTGTCGAGCCGAACGAGGCCCTGCTGCCTGAGCTCGCCTCGCTCGTCAGGCGGCTGCGCCAGCGCCCGGTCGTGCCGCTCCACCTTGTGGTGCTGCAGCGGCACGTGAGCGCCGAGGGCCGCGAGCTGTACGCGCTCCTCCCCGCGCTGCTCACATCGGGCGGCCAGGGCGACGCGCGGCTGGTGCATGGGCGCGCCGGCTGGCCGCGCCGGGGGGAGGCGCTGCTCATCGCGCACGGGGCGCAGCTCGCGGGCCGGCCGCTCGTGATGCACGAGGGCGAGGTGCGCGCGGCCGTAGAGGCGCTGGGGCTGGCGACCGACCTGCCGCCGGTGCTGTGGGATGTGCCTGATCTCCAAGGGGGCATGGCGGGACATGACACATCGCCTGTGCCAACAGCCAGCTCCGACGCCAGCAGCCTCGCGGCGCGGCTCGGGCGGGCGATCGACGGGCTCGCGCCGCTCGCCGACAACGCGGATACCTCATCGGTCCCGACCGAGGATCACTGGCCAGCGGGGCCTGCCGGCCTGGCGCCCGCCGATGTCGAACACGTCGTCCGGCGCATGCTCGCGGAAGAGACGATCGTGCAGGCGACGCCGCCGGGGGTGACGCGCGGGCGGATAGCAGCCCTGCTTCCGCCGGGGTGGCGCGGCGCCGCGCCCGCGCTCATGGCCTGGCTGGACGCCGCCGGCGTACTGGCAGAACCTGCCAGCGAAGGGCTGCGCTGGCGCGAGCCACGCCCGCTGCGCAGCGACGACCTGCGCTGGATCGCAGCCAGGCTGACCGAGACCCCGCTCCCGATCGAGGGGCGCTGAGGAGGAGCGACCATGTCTGCCAGATCACACCCATCGGCGGGGCGAGCGGGCGCCCAGCCGCCTCGTGGCACCAGACCGCCGCGCCCTGGGCTGCTGCCGGCGATCGTTCGCTCCGCGCTGCTCGTCGTCATCGGGCTTGCGCTGCTGCGGGAGCCGCTGCAGCAGCTCGAGCGCACCTTCGGCAGCACGCGTCCCGCCGCCCAAGCCACCGGTGTCGAGCCATCCAGCTTCGCGCCTCTGGCGCTGCCCGCGCCGCCCGGGCCGGAGCTCCTCGCAGCCGCGCTGCTGAGCGCAGCTCTCGATGACGCCTGGCAGCCGCTGGTGCGCGCGGCCGCGCTCGTGGGCCTGCTCGGCATCGCCGCCGAGCTGCTGGTCGCGGGGTGCGCGATGGCGCTGCAGGCACGGGCGACCGCCCACCATGGCCGGCGCGGCGTCTACGCCCGCGTCCTGCTTCCCCGCGAGGCCGGCCCGGGCAGTGGAGCCGCTCGTGTCGGGCCGGATATGGAGCTGTTCTCCGTGCTCGCCGCCGGCCTCCCGACGCGGGGCCGCCTGTCCGGGCGCGCCCCCTGGTGCGCGCTGGTGATCGGCGCCGAGCCGGATCAGCCGGCTGAGCTAGGCGCGTTCGTGGCTGGAAGCGAGCGACAGCGCGGGCGCGCCCTCGCGCTCGTTTCTCACGCCATCGCCGGCCTCGCGCCCGGCGCAGTCGTCGAGCCGGCTGAAGACCCGCTCCGCGCCAGGGCCGCGGAGGCCCCGGTTGTCATGTGGCGCGAGTTCGGCCTCGCGCTCCCGCCCGAGTACCCGCTGCGGCTCAGCGCCGAGACCCCGGCCGACACGCTGGGGCCGCTGCTGGCAGCGGTGCGCCCGCACGCGGCCAGCTACGTCGAGCTGCAGATCGTCGTGCGCCCCTGCGCGGGCGCGCTCGGCTGGGTGCTGAACCGCGGGTGGCGCGGGCGCGGCACCGCGCTCAAGCTCCGGCTGGAGCAGAAGGAGGACTACGCTCTTGCGCAGGACGCGGCGGCGCTCGAGACGAAGCTCGCCGGGGCGCCGTTCGAAGTGACCATCCGCGCCGTCGCAGTCGCCGATAACCTGGACACAGGACGCGCGGCCCTGGACGCAGTCGGGAATGCGCTGGCGGCATACCAGGCTCGCACCGCCAGCCGGCTCCAGCGCCTCGTCCCGATCGGGCACGGGCGCGGCGCGCAGTCAGCAGTCCTCGGGCGAGTCCCGCGCTTCACGCCTCCGGCCACTCTGCTGCTGCCGCTCCGCCCCTGGCGCGACCCGGATATCCTGACGCCCGCGGAGCTCGCCGGCCTCTGGCATCTGCCGGCGCCCTCGATCAGCGGGCTGGTGCGGCTCCTCGACTGCCGCAGGATCCAGGCGCCGCCACACGCATTCATCGGCCCGGCCACCGGCAGCGACCGGGTCGCGGTCGGCTACGCGCGCCACGCGGACGGGACCGACGCGCCCGTCGGCCCCTCGCTTCGCGACCTGCGGCAGATCCTGCATCTCACCGCCGGGATGGGCGCGGGCAAGAGCCGCCTGCTCGCCAATATCTGCGTCCAGTTCGCGCCGCACGGCTTCACGCTGATCGACGGTAAGGGCGATGACCGCGAAGGGAGCCTGGTCACGACAGTTCGCCGGCTCACTCCGCTGGCGGACGAGGGGCGCCTGGTGCTGCTCGACGTGCTCGACGCGGCCTGGCCGATCGGGCTGAACCCGCTGGCGGGCGCCGACCTGGCCCAGCCCGGCGGCGCGGACCTGGCGCTCGGGCAGGTGCTCGCGATCTTCGCGCGGCTCGACCCGGAGACGTGGAGCAAGGCGCCGGGCATGCAGCAGTTCGCAACGATGGCGACGCTGCTCGTGCTGGAGAGCGAGCCGCAGCCAACGCTCGCGCACGTCAGGCAGGCGCTGCTGGACCACGCCTACCGCACGCGGCTGCTCGAGGGCGCGTCGAACGTCGAGGTCGTCTCCTTCTGGCGGACGACATTCGGGCAGCTGGGCGAGGGCCAGCGCAGCAGCCGCGACGCCCTGCTGCGGCGCCTCGACGCCCTGCTCACCTCCGAGACGACACGCTACCTGGCGACCCAGGCCGAGCCGACATTCAACCTCACGGATGCGATCGAGCGCGGGCTGATCGTGCTGGTGCCGCTGCCGGACATGACCCTCGGCGGCCTGGCGGGCGCAGTCGGGATGCTGGTCTTCCAGGCGTTCGTGCGCGCGGCGTTTGCCCGCGGCGGCTCCGACACCACCCGCGCGAGCTACCCGCTGGTCGTGGACGAGCTGCAGGTGCTGGCAGGCGGCGCGGCGGCCGATCTCGAGGTGGCGATGACCCGGCTGCGCTCGCTCGGCATCCCCGCTATCTACGCCCACCAGGCCCTCGCCCAGCTCGGCGACCTGCGAGACATCATGCTTATCAACGCAGCCAACCGCATCATTCTGCAGACCAGCGAGCCGGACGCCTCGGTCTACGCGAGGGCCTACGCGGCGAGCGGCATCACCGCCGCTGACATCAGCCAGCAGAACCCTACGCAGCACCAGTACGCCGTCCTGCGCTGCGAGGGCGCGCCGGCAGGCCCGTTCTCGATGCGCCCGCTGCCCTGGCCGCCGCCGCAGGAGCCCGAAGTCCCGCCGTACACAGGCCCGGATTGGCGAACTGTGCTGCCGGAGCGGCCCGATCCGATCGACCCGCTCCTGACCCGGCTGGCCTACGGCCCGGCCGCCGAGGGTGAGACCGTGGCCGCGCTGGCGGCGCTCGACCAGGCGGAGTGGGAGCATGTGCTCGCGCGCTGGAACGCCATCCGCGGCTGCCAGCGCCAGTACATCCTCGACCACCCGGGGTGCGTCCCGGACCGCTTCGAGCGGCAGCGCTGGCTCTCGCGGCTCCTCGCCGCCCGCCCGCGCCTGCTCGCCGCAGCCGAGTACGCGCGGGCGCGCCGCAGCTAAGGTGCGTTCCCCGGCAGTATGCTATGATTCACGCGACGCACGCGCCGCCCTCGCCCCGCACCCCCGGAGAGGTTCGGAGAGGCTTCGCCTCCCAGAGTCTCCCCGCACCACTCCACCGCAATGCGCGTGACCGAGAGCTTCCCGACGATAGCCCGACGCCGTGGTGAGCATATGCCTCCACCAGACGCCGATCTCGCGCGGCTCATCGCGCAGCTAGATACCGACGATCAGCAGCGGCGGAAGCGGGCCGGCGCAGCGCTCCTGGCCGCGGGCCGCGCCGCAACGCCGCACCTGGTCGAGGCGCTCCGGAGCCCTGCCCCGCGCATTCGCCAGTCTGCCGCCTTCCTGCTCGGCAGGCTGAAGCCGACGCCGGCCGGGACGGAGGCGCTGGAGCGCGCGGTCGTGACCGATCCCGACGCGAAGGTGCGCAAGAATGCCGCGGTGGCGCTGGGCGCCCACGGCTCGCCGACCAGCATCGACGCGCTCACGGCGGCGCTCGAGCAGGAGAGCGTCAGGTGGGTGCGCCCCTCGCTCATCCTGGCGCTGGGCGCCATCGGCGGCCCGCAGGCGGCCGAGCGTCTCCAGGAGATCGAGCCGCAGACGGAGCCGGAGCGCGAGGCGCTGCTGCGCGCGAGCGCCCACGTGAGCGCCCTCCCGCAGCCCGCCGCGTGGCGTTCGGGGCCCTGGCGCCCTCAGGTGCTGTTCGACGTCCCAGCCGGGCTCGAGCATGTCGCGGCGGCGGAGGCGCACGAGCGCGGCTTTGGGCGCTGGGAGCAGGTCGGCGAAGGGAGGCTCGCCTGCCCTGACCAGATCGACCCGGCGCAGGCGGCTGCGCAGCTGCGCTGCACCAGAGGCATGCTGATCCCCGGCGGAGTGGGGCCGCCGCTGCCGCTCGACCGGCCCGATGAGTGCGCCTCCGCCGTTGCCGCGCTGCTGAGCGCCAGCCCGCCGCTCCGCCGCTGGCGCGAGTGGCTGCAGGTCGACGGCGATGTCCTGCGCTTCCGCATCACGCTCGCGCAGCAGGCGCCGCGCCAGACGCACCGCGCAGTCGTGGCGGCCGCGCGCGCCGCCTGCCAGCCGCTGATGCTGCAGGACAGCCCGTCGAGCTACGCCGTCGAGCTGCTGGTCGAGACGAGCCCGGCCTCGTCGCAGCTGATCATCCGGCCCACCGGCATCCCCGACACGCGCTTCGCCTACCGGCTGCGCGACGTGCCGGCGGCGATCAACCCGGTGATCGCCGCATGTCTCGCCCGGCTCGCGCGCACCGGGCCCGGCGCCACGGTCCTCGACCCGACGTGCGGCAGCGCGACGCTGCTGATCGAGCGCGCCCTGGCCGGCGAGGCGGCGGCCCTGCTAGGCTTCGACCGCAGCCTCAACGCTGTGGCGGCCGCGCAGGCTAATATCGCGGCGGCCGGGCTGCAAGGGCGCATCCGGGTCGTCGAGGCCGATGCGCTGGGCCGCGGCGGGTGGCTTTCGTGCGACGAGGTGCTGGCGAACCTGCCGTTCGGCGTGCGCACCAGGAGTGACGCGGCCGGCCTCCAGCGCCTGTACGAGGGGATCCTGGCGCGCATCGGGCAGCACCTTCGGCCGGGCGGGCGCGCCGTTCTGTACACCGCCCAGCGGCGCCTGATGGAGCAGGCGCTGCACCAGCACCGCGCCCTGCTCCAGATCCTCGACCAGCTGCGAACGTCCTCCGGCGGCCTGGTGGTTCACATCTGGGTCATCGGGCGCCGCGGGGGCCGCTGATCGAGAGGCGGCGCCTCCTACTCGGCGGTCACAGCCCGCAGCACGCGGTCCAGATCCTGCGACGAAAACGGCTTCTGGAGCACGTGCTCCGCGCCCAGCCCGGGGATCTGGCGCACGACATCGTCGGCGCTGTGGCCGCTCATGACGACCACCGGCACGTGCGGCGCGATCGCGCGCATCTGCTGGAGCGCGCTGGCGCCGCTCAGCCCCGGCATGGTCAGGTCGAGCAGCACCGCGCGCAGCTCACCGGCGTGCGCCCGAAACAGCTGGACAGCCGCCGCGCCGTCCGGCGCGACCAGAACTGTGTAGCCAAGGCGCTCGAGCTGCCGCTGCGCCAGCACGCACACATCGTGCTCATCATCCACGACGAGCACCGTGCCCCGCCGCCGCGCGGGAACAGCCAGCGGCTCCTTCCGGGCGCCGTGGTCCGGCCCCGGCGCGTCGTCGCTGGCGGGCAGCAGGATCGTGAAGGTCGTGCCGCGGCCAACCGCGCTGTCCACCCGCAGCGCCCCGCGGTGCGCCCGCACGATCCCTAGCACCGCCGCCAGCCCGAGGCCCCGGCCGGTAAACTTCGTCGTGTAGAACGGGTCGAAGATCCGCTCGCTCGTCTGGGCGTCCATCCCGCACCCGGTGTCGGTCACCGTGAGCACCGCGTAGTGGCCCGGCGGTCGCTCGCTGCCGAAGCGGTAGTCGGCGAGCGCCTCGGCCGTCATCCAGCGCGACGAGGTCGAGATGACGATCGTGCCGGGGCCCTCGCCGATCGCCTCCCCGGCGTTGATCACCAGGTTCATCACAACCTGGCGAAGCTGCGTGGCGTCGGCCTCGACCGGCGGCAGCTCCAGGTCCAGCTCGGTGCGCATCGTCACCGCCCGCGAGACCGACGAGCGCAGCAGCGTGGCGAGCTCGCCGATCAGGGCGTTGAGGTTGAGCCGCTCGATGACATAGCGGCCGCGGCCGGAGTAGGCCAGCATCTGGCGCGTCAGCTCCGCGGCGCGCCGGGCCGCGGTGAGCAGCGGGATGAGCGATTCGCGGGCCGGGTCGTCCGCCGAGAGGTCCGCCAGCACCAGCTCGGCGTTGCCGATGATCACCGCCAGGAGATTGTTGAAGTCGTGGGCGATCCCACCGGCGAGCACGCCGAGGCTCTCGAGCCGCTGCGCCTGCTGCAGCTTCTGCTCCAGAGCCGTCCGCTCGGTGATGTCGATGTTCACCATGACCGCGCTGGCGATCTGGCCGGCCTCGTCGCGCATCGGGACCGCGGAGCTGAGAATGCGCCGCCGCCGGCCGTCGCGCGTCTGTATGACGATCTCCTCGTTGAGCGAGGTCTCGCCGTGCTCAAGCGCCCGCATCAGCGCCCACTGCTGCGTGGCGAGCGGCTCACCGCTGGCCGCCCACCACCCGCGCAGGCCGGCGCTCTCCTCGTCCATCTCGAACGACGGCTCCCCGCCCCACAGCTCGCGCATCGCTGCGTTCACCTGCACGAGCTTGCCGTTCACATCGGCGATGACCACGCCCACCGGGAGCAGGTCGAGCACCGTGCGCAGCCGGCGCCGCTCGAGCTCGCTCTGCAGCTGGGCCTCGCGCAGCTCACGCTCCAGCTCCTTGCGCTGCGTGATGTCCGTCGCCGCGATGCCGACGCCCCACGGCTCGCCGCTCGGGAGCTGCACCGCAAAGGAGGTCACAAGCCAGGTCCCCGGCTCCCCCGAGGAGCCCGCCGCCCCGCTGCTGATCTCGCGGCTGACCACGGCGCGGCCAGACGCCGGCTCCGGCCCCAGGAGCGGCTCGACGATCTGCGCCAGCGCCGGCGTCACCTCGTGCACGGTCCGGCCGAGGTGATCGGCGATGGCCAGGCCGTTCATCGCCGCGAGCGCCGGGTTCACCCGCCGGTAGCGCGCCGACCGGTCGAGGAACCCCATGCCGATCGGGGCGTGGGCCAGGAGGGCGTCGAGCAGCAGCAGCGACTCGTCGCGCTGGCGCAGGGCGGCCTGTGTGTCGCGGTAGAGGCGGGCGTTGTCGATGGCGACGGCCGCGCGCCGCGCCAGCTCTTCCGCCAGCGCGAGATCTTCCGGGCCGTAGGTGTGGTGGGTTCCGGCGAGCGCAAAGGCGAGGGCGCCGAGCGCCCGGCCGCCGACCATCAGCGGGGCGCACATCATGGAGCTTACCCGCAGCCGCTGTATCAGCTCCCGGTGCTGCTCGTCCTGGGGCTCGCCGAGGATCGTGGACAGCGCGGCCGCCGGGGCGAGGAGCGATTTGCCGTTGCGCAGCACGGCGGCGATCTGCGCCAAAGACCGCCGGCCGATCGGGTAGCGGCGGTCCAGCTCGCGCACGAGCGCCTCCTGCTCGGGGTCGACGTGCGCGACCGCCACGATGCGCATCGTGCCGTCGCCCTGGTCGAGATACACGGCGCAGCCGTCGGCCAGCCGCGGCACAGCTAGCTGCGCGATCCTGGCCAGGGTCGCGTCGTAGTCCAGCGAGGAGGCCAGGATCCCGCTCGCCTCAGCCAGAAAGCGCTGCGCGTCCTCCGCCCGCTTCCGCGCGGTGATGTCCTGCGTGAAGCCCAGCAGGTACAGCGGCTGGCCCTGCTCGTCACGGATGATCACCGACTCGTCGTGGACCCAGACCACCCGCCCGTCGCGCGCGATCATGCGATGGTCGGACGGGAGCGGCGCGCCGTCGTACACCAGCTCCTGCTCCCTGAGGAGGCGCTCGATGTCGTCCGGGTGGACGCGGCTCAGCCAGAACGTCGGGTCGGCGAGCCACTCCTCCGCCGTGTAGCCCAGCAGCGCTTCGATCTGCGGATTGATGTAGCTCGTGCGGTTCAGGTCGGCGATCTCAGCCTTGTAAACGACGATCGGCAGATGTTCGACCAGCCCGCGGAACCGCGCCTCTGACTCGCGCAGCGCAGCCTCCATCTCCACACGGGTGGTGTCATCCATCATGATCGCGCCCACCCCGAGGATCGAGCCGTCCACATCCGACACCGGGTAGTAGCTGACCAGCCAGTGGCGCAGATTGGGCGAGCCGGGGACCATCCCCGACAGCTCCACGTTGACGATCGGGTTGCCCGTCACGAGCACGCTGCGCATATGATCCTCGATCGCGCGGGCGGGCTCGGAGAACACCTCGGACAACGTCCGGCCCAGCAGCTCCTCGACGCGGAGGCCGATCATCTGCACCAGCGCCGCGTTGGCGCGGACGCAGCGCAGCTCGTGGTCGTACATCGCAAAGCCGATCGGCGCCCGGTCGAGCAGCGTGTCGAGCACTACCTGGGATTCGGTCGCGGCTCGTCGGGCCGCTGCGAGATCGCGCTCGAGCTGGTCGATCCGGCGGTCGCGCTCGGCAATCGCCTGCTGGAGCTGCGTAATCTGGGCGCGGAGCTCGTGGATCTCGCTGCGGTCAGGTGATGAGGAAGAGGGAGGTTCCGTCATACGCTACTCCAACACACGTCGCCGCTGCGCTGGCTTGCAGAATGGCGCCGGGTCGGCCAGTAGGCTGTGATACGCGCACGGGCTGTGGCAAGCAACGCGCCGCTGCCCTATTTGGCGGCCGGCCACCGACAGGCAGGTGGCCGGCCGTCCATCCTGGTGCAACCCCGCCGAGCGCCCTAGTCGAGCCGCTCGTAGCCGGGGATGGTGAGAAACTCGACGAACTCAGGCGCCAGCACCAGCTCGTCCAGCAGCTCGGCGGCCTGCGTGAAGCGGTGCTGCTCGCGGCCCTGGACCAGCCCCTGCAGCTCCTCGTCGCGCAGCGCCCGGTACAGGTCCGCATCGATGCGGCGGCCGTCGTCCAGCTTCGCGCCGTAGCGCACCCACTGCCAGAGCTGCGAGCGCGCGATCTCGGCGGTGGCGACGTCCTCCATCAGGTTGAAGATCGCCACCGCGCCCCGCCCGCCGAGCCAGGCCTCGATATACTGCAGCCCGACGCTGATGTTGTTGCGCAGCCCGGCCTCGGTGATCTGCCCGTCGGGGATGGCGAGCAGGTCCGCCGCGCTGACGTTCGGCTGCGGCACGCGCGCGATCTGGTGCGGCCCCTCGTAGGCGGCGTTGAACACCTCCTGCACCGTCGCCACCAGGTCCGGGTGCGCCACCCACGCGCCGTCGAACCCCTGCTGCGCCTCGCGCTGCTTGTCGGCGCGCACGGTCGCCAGCGCCCGCTCGTTCACCTGCGGGTCGCGCCGGCTGGGGATGAAGGCCGACATGCCGCCGAGCGCGTGCGCGCCGTGCCGGTGGCAGGAGTACACCACCAGCTCGGCGGCGGAGCTCAGGAAGCGCGTGGTCATCGTGACCTGCGCCCGGTCGGGGAAGATCCAGTCGGCGCGGTGGTTGAAGGCCTTGATGAAGCTGTAGATGTAGTCCCAGCGCCCGAGGTTGAGGCCGCTGGAGTGCTCGCGCAGCTCGTAGAGGATCTCCTCCATCTCGAAGGCGGCCAGGATGTGCTCGATCAGCACCGTGGCGCGGATGCTGCCGCGCGGCACCCCCAGCCGCTCCTGCGCGAAGATGAACACGTCGTTCCAGAGCCGCGCCTCCAGATGGCTCTGCATCTTCGGCAGATAGAAGTACGGGCCGCTCCCGCGCGCGATCAGCTCGTGCGCGTTGTGGAAGAAGTACAGCCCGAAGTCGAAGAACGCGCCCGCCACCGGCTCGCCGTCCACCCGCAGGTGCTTCTCCACCAGGTGCCAGCCGCGCGGCCGGACCGCCAGCGTGGCGAGCTGGTCCTTCAGCTTGTACTCGCGCCCGTCGGGGCTCGTGTAGCTGATCGTGCGGCGCACCGCGTCGCGCAGGTTCAGCTGGCCGTCGACCATGTTCTCCCAGGTGGGCGCGTTGGCGTCCTCGAAGTCCGCCATGAACACGTTGGCCCCGGAGTTGAGCGCGTTGATCACCATGCGCCGGTCGGTCGGGCCGGTGATCTCCGTCCGCCGGTTGGCGAAGTCGGGCGGGATGGGCGCCACGCGCCAGTCGCCCCCGCGCACCGCCGCCGTCTCGGGCAGGAAGTCCGGAAGCTGGCCGGCCCTCAGCTCGGCCCAGCGCTCCTGCCGCCGCTGCAGCAGCTCCCTGCGGCGCGGCTCGAACTCCCGCGCCAGCGCGGCGACGAAGTCGAGCGCCTCGGGCGTCAGGATCTCCGCCCACTGCCCCCTCACCGGCCCCAGCACCTCAACACGCTGCGTGGAATCCACCTTATCCTCCTATCTGCTCAGCATTGGCAGTCCATCTGGCTCGCTACGGCACCTGTATTGTACTCCACAGTTCGCGGCGGGCAGATCTCCCCGCGCTGCGGGGCACCGTACGCATGCCCGTCGCATGCGCACTGCGCTACCAAACCGATTCCGATTCGACGCCCCCCCGCGCGGGCCGCCATGTTACGATAGCACGTGTTGTCATACCGTCGCCCCTACGGGCTTCGTATCTGAGAGCGTTCATGGCACCCTCGCATATATCGCACACCAACGGCACTCCGCCTCCTGCCCAATATGCTGACTTTCTCGCCTTCCTGGAGTCGCAGCGCGCCGAGCTTGTGCGGGCGGCTGCCGACGATCCAGCGCTGGCGGAGCTGCCCGAAGCCGAGCGCATCCCGAGCGTCGAACACGCGCTGGACGGCCTGACCGCGCCGCTGCGCGACCCATCCGCGAGCAGCGCGTGGGCGGCCACGTTCCTGGCGACGAGCGCGGGCGCGGACCAGCAGCGGCTGGCGCATGCGGTCCTCGACGCCGTGCGGCGCCAGCTGCTGAACGCCGCGCTCCGGGCAACCGTCGCCGGAGTCCAGGGCACGGCCGAGTCCATCGACGCGCTGATGCAGCAGGTGGACGACGCGCAGCACACGATAGCCGCGACCTTCGTCATGCGGCGCGACACCGAGCTGCGCATCTTCCGCGAGCTGTTCGAGCACGCCCCGGACTCGATCTTCGTCACCGACATGAACGGCACGGTGCTGCACGCCAACAACACCTTCCGCTCTACCTCGGGCTTCGGCGATCGCGTGATTGGGATGAACATCCTCGATCTGGGCATGCCGGACCTCACCCTCGTCGATCTGCTGCAGGAGAGCCTGATGACGAACGGCAGCTGGAAGGGCGTGATACCGTTCCAGCGGCCGGACGGGAGCTCGGCCACCAGCCACAGCACGGTCTTCCTCATCAAGGACGCGAACGGCGCCCCGCACAGCGTCGCGACGATCTCGCGCGATCTCAGCTACCAGCTCCAGCGCGAGTCCGAGCTGCGGGGGATCAACGACCGGCTCGAGCAGAGCCTGGCGACGACGCCGCTTGCGACGATCGAGTGGGATAGCCAGGGGATCATCCGCCGCTGGAACCCGGCCGCCGAGCGGATCTTCGGCTGGAGCGCTACCGAGGCGATCGGCAAGAACATCATCACCCTGCTGGTGCCGGACGTCGCGCCGGACGAAGTCCAAACAGTAGTGGACGGCCTGCTGAGCGGGGAGATCTCCAGCACCAGCCGCACCGAGAATATGACAAAGGACGGCCGCCTGATCACCTGCCAGTGGTACAGCGCGATACTCCGCGACGAGGACGGCAAGGTGATCGGCGCGCTCACGCAGGCCGAGGACGTGACCGAGGATCTGCGCGCGGAGGAGACGCTGCGCCGGAGCCAGGAGCAGCTGATCCAGGCCCAGCAGGCGGCGCTGCGCGAGCTCTCGACGCCGCTGATCCCGCTGGCCGACGGCGTGGTGGCGATGCCGCTGATCGGCTCGATCGACACCGGGCGCGCCCAGCTGGTGATCGAGACGCTGCTCAGTGGGGTCTCGCAGAACCACGCGCGGGTCGCGATCCTGGACATCACCGGGGTGCCGGTGGTGGACACACAGGTCGCGAACGCGCTGATCCGCGCGGCGCAGGCGGTCAAGCTCCTCGGCGCCCAGGTGATCCTCACCGGCATCCGCCCCGAGGTCGCCCAGACGCTGGTCGGGCTGGGGGTGGACCTGTCGGGGATCGTCACCCGCAGCTCTCTGCAGGACGGGATCACGTACGCGCTGCGCACATAGGCGCCCCACGCAGCCGGCGACACGGAGCAGGGCCTTCCCGGCCCTGCTTCGTCGTTTCTGCCGCCTCTCTCGCAGGGCTTGAAGAAGGCCGCCCCGCCCTAATACGCCGCGAGCGCCCGCATCGCAGCGGCGATCTTCTCCGGCGAGAGCATGAAGTGCGCCTCCAGGTCGTCGTTGAACGGCGCGCTCGGCACATCGGGCGCGCCGAGCCGCCGCACCGGGGCATCCAGGTACTCGAAGGCGTGCTCGGCGATCAGCGCCGCCACCTCGCCGCCCACCCCGCCGGTCAGGTTATCCTCGTGCACCACCAGCGCCTTGCCGGTCTTGCGGACCGTGCCGAGGATCGCCTCGCGGTCCAGCGGCGCCAGCGTGCGCAGGTCGATGACCTCGGCCTCCACCCCCTCCCGCGCGAGCTGCTCGGCGGCCTCCAGCGCGTAGTGGACCATCAGCCCGTAGGTCAGCACGCTCAGGTCCGCGCCTGTGCGGCGCACGGCCGCCTGGCCGATCGGCACGCAGTAGCACCCGTCCGGCACCTCGCCGCGCAGCGAGCGGTAGAGCTGCTTGTGCTCGAAGAACACCACCGGGTCCGGGTCGCGGATGGCGGCGATCAGCAGCCCCTTGGCGTCGTAGGGCGTCGAGGGGATGACGACCTTCAGGCCGGGCGTGCTGGTGAAGAGCGCCTCGGTGCTCTGCGAGTGGTAGAGCGCGCCGTGGATGCCGGCGCCGAACGGCGCGCGCACGACGATCGGGCAGCTCCAGTCGCCGTTCGAGCGGTAGCGGAAGCGGGCCGCCTCGTTGAGGATCTGGTCGACCGCCGGGTGAATGTAGTCGGCGAACTGGATCTCGGCCACCGGGCGCAGGCCGTGCAGCGCGGCCCCGATCGCCACCCCCACGATCCCCGCCTCGGCGATCGGCATGTCTATCACCCGCAGCTCGCCGTAGCGCGCCAGGAGCCCGTCGGTGGCGAGAAACACCCCGCCCTTGACGCCCACGTCCTCGCCCAGCACGAACACGCTCGGGTCAGCGGCCATCTCGTCGGCCAGGGCGCTGCGAATGGCCTCGATGAAGGTCAGCTCGGGCATATCTCGTACCCAGTGGTCAGTACATGGTGAGAGTGCTGGCTACTGCCCGCTCCCGTACAGGTGGTCGAACATGCTCTCGGGCGGCGGCGACGGCGATCGCTCCGCGGCGCGCGTCGCCTCGTCCACCTCGGCCCCGACCGCGGCCCGGCGCCGATCGAGCTCCGCCTCCGTCGCCAGGCCGTGCTCCAGCAGGTAGCGCCCCAGGCGCGCGATCGGGTCGCGCGCGCGCCACTCCTCGAGCTCCTCGGCCGTCCGGTACTTGCGGTCGTCGTCGGCGTTGGAGTGCGGCCGCAGCCGGTAGGTCTTGCACTCGAGCAGCGTCGGCCCGCCGCCCGCCCGGGCGCGCTCCATCGCCTCGCGCGCCGCCTCGTACACCGCGAACAGGTCGTTGCCGTCCACCACGACGCCCGGCATGCCGTAGCCGGCGGCCTTGGCGGCCACGTCCTCCACCGGCACCTCGCGCCGCTGCGGCACCGAGATCGCGTAGCGGTTGTTCTCGCACACGAAGACCACCGGCAGCTGGTGGATCCCGGCGATGGTCAGCGCCTCGTGCCACGCGCCCTCGGCGGTCGCGCCTTCGCCGAACAGCGTCATGGCGGCGATGTCGCTCTCGCCCTTGATCCGGAAGGCCAGCGCCAGGCCCACGGCGTGGACCAGGTGGCTGCCGACCGAGCTCGACCCGCTGACGATGCGCAGGCGCCGGCTGCTAAAGTGGCCGAACATCTGGCGCCCGCCGCTCGAGGGGTCGGCGTGGCGGCCCATGGCGTGGAGCAGCGTGTCCAGCGCGGTCTGCCCCAGCGCCATGCACAGCGCCATGTCGCGGTAGTAGGGCACGACGTAGTCGTGGCCGGCGCGCACGGCCAGCGCGCACCCGACCTGGGTGGCCTCGTGGCCGGCCGAGGTGATCACGAAGTGGACCTTCCCCTGGCGGCTGAGCAGCCACAGCCGGTCGTCCACCTCGCGGGCGCGGACCATGGCGCTCCACGCGTCGAGCAGCTGCTCGCGGCTGAGCCCGAGCCGCTCGTGCGGCGGCGTGTCTACTGAGTGAGCCATTGGGTCTTCCGATCACAGCAAAGGGATGATCCTAACTATAGCATAATCCCCCCGCGGCGCTCCCGCCGCGCCACGGGTGCAGGCCGATAATGGTAGGATGTTGTCCGGAAGAATCAGGAAGGGTCGAGGGCGGTCGCCCGGCAGCGCTTCGGCCGCGTGCGGCGCCCGCTCCGCCTGAAGCTGCTGGAGGAAGCTATGCCGGCCGATTACGACGTCATCACCTTCGACTGCTACGGCACGCTGATCGACTGGGAGAGCGGGATACGCCGGGCTTTCGGCAACCTGGCCGAGCAGGCCGGCGTGAAGCTCGACACCGACGCGGCGCTCGAGGCCTACCAGACGATCGAGCCCGAGGTGCAGGCCGAGAGCTTCCGGCGCTACCGCGAGGTGCTCGCGGAGACCGCCCGGCGCGTGGCGGCGCAGCTCGGCTGGCCGATGGACGACGACACCGCGGCGCGCTTCGCCGCTACCCTGCCGGACTGGCCGCCGTTCCCGGACACCAACCCGGCGCTGGAGCGGATCGCCGCCGCGGGCTACCGCCTCGGGATCCTATCGAACGTGGACGACGACCTGCTGGAGGGCACGCTGCAGCACCTCACCGTCACCTTCCCGGTGATCGTGACCGCCGAGCAGGTCGGCTCGTACAAGCCGGCGCACGGCCACTTCCTCGCCGCCCGCGAGCGCATCGGCGGGCTGCGCTGGCTCCACGCCGCCCAGAGCCACTTCCACGACATCACGCCGGCCGGGCAGCTCGGCCTGCCGGCGGTGTGGGTCAACCGCAAGCGCGAGGCGCTCCCGCCGGGCGGCCCCGCGCCGCTCGCGGAGGTGGCGGACCTGGCCGGGCTGGCGGACTGGCTGGGAGTCTAGGCGGATCGCAGCTTGGAGATCGAACCTGGCTGCGGCCGACGCTAGCGCAGCGCGTTGTAGACCGCGGCCCACTCCTCCAGCCTCACCGTCTCAGCGCGCCGCGACGGCTCGACGCCGGCTGCCGCCAGCGCCTCCAGCACGCGGGCTTTGTCGGCGGGGAGGCCCATCGCCGCCAGGCCGCTGGGCAGCGCGTTGCCGAGCTGCTTGCGGGCGTGCAGGAAGCCGGCCTTGATCACCCGCATCAGCGCCTCGGGGTCGTCCACGGCCACCGGCGGGCGCTCGCGCACCCGCAGGCGCAGCACCGCCGAGTCAACCGCCGGCTGCGGAATGAAGCTCTGCGACGGCACGCGCGCCACGACCTCCGGCTCGGCGTAGATCTGCACGGCGTGCGCCAGGACGCTCAGGTCCCCGGGCCCGGCGGCGATCCGCTCGGCCACCTCCCACTGCACCAGCACTGTCATGAGCTCGGGCTTCCGGCGCGCCTCGAGGAAGTGGCGCAGCACCGGCGAGGTGATCGCGTACGGCAGGTTGGCCACGACTTTATAGGGCCGAGGGCCGTCGCTAGGCTCCCCCGGCGCGAGCAGCTCCTCGGGCGGCAGCCGGAGGATATCGCCCTGGACCACCGACAGGTTGGGGGCGGCCAGCTCCTGCCGCAGGCGCTCGGCCAGCCGCTTGTCCAGCTCCACGGCCACCACGGCGCCGGCGCTGCGGACGAGCTCCCAGGTCAGCACGCCGAGCCCCGGCCCCACCTCCACGACGACATCGTCCGGCCTCAGCTCGGCGGCGGCGACGATCGTCTGCAGCGCGTCCCCGTCGATCAAGAAGTTCTGGCCCATCTGGCGTGATGGGCGCAGACCCAGGGCGCGCAGCGCGGCGCGGATGCGCGTCTCGTTGAGGAAAGGGTTTCTTTCGTCCATAGCGGCGGTGGGGCGAGCGCGTCGCCTAGTTCAGGGGCACGATCACCCGCACGGTCGTCCCCTGGCCTGGCGCCGAGGTCATCTCGGCCACGCCGCCCACCAGCGCGGCGCGCTCCTCGATATTGAGCAGCCCGAACGAGCCGCGCTTCTCGTAGGACGCCTTGACCTTCTCCAGGTCGAAGCCGCGCCCGTCGTCCTGCACGATCGTCTCGATCGCCGACTCGGTCTGCCGGATCCGCACCCAGATGTGCTCGGCCTTGGCGTGCTTCAGCGCGTTGTTGATCGACTCCTGGATGATGTTGAACAGCGTGCCCTCGGTCTTGGTGTCCAGCTGCGCCGAGACGTCCTCGGCCTCCAGGATGATCTGCGTCCCGTTGCCCTGGAAGCGCTCCAGATACTGCTGCAGCGTCACGCCCAGCCCCTGCGTCTCGAGCACCAGCGGGCGCAGCTCGAACAGCAGGGTGCGGATCTCGTGTGTGGTGCGCTTGGCGAGCTGGCCCAGCTTGTCCAGCTCCGGCAGCACCCGCGCCGGGTCGCGGTCCAGCAGCCGCTTGATGAACTCGACGTTCATAGTGATCGCGGCGAGCGCCTGCGCCGGGCCGTCGTGCAGGTCGCGCGCGAGCTGGTGGCGCACCTCCTCCTCCTTGGAGAGCAGCTTCTCGCGCTCCTGGCGCAGGTCGTAGATCAGCTGGGCGTTCTGCAGCGCCACCAGCGCGTACGAGGCCAGCGCCACGAGCTTGCCGAGCTGCTCCTCGTCGAAGGCGTTGAGCTGGTCGCTGGCCACGAGCATCACGCCGTAGGTGGTGAACCCGCTGCGCAGCGGCACCAGGCACGCGCTGCGGCAGGCGGCCAGCTCCGGGATCTGCTGGGCCTCCGGCTCGCGGCCGATGTCCTCGATGATCGACGGCTCGGCTGAGCGCAGCGCCTGGCCGAGCGCCCCCTTGCCGACCTTCAGCCGCTGGCTGCGGTCGCTCCCGGCGAGGTTGTGCGACGCCGCGATGTACAGCGTGTCCGCCTCGCCGGTGGAGAGCAGCACCATGCTGCAGGTGTGCGGCACCAGCTTCTGGCTCTCGGTGAGCGCGACGTGCAGCACCTGCTGGTAGTTGCCGGTCGTCGAGAGGGTGTAGGCCACCTCGTAGAGCGCGCGCATCTGGTCGCGGTAGGCGTTGGCCTCGGCGAGCGCATCGAGGCGCTGCTGCTCGGCCAGCTCGACGCTCTGGCGGTTGCTGGAGCTCCAGCGCTCGGCCAGCCCGCCGGTGATCCAGGGGATGAAGATCAGGCTGCTGGCCCGCAACGCGAGCGTCACCAGGCCGATGATATCGCGCGGCGCGCTGCCGTTGTCCGCCCCCAGGCGCGCCAGCAGCCACGCGGTGACGTAGATGCCCGCCGTGATCAGGCCGACGAGCAGGCTGGCCGAGGGCCTGAGCCGGAACGCCGCACTCACCAGCGGCAGGAAGTACAGCGGGTAGAAGGAGTCCCGCGGGTCACGGTTGTACAGCGTGAGCAGCGAGATCACCGCAATATCGACCACGAAGGCCATGCTCAGCGCCGGCTTCAGCCTGGGGATGAACAGCGCCACGGTGACGGCCAGGCTGAAGATCAGGTAGCCCCACGCCAGCCGGTCGAACGGGTGAGAGGACTGGAACGGCGGCCAGATCGGCTGCTCGCTCACCACCCCGGCGATGGCGAGCAGCAGCAGCACCACGACCCAGCGGGCAAAGGTGTAGAAAGCCTCGCCGCCGAGAACCTGGCGGCTATCGCGCGGTCTTGTTGCTTGTGTCTGCGATGGAAGTGGGGTTGCCGCGTTCAAGGCGCCTCTCCAAGGCCATGGGCGTAGCGGCGTGCCGTTCGCGCGCCTCGTCCGGCACCCGTGCGGCACGCCGCTACGCCGGTAGCCTCCTACAGCGTCTTCAGCGTCTCGATCGAGGACCTAACGGCCTCGGCGCTCTTGTTCACCAGCGCCATCTCGGCCTCGTTGAGCGGCAGCTCGATGATCTTCTCCACGCCGCCGGCGCCGAGCACGCACGGCACGCCGAAGTAGATGTCGTTCAGGCCGTACTCCCCCTCGAGGTAGCAGGCGCAGGGGATGACGCGCTTCTTGTCGCGCAGCACGGCCTCGACCATCTGCACCGTGGCGGCGCTCGGCGCGTAGTAGGCGCTGCCGGTCTTGAGCAGGTTGACGATCTCGCCGCCGCCCTTGCGCGTCCGGTCGACGATCGCGTCCAGCCGCTCCTGCGAGATGAACTCGGTCACGGGGATCCCGCCGATGGTGGTGAAGCGCGGCAGCGGCACCATCTCATCGCCGTGCCCGCCCATCAGCATCGCCTGCACGTCCTCGACCGACACGCCCGCCTCCATGGCGATGAACGTGCGGTAGCGGGCGCTGTCCAGCACGCCGGCCTGCCCGACGACGCGGTTCTTCGGGAAGCCGCTCACCTGCTTGGCCAGGTAGGCCATCGTGTCCAGCGGGTTGTTGACCATGATGATCACCGCGTCCGGCGAGAGCGGCGCCGCCTTCGAGATGCAGTCGCGGGTGATGTTGGCGTTGACCTTGATCAGATCCTCGCGCGTCATGCCCGGCTTGCGCGGCGCGCCGGAGGTGACGACGATCACATCCGAGCCGGCGGTGTCGGCGTAGTCGTTCGTCCCGATGACGTTGACGTCGAAGCCTTCGATCGGGCCGGCCTCGAGCAGGTCCAGCCCTTTGCCCTGCGGCACGCCCTCGATGATATCCACCAGGACGATGTCGCCGAGCTCCTTGGAGGCGATCCAGTGCGCGGCCGTCGACCCGACGAAGCCGGCGCCGATGATGGTTATCTTGGGGCGCATGTGATCTCCTTCGGCGATTGCAGCAGTAGCTCGGGTGGAGGGCGGGCGCTTGCGTGGAGCCGTGCGGTCCCTCCGCATCAGAACCAGTATACCACTATCTCCTACTCTCGGACGGCCCGCGCAGCCGAAGCTTCGCGGGAGCCGGGCGCGGCCCCAGGCGTCGCGCGCCTTTAAACCACGCCCCCCGGGGAGGCTCCGCCACTCCAGCGGTGAGGGCGCGGGGTGCAGCCACCGTGTGACTCGTGTTAAAACACGCCCCTGATTCCTTGACGGACAATCGTCCAGCATGTTACTATGCCAGCATCATGCTTGTTCCCACTAGCAGGGAAACGCACAGGCTCCCACCCGCGCGTAACCCCTCCGGAGAGGCCGACCGATGATACGTGTAACGGTTGACAGCATCCGCGTAAGCTTGCTGACACAACATCGAGTCGTTGTCCTACGAGAGGCTGATAATCGCCGGTATCTTCCGATCTGGATCGGCGCCTTTGAGGCGGACGCCATCGCGCTTGCGCTCCAGGGCCACGAGCCGCAGCGCCCGATGACGCACGACTTGCTGAAGTCGGTGTTCGCTGAGCTGGGCGCTACCATCAGCTATATCCTGGTCAACGATATTCAGGACAGCACGTTCTTCGCGCGAATCGTCGCCGAGCAGGGCAGCCACACCGTCGAGATCGACGCGCGCCCGAGCGATGCGATCGCCCTGGCGGTGCGCAGCGACGTGCCGATCTACGTCGAGACGCACGTCTTCGAGCAGGCCGGCGTGCTGTTCGACGAGGAGGAGTCCGTCGCTCCTGCGGAGCCGCCGCCCCCGCCGATCGAGGACGAGATCGACACCGAGCCGTCGTCCGACGAGGGCCTCTCGCTCTTCCGCGATTTTATCAACACGCTCGACCTCGACGACGAGGACAGCGACAAGGACGAGAAGTAGCCGCTTCTCTCCCCCCATCCCGACACTCCGGCGGGCCTTGCTGGTGCCAGCAGGCCCGCTGCTGTTTTCCGCCAACTATTCCACGCAGCAGGGAAAAATGTGGATAACTACCGTCGTACTGTGGATAACCGTTGGCAATTGTGGATAAGTTGTCGTATTTGTTGGGGGCATTCCGTGAACAGCCAGCCCTTCGATTCGGACAACTGCGCCGGTCTGGGGAGAGTGTGGGGGAGTGTCCACGATCTATCCGCGCCGAGCGATCCGTCAATGATGCGCTACTAGCGCGCTTCTCCACCTATCCACAGCGCCTACGTTTAACCCTGGTTCTCCTTACACCATGGCATGGGGAAAGGGAGTCCCTCCGGCCCTGTGAAGAACGGCCGGCAGCGAGCGAGTCGCAAAAGGCGTGCCACAGAGTCGCCCGGGCCACGACACGCGCCCGCAAGTTGGAGTCGCGGCTGCGGCCCGCGGCGGCCGCCACGCCGGATGGAGACGGGAACGCGCGCCGGGCGCCGCCGGCATCGCTTTCTTCTGAACAGGCGCGCGCCGCAGCGCGCACTTGCCGCCGGCCCGGCGGTGTGGTAGACTCCAGCGGAGAAAGGGAACCGGCGAACGCTGCCTCGACCCGCTGCGGTCGAGGCGTTTTGTGTGGTGCAGATGCGACGAAACGATATCCGCAATATTGCCATTATTGCCCATGTTGACCACGGCAAGACCACGCTGGTGGACGCGATGCTCCGGCAGGCGCGCATCTTCCGCGAGAACCAGCAGGTGGCCGAGCGCGTGATGGACTCGAACGATCTGGAGCGCGAGCGGGGCATCACCATCCTGGCCAAGAACACCGCGCTGACCTACAAGGGCACCAAGATCAACATCGTGGACACCCCCGGCCACGCCGACTTCGGCGGCGAGGTCGAGCGGGTGATGAACATGGTGGACGGCGTGCTGCTGCTGGTGGACGCGGTGGACGGGCCGATGCCCCAGACGCGCTTCGTGCTGCGCAAGGCGCTGCAGGCCGGCCACCGGGCGATCGTGGTGGTGAACAAGATCGACCGGCCGAACGCCCGGCCCAACCACGTGGTGAACGAGACCTTCGACCTGTTCATCGACCTGGGCGCCACGGACGAGCAGGCCGAGTTCGCGACGATCTTCACCAACGCGCTGCAGGGCGTGGCCGGGCGCTCGCCGCTCAAGATCCACGACTCGCTCGAGCCGCTGTTCGACGCGATCATCGACCAGATCCCGCCCCCCGAGGTCGATCCGGACGGCCCGGCGCAGATGCTGGTGACCAACACGGTCTACGACGACTACAAGGGCAAGATCCTGATCGGGCGGCTGCGGCGCGGCACGCTGCGCCGAGGCCAGGCGGTGGCGCGCATCGCCCACGACGGCGCCGTGACGCCGGCCAAGGTCAGCCAGCTGTTCGTGTTCAGCGGCCTCGAGCGCCGCGAGGTCGAGGAGGTCAGCGCCGGCGACATCATCGCCGTGGCGGGGATCGGCGACGCGGGGATCGGCGACACGATCGCCGACGCGAGCAGGCCCGAGCAGCTGCCGCCGATCGCCGTCGAGGAGCCGACGGTGCGCATGACCTTCAGCGTCAACAACAGCCCGTTCGCCGGCCGCGAGGGCACCCACGTCACCTCGCGCAAGCTGCGGGAGCGCCTCTACCAGGAGACCGAGCGCGACGTCGCGCTGCGCGTGGAGGACACCAACGCGCCGGACGCCTTCGCGGTGAGCGGGCGCGGCGAGCTGCACCTGACGATCCTGATCGAGACCATGCGCCGCGAGGGGTTCGAGTTCCAGGTCTCGCGCCCGGAGGTGATCTTCCGCGACATCGACGGCGTGAAGCACGAGCCGGTCGAGCAGGTCGAGATCGAGGTGGCGGCTGAGCACCAGGGGACGGTGATCGAGCTGATGGGCCAGCGGCGCGGCCAGATGCGCGACATGCGGCTGCGCGACGACGGGCTGGTGCACATGATCTTCCACGTGCCGACGCGCGGCCTGCTCGGCTTCCGCCAGGCGTTCCTGACGGCCACCCGCGGCGAGGGGGTGATGAACACGCTGTTCATCGGCTACGAGCCGCTGGCGGGCGAGATCACCACGCGCGCCAACGGCAGCCTGATCGCCTCGGAGAGCGGCGTCGCCACCACCTACGGGCTGCACGGCGCCCAGGAGCGCGGCCAGCTGTTCATCACGCCGGGCACCGAGGTGTACGAGGGGATGATCGTCGGCCAGCACATCCGCGACCGCGACCTGGAGGTGAACGTCTGCCGGCGCAAGCACCTGACGAACATCCGCTCCTCCACCGCCGAGGAGGCGCTGCGGCTGGAGGCGCCGCGCGTGCTGAGCCTGGACGACGCGATCGAGTACATCAGCGACGACGAGCTGGTCGAGGTGACGCCGAAGAGCTTCCGGCTGCGCAAGAAGCTGCTGACGCTCCACGAGCGCCAGCGCGAGAACAAGCGCCGCGAGATGGCGATGGCCGGGGCGTCCTCATAGATCCACGGAGGACACGGAGATCACGGAGCAGGGAGGGGCGCAGCACGTTGCTCCTCTACGGCATCCAACGAAGGAAGGGCACGGAGGGGAATGCTCCGTGCCCTTCGTGTTCCTCCGTGGATCGCCTCTCCGTGTCCTCCGTGCTCTCCGTGGATTTACCGCGCGCCCAGCAGCTTCCGGGCGTACACGACGATCGATGCCGCGAACGGCACCAGCGACGCGAACAGCGCGGGCCGGCCGCTGCGCTGGCCATCGGCGATGTACAGCAGCATCGCGATCGTCAGGGCCAGCGTGGTGGCCTTGCCGGCCGGGTGCGCCACCGCGATCTCGGCGCGCCGGCGGTAGATCAGCGCGCCCCCGAGGAGAATGGCGACGTCGCGCCCGACGATCAGCGCGGTGGCCCAGCGCGGGAAGCCGCGCGCCCTGGTGAGCGCCAGCGCCGTGGCGTTGATCATCAGCTTGTCCGCCAGCGGGTCGAGCACCTTGCCGAGCGGCGAGACCTCGTGCCGCCGCCGCGCGAGCGTGCCGTCGACCGCGTCCGTCGCCATCGCCAGGCCGAGCAGGCCGAGGGCTCGCCAGCGCTGCTCCGGGTGGAGGATCGCCCGGATCGTTGCTGGCAGCATCAGCAGCCGGGCGATCGTGAGCATATTGGCGGGGTAGAAGACCTCCCGCGGCTTGAAGGAGTGGCGGAGCCGAAAGCGCACGGCGATCCCTTCTGCCCAGGCCTAGAACGACGTCGTCGGCGGGATGCCGGCCGGGCCCTGGAAGCCGCGCGCCGGGTAGAGCTGCGGGAGCGCCTGGCCCAACGCGTGCCCGAAGACCAGCTGCGCGTAGAAGCTTGTGAACAGCACTCCGATGCCGCAGGCGATGAGGCCGATGCTAGCCGCCAGCCCGGCCAGGATCGCGATCAGAATCACCATGACGTAGGTGCCGAGGTTGGCGCGCAGGTTGGCGAACACCTCGCCGAAGCGGAACGCCTGGCTGAACTCGTCGGTGGCGAGGTAGCGCGCGACCCCCCCCAGCGACGCCACGCCGCAGACGAGCGCGACGATGAACAGCAGCGGCATCAGGCACAGCCCGATCAGCGCCCCCGGCCCGCTCCCCCCCTCGGAGTCGCTGAGCATAGCGGTCCCGACCGTGGCGAACATGAAGATGAAGTACAGCAGCAGCAGCGGAATCAGGTACACCAGCTGGATCACCCAGGCGAGAAACCCGCGGGTCAGGAAATCGCCGAACTCTCCCCACTCGGGCAGCGGGCGCTCGCTCCCCGCGGCCACATTCTTGGCGACGCGGTAGCCGTAGCCCATGACCGTGAACTGCCCGATGAACGGGATGAACGACACGAGGCCGCCGATCAGCACTTTCGTAATCCAGCTCTCGTCCTTGGTCACAAAGCCAAAGGCGCGTCCGATGTCCACAAGTGGCCTCCTTTGCTAACCGGAGTGAGGTGACATCCTCAGCCGATCTCTCTGTTGAGACGCCCGAGGCCGCGCGACTCAATGACCTGGTCGGCGGCGACGTAGATCTGCGCGACCGCCAGGTGGGCGTACAGCAGCGCGCTGAGCGCCAGCCAGATCATCACGAGCACCAGCGGCACGGCGAGGGCGAACGGCGCCTGCGCGACCACCACGATGCCGCCGATCGCCAGCAGGAAGGGCAGGTAGGCCGGCAGCGAGACCAGCCGCGCCCGGAAGTAGATCGCCCGCGCCCCCGGGCGCAGCGCCTCGCGCAGCGCCTCGGAGCTCATCGCGTTCTCCGGGCTGCCATCCTGCACGTAGATCAGCCGGCCCACCGGCGAGACGCCGCTCAGGAACATCGCCGAATGGTAGAGCACCAGCGCACCGATGATCAGGCGCGTTATGTCGTGCGCCGCCCCCTCGGCCTTGAAGATCACGCTGCTGATCCCGACGCACAGGAACAGCATCCCGGCCAGCAGCAGCGGCAGCGCGAAGTACAGGAAGTCGATCAGCCAGGCGAACAGCCCGATCAGGTACCGGCTTGACCAGTCGCCCCACGGCGGCAGCGGCGCGGGGTAGCCCCTGCGGGCGTTGTCCATGTTCTCCACCACCAGCCCTGCCGAGAACGGGTAGCCGACGATCGTCATCATGAGAGCGCCGCCGATCAGGATCTTCCGCCACCAGCGCTCGTCGCTGTGAATGTTTTGCAGGGCTGTACGCAGGTCCATCTCGTTACACGCTACCCACTGCGCCGCGTCGCGCGTTGCACGTTAATTACGCTCGTGGCACGCAACACGTTGCATGCTCGTGCGCTCTTGAGCGCTTTCGAAGCAGCGCAGCGCTCAGGATTCCCCAATAGTTCCAACGCTCCGACGTCCCGTCGTGTGACGCCCCAGCGCGCGAGGGCTAGCTCTCAGCCAGGTACCGCCAGAGCAGATCCAGGCCGAACGTCGCGACGAAGTCCCACGCGTCGTCGCCGGACAGGTCGAACCGCCGCCCGGCCTCGAGCACCCCGCCGGCGTGGGCCAGCGCCGCAGCCACCGCCGTCCAGCCGTCCGGCCCCGGCGCGCTCGCCGGCTGGATGCTCAGCGCCAGGGCGCTTCGCCAGCGGTCACGCGTGCTGATCGCCGATGTGCGCGCCAGGCTGCCGGTCGACTCCTCGTCGGCAGGCTCGTCGAGCGGGTGCAGGATCACCCCCCGCAGCAGCTCCACGCCGCCCGGCACCGCGCTGAGCGCGCGGTACACCGGCGCCGGCGCGGCCCCTTCGTGCAGCGCCAGCGAGAGGCCGCGCTCCCGCAGCCGCCGCACCACTGTGTGGGCGAGCGGCTCGTCGCCGATGATGTGCTCGCCCAGCCGCTCCCGCACCACCGCCTCAGCCGAGGCCACCAGCGCCTCCGCCGCCTCCCGGCTGTCGGCCTTCGCGCCGATCCGCAGCTCGTACTGCGCCTGCTTGGCGGAGATGCCGACGGTCGGGTTGGCCTGCGCCATCAGGTCGGCGAGGATCTCGCCGATCGCGCTCTCGCCCAGCCCGGTGGCGTGCAGCGTCCGGACCAGGATCACGCCGGTCTGGCCGCGCTCGTTGCGCAGGTAGGGCACGATGGCGTTCTCCCACAGGTAGCGCATCTCCGAGGGGACGCCCGGCAGCACGACGATCGTCTTGCCCGGCTGGCCGCGCGCGTCCTCGACGATGAAGGACGGCGCGGTGCCGCGCGGGTTCTCGACGATGCGCGCGCCCTCCGGCACGTAGGCCTGGCGCCGGTTGCTCTCCGGCATGGTGCGGCTGAAGGAGCGGAAGCGGGCCTCGATCTGGTCGAGCAGGTGCTGGTGGAACACCAGCGGCCGGCCGGTAGCGCGCGCCACCGCCTCGCGGGTGACGTCGTCGATGGTCGGGCCGAGGCCGCCGGTGCAGATCACCAGGTCGGCCCGGTCGAGCGCCTCGCCGATCATGGCGGCGATGCGCGCCTCGTTGTCGCCGACCACCGCCTTGCGGAACAGGTTGATCCCGATCGAGGTGAGCTGCCGCGCGAGGTAGGCGCTGTTGGTGTCGATCGTCTCGCCCAGCAGCAGCTCTGAGCCGATGGCGATAATCTCTGCGTTCATAGGTGTTGGTGCTCTTGTGATGCGGCGGATGCAGCCCTCGTCCGCGGATGGAGCGTCGGGGGCAGGCGAGGGCTGCGGGTGGAGCGGCGGGTGGTGGGAGGTGTGGGCTGCTTCACAAGCCCGGTTGCCGGTCGCCGGCCGGCCGCTTGCTGAGCCGGCTGCGATACTCGGCCATCAGCTCCCGCTCGCGCGCGCTGGCGGCGGCCCGCCCGGCCTCGATCGCGCCCGCGATCCTCGCGCGCACGCCTTCCGCCGGGGCGCGCAGGGTCAGCCCTGAGTCGTCGAGGTCGTTCCGCCCGCCGAGGATCACGACCGCCGCGCCGATCAGCGCGCCGATCACAAAGCCGAGGAAGAACCTGCTCATCCCCTTCTCCTTATCCCGCTCTGCTAGCTCGCCCCGCCGCAGGCCCCCGCGCGCCGCGTTGAGCGCCTGGCCCGCCGCGCGGCCCTCGATCGCTCACGTGCTGGTCAGGAACACATACACGAGGTCCCGCTCCGGCTCGCTGTGCGGGCGCGTACCGGTGACAGGAGCCGCGGGGCCTCGTGCATCTCGTTGCGGTGTGGCCGGCCGGTGAAGGAGGCCAGCTTCTCGTCGAAGCCGCCGTCGCCGCCCGGCAGCGCATCTATATGGAACAAAGGGGGAGCTAGAGGCGCACCGCTTCCTCTCTCGCTCCCCCACGCTCGCTACACCCGCGCCGCCACGTCTTCCTTGGCGCGAGCGATGAAGGCGTCCACCGGCATCGCGCCGAGGTCTTCGCCGCTCCGGAGCCGCACAGACACAGCGTCGGCAGCCTGCTCCTTGTCGCCGATTATAAGCATGTAGGGTACTTTCTGCAACTGCGCGCGGCGGATCTTGGCCTGCATACGGTCCTTGCTGGCGTCGAGCTCCACGCGCAGCCCGGCCGCCTGGAGGCGCGCCTGCAGCGCCTGCCCGTACGCGCCGTGCTTCTCGTCCGAGATCGGGATGATCGTCGCCTGCACCGGCGCGAGCCACACCGGGAACGCCCCGCCGTAGTGCTCGATCAGCACGCCGAAGAAGCGCTCCATGCTGCCGAGCAGCGCGCGGTGCACCATGTACGGCCGGTGCGGCTTCCCGTCCTCGCCGATGTACTCCAGCTGGAACCGCTCGGCCATGTTGAAGTCGAACTGGATCGTCGAGAGCTGCCACTCCCGGCCGAGCGCGTCGTTCACCTTCAGGTCGATCTTCGGGCCGTAGAACGCGCCGCCGCCCTCATCCACCTCGTAGGGGATGGCCTGCGACTCGACCGCGCGCCGCAGCGCCTCCGTCGCCTTCTCCCAGTCGGCCGGATCGCCCACGTACTTCTCCGGCCGCGTCGCCAGGTAGGCCTTGAAGTCGCTCAGGCCGAACGAGCGCAGGATGTAGAGCGAGAACTCCAGCGCCCGGCTGATCTCCTCCTCGACCTGGTCCGGCCGGCAGAAGATGTGCGCGTCGTCCTGCGTGAAGCCGCGCACGCGCGTCAGGCCGTGCAGCACGCCGCTCATCTCGTAGCGGTAGACCGTGCCGTACTCGGCGTAGCGCTGCGGCAGGTCGCGGTACGAGCGCAGGTGGCTCTTGTAGATCTGGATGTGGAACGGGCAGTTCATCGGCTTGGCGTAGTACTCCTCGCCGTCGATGTCCATCGGGGCGTACATGTTCTCCTTGTAGAAGCTGAGGTGCCCCGACGTCACCCACAGCTGCGCGCGCCCGATGTGCGGCGAGAAGACCCACTCGTAGCCGTTCTGCAGGTGCGCCTGCCGGCTGAAGTCCTCGGCGATCACCCGGACCATCGCGCCCTTCGGGTGCCACAGGATCAGCCCCGGCCCGACGTCGTCCGAGATGCTGAACAGGTCGAGCTCCTTGCCCAGCCGGCGGTGGTCGCGCCGCTTGGCCTCCTCGAGCCGCCACAGGTACTGGTCGAGCTCCTCCTTGCTGTTCCACGCCGTGCCGTAGATCCGCTGCAGCATCGGCCTGCTGGAGTCGCCGCGCCAGTAGGCGCCCGCCACGCTCGTGAGCTTGAAGCCGTCCAGCGGGATCTGCCCCGTGCGCTCAAGGTGCGGCCCGCGGCACAGGTCCTCGAACGTGTCGTGCCGGTACGTCGAGATCACCACGCCGCCCGAGTCGCCGGACGCGTCGGCCTGCTTGGAGCGCTCGCCGTACTCGTCGGCGCCCTGCACCAGCCCGTCGATCAGCTCCAGCTTGTAGGGCTGGTCGCGGAACAGGGCGCGCGCCTCGTCGGCGCTCACCACCCGGTAGATGAACGGGTGGTCGCCGGCGATGATCCGCCGCATGCGGCGCTCGATCTCCTCCAGGTCGTCCGGCGTGAGCGAGCGCGGCAGGTCGAAGTCGTAGTAGAAGCCGTCCTCGATCGGCGGGCCGATGGCGATCTTGCCCTCCGGGAAGATCTCCAGCACCGCCTGGGCCATCACGTGGGCCGCGGAGTGGCGCAGCCGGTAGTAGGGGTCCTTATCAGGCGAGACAGGCATTGGGTACCTCCATATGATTTTTCTGAAGCTGTGCGGCGCTGCGGCATCTCCCGCGGGAAGGCGAAGGCGTGGAAGGCCGCAGGCCCGCCGCATTCCATTACTTACTCCACGGTTACAATCAGCACGCCGGCCTCGACGCGCACATCGGTGATCCGGCGCCCCTGCGCGGTGAGCTCGTCGTTCAGCTGCTGCTGGATCGGCTGTATGAGATCCTCGATCGCGATCACGGCGCTCAGCGGCCCGTCGAGCTGCGGGTCCACGGCGATGATGCGCCCGCCCTGCACCGCCAGGCCGGTGGTGGCCGTGCTGCTCTGGCCGAAGGCCCGCACCTCGGCCTGCACCGCGCCGGGGACGAAGCGCACCCGCACCGAGTCGAGCGGCCGGTAGGCGTCCGGGTTGGCGCCGATGTAGCTGTTGGCCTGCTCCTCGCTGATGCGCAGCTCGCCCGAGGGCAGGGCGGCCACGGCGGTCGGCAGCGCCTGAGACGCGCCCTCCTCGAGCTGCCCGGCGATGTCGGTGGGCCCCGGCGGCCCCGAGCCGATCTGGCGGCCGATCTCGCGCCCGACCAGCTCGCTGAGCCGCGGGCGGACGAGGTACTGGTAGCCCAGCACCAGCGCCAGGGCGACCCAGATCAGAGCCACCAGGCAGCCCAGCCTGCGGTTGCGCGCGCGCGGCCGCTCCCGGCGGCGGTTGTAGCGGTTGTACTGATAGCTCATCGGCGTGATCACCTAAAACAAAAACCCCTCGCCCGCATGGGACGAAGGGTCGCTCCGTGGTTCCACCCACATTCAAGCGTAGGGGCGAGCGCTTAGGGCGGGCGGCCTGCCGCCGTGTGACGCGTCGCGCTGTACGCTTCTCATTGGCGCTGTATCGGGCGGACCCGCGCCTCCATACTTGCCCTGCGGCGTTCAGGAGGCGGCTCGGAGGTGGTTTTCGCCGGGCGCGTTGCCGGGAGCGCTCGCAGTCGGTGACGCTCCCTCCCTGCAGGCTGTCGCCTGGCTACTCGTCCTCGTCGTCGCGTGCTGTTCAACTGGACGGGATGCTAACACGTATGGCGGGCGCGTGTCAAGGGACCTTTGACGTATTACGGCCCACGCGGAGGCCCCTGCGCTGGGCGGCGTCTCTCCCCGCTTGCTCGCCAAGCGCTGCAGCGCGCCCGCATGATATAATTCGCGTTGATATTGTGAAGTAAAACAGGACGTACGCGGGGCCCGGCGGGGGCCGCCGAGCTCCTGTGAGGCGAGAAGCAATCCTCAGACCGCGGAGGCGCCATGAACGCGATCGATCTGCTCTTCATCCTGCTGCTCCTGGCCGGCCTTGCTATCGGGTTCTTCCAGGGCACGATCAGGCTGACGATCGCGATCGTCTCGTTCTACGTCAGCATCGTGCTGGCGAGCCTGTACTTCCAGCTGGTCGGGCGTTTCTTCCGCCAGCGCTTCGGCACGACGCTCGAGGTCGGGCAGATCACGGCGTTCGCGGTGATCCTCCTGATCGCCTTCCTGCTGCTGACGATCGCCGGGCTGTACACGTTCCGCTACGCGCGGATGCCGGCGGCGCTGGACTTCCTGGACCGCATCGTCGGCACGCTGCTCGGGCTGGTGCTCGGCGCGCTGATTCTGGGGATCTTCGCCTCGCTGCTGGAGAGCCTGTTCGTCTTTCGCAACCCGGGCGGCGTGATCTCCTTCCCGATTATGCGCGCGTTTCAGGGAGGGGTGCGGTCGTCGATCCTCGTCTCGTTCTTCGCAAACACGATCCTGCCGCTGATCTACGCCGCGGTGCGGCCGGTGCTCCCGGCTGAGGCGGACCTGATCTTCCGCGTACGCTGAGAGATGTATAAAGTATGGCTATTAGCAAGCAGACACTTGAGACGCTTGAGTTTCCGAAGATTCTTGCCCAGCTGGCGCGCCACACCTCCTTCTCGGCATCCCGCGAGCTGGCGCTCGGCCTGACGCCCAGCACCGATGCCTTCGAGGTGCGCCGGCGCCAGCGGCTCACCAGCGAGGCGCGCCGCCTGCTGGACGACCAGCCCGAGGCGAGCATCGGCGGCGCCCGCGATGTGCGCGGCCCGGTCAGCCTCGCGCGCCGCGGCGGGGTGCTCGACGCCCCGCTGTTCCTCGACATCGCCGCGACCCTGGCGAGCGCCCGGCGCCTGCGCTCGCTGCTGCTGAAGCTGGACGAGGAGGCCTTCCCGCTGCTGCGCGAGCTCGCCCACGACCTGCCGAGCATCCCGCAGCTCGAGGAGGCGATCGCCCGCACCGTCGGCGAGGACGGCCAGGTGCTCGACAGCGCCAGCCCGGCGCTCAGCCGCATCCGCTCGGACATACGCGTCGCCTTCTCCCGGCTCCAGGAGAAGCTGCAGAGCATCATCAGCTCCTCGCAGGCCGAGGCGCTCCAGGAGCCGATCATCACCGTGCGCAACGGCCGCTACGTCGTCCCGGTCAAGGCGTCGCACCGGCGCAACATCCGCGGCCTGGTCCACGACCAGTCGGCCAGCGGCGCGACGCTCTACATCGAGCCGATGGCGGTGGTCGAGCTCAACAACCGCTACCGCGAGCTGCAGCTGGCCGAGGAGGAGGAGGTGCAGCGCATCCTGGCCGAGCTCTCCGGTGAGATCGGCGAGCACGCGGACGCGATCATCGGCGGGGTCGAGGCGCTGGCGGACATCGACCTGGCCTTCGCGCTGGCGCGCTACTCGCTCGCCCTGCGGGCGATCGAGCCGGAGATCGTCGAGGTCGACGATCTGAGCGCCCGGACACCGGAGCGCCCCGGCGCCGGCGAGGCGGATGAGAGTGCGCGGCGCCCGGGCGCGGACCGCCTGAGCGCCCCGCTGGTCCTCACGTCCGCCCGCCACCCGCTGCTCGACCAGAAGACCGTCGTGCCGATCGACCTGCACCTCGGCGGGGAGTTCCGGCTGCTGCTGATCACCGGCCCGAACACCGGCGGCAAGACCGTGGCGCTCAAGACCACCGGGCTGCTGGCGCTCATGGCCCAGGCGGGCATGCACATCCCTGCCGCCGAGCCTTCGCGGATCCCGGTGTTCGGCCAGATCTTCGCGGACATCGGCGACGAGCAGAGCATCGAGCAGAGCCTCTCGACCTTCTCGTCGCACATGACCAATATCATCCGCATCCTGCGCGCGCTGGACGGGGAGCAGGCCGCCGACGACACGCCGGCTGCCGGGGAGGCCCGCTCGTCGGGCCCGAGCGCCGAGGAGCTCGAGCGCCTCTCGAACTGGCGCAAGGTCGAGCCCGGCGAGTGGGCGCCGCTCGAGCCGGTGTACGAGGAGCCGAAGCTGGCGCTGGTGCTGCTCGACGAGCTCGGCGCCGGCACCGACCCGGTGGAGGGCGCCGCCCTGGCCCGCGCGATCGTCGAGCGCCTGCTCGAGCGCAACGTCCTCGGCGTCGCCACGACCCACTACGCCGAGCTGAAGGCGTTCGCCTACGCCACGCCCGGCGTCCAGAACGCCTCGGTCGAGTTCGACGTCGAGACGCTCGCGCCCACCTACCGGCTGACGATCGGCCTTCCGGGCCGCTCGAACGCCCTGGCGATCGCCAGCCGCCTCGGGCTCGACCCGGCCATCGTCGAGCGCGCCCGCGCGACGATGGCCCGCGAGGACGCCCAGGTCGAGGACCTGCTGGCCGGCATCCACCGCGAGCGCGAGGCCTCCGCCGCCGAGCTCGCCCGCGCCGAGCAGCTGCGCGCCGACGCCGAGAAGTACCGCGCGCGGCTGGCCGACCAGCTCCAGGAGTTCGAGGCCCGCCGCGAGGCCGAGTGGCAGGCGGCGCGCGAGCAGATCGAGGCCGAGCTGCGCGACGCCCGCGGCCAGCTCAAGCGGCTGCGCGACGAGTTCCGCTCGGTGTCGCTCTCCCGGCAGTGGATGGAGGAGGCCGAGCGGCGGCTGGCCCAGGTGAGGGATAGCGTCCCGCAGACGATGCCCGGCCGGCCCACTCCCGCGCCCCGCCCGGCCGCGCCCGCGCCCGAGGGGCCGCGCCCGCTGCAGCCGGGAGACACCGTCCTGGTGCGCTCGGTCGGCCTCACCGGCGAGATCATCTCGATCGACGACGAGGATCAGACGGCCGAGGTGCAGGTCGGCGGGTTCCGCATGCGCGCCGAGCTGTCCGAGCTGACCCGCCAGAAGCAGGGTGACTCCAAGGCCGACGGGCGGCGCGCCGCGTCGCAGCGGCCCACGCTGCCGGCCGTGCCGGATGTGTCGATCGAGATCGACATGCGCGGGTGGCGCGCCGCGGAGGTGCCCGACCGCCTCGACCGGTATCTGAACGACGCCTACCTGGCCGGGCTGCCGCTGGTGCGGATCATCCACGGCAAGGGCACCGGCGCGCTGCGCCAGGTCGTGCGCGACGTGCTCAAGGGCCACAAGCTAGTCGAGACCTTCTCGGGCGCCTCGGCCGCCGAGGGCGGCGAGGGCGTCACCATCGCCAGGTTGGCCGAGCAGTAGGCGTGCCGGCCGCACAGAGACGATGCGCCGGCCGTCGGGATGTGTGGAGGGCTTGCCGCCCTCCACAAACCCTTTTCTCCACCGCTCTGCGGCGGAAGAAGGGCGCGGGGCACGGCCGCCGCGTAGCTCACGTTAGTCACAGCTTGGGCGGCACCAGCCGCGCAAGCTGCCAGCGAATCAGTCGCGGGGGCGGCGCGCCTCGCCCCTGCGGCTCAGGAACTCGAACACATGCCCCAGGCACTCGTACTCCTCCTCCTAGTCCTCGCGCTTGTTCTTCCGGTGGCCGGCGCTGCGACCCTGCGCGTGCTCGCGCCGCGCCTGCCGGAGGGCCGGCTTGTAACGATCGCCGGCGCGATCTTCGCCGTGGCGGCGGTGAGCGTGCTGGTGCTGGCGCGTAGCGACATCGCGCGCATCCAGGTGGCCGGTCTGACCGTGCTGCTCCCGGTCGCCGCCCCCTCCGAGGGCGATCTGGTGCTGCCGCCCGGCCTGGAGGACGCGATCGTATCGCCCGAGCTGCCCGAAGATGAGGCCGCGCCTGCGCCGGGTGAGGCGCCGACGCCCGTGCCCCCGGAGCGGCCCACGGCAACGCAGGCGCCGCCGACAGCCACGCCGGAGCCTACTGCGACACCGGAGCCCACGGCGACGCCGGAGCCATCACCGACGCAGGAGCCGCCGACAGCCACGCCGGAGCCGCCCACGGCCACCCCGGAGCCGGAGGCGGCGGAGCCGCGGCGCTACACCGTGGAGCCGGGCGACACGCTGCGCGGGATCGCCGAGCAGCACGGCGTAAGCGTGCAGGCGATCCTGGATGCCAATGGCCTGACGCCGGAGGAGGCCGACAGCCTGCGCGTCGGCCAGGAGCTGATCATCCCATGACACCTACTGCCACAGCGAACGCCAGCGCGCAGACGCTCGTGCTGCGCTACACGCAGCAGATCGGCGAGCTCACACACGCCGCGCGCCTCTACCAGCGCACCACCCGCAAGCACCAGCTCTACAAGGTGCTCGGCGCGCTCGTCATCTTCCTCGCCGCCTGGCTGGTGCTCACCAGAGGGCCTGCGGTCGGGCCGGCGCTGCTGGTCGTGCTGGGCGCGTTCCTCTGGTTCGACCCGGTGCCGCTGCTGGTGATCTACGGCGCCTTCCGCAACAGCCCCGCGGTGCGCGAGCCGTACGAGACGGTGATCGACGAGCGCGGCACGCACATCACGATCGGCGGGAACCGGGTCAACCGCACGTGGGACAAGTACCTCGGATTTCTAGAGAGCGACCGGGTCTTCGTGCTGGTCTACGGGCGCTGGGGGTACACCGTGATCCCCAAGCGCGCCCTCGCCGACCAGGCGCAGGTCGCGGCGCTGCGTGAGATGCTCCGCGCCCGTATTCGCGGGGCCTCGTGAGCGATGCGGATGCCCCGCCATATCCCCTGGGTCGTTCTCTGCGCCCTCGTGGTCGCTGGGGCCGCCGTCTGGTGGGCCGTGTCCGCCGCGCCCGGCGGGGTGGGCATGGCGACGGCCGCGCCGGTTGATACGCCCGTTGTGGTGGAAACCGCGACCGTGCCGGTTGATACACCGGTTGTGGCGGAAACCGCGACCGCGCCGGTTGACACGCCGGGGACGGCACCTACGCCGGATGTGGCGGAAACCGCAACCGTGCCGGTTGATACGCCGGGGACAGCACCTACGCCCGTTGTGGTGGAAACCGCGACCGCGCTGATCGAAACGCCGGACGTGGCAGAGACCGCGACCGTGCCGGTTGATACGCCGGGGACGACACCCACGCCCGACGGGATGGAAGTGGCGACGGCCACGCCGGTTGATACGCCGGACGTGGCAGAGACCGCAACCGCGCCGCCGGCCACCCCGGCGCCGGCGCCGGCGATCGCCGGCTACACCGGCCACATCGTCGCCGAGGGCGAGACGCTGGAGCTGATCGCCGCCAACGGCGGCAGCGCGCCGGAGCTGATCGCCGCCTACAACCTCCTCTCCGCCCCACCCCGCCCCGGCCGCGCGCTGATCGTGCCGCGCCTCGCCGGCCAGACCTCGGCGCTCGCCGAGGACTCCATCATGGTCACCCGCGGCTCCGCCGACCGCCCGTGGGTGGCGCTGACCCTCGACGCCGGCGCCGGGTCCGCGCCCGCCGCGCAGATCCTCGACACGCTGCGCGACCGCGGCGTGCGGGTCACCTTCTTCCTGACCGGCAAGTGGATCGCTGAGAACCCCGAGCTCACGCGCCGGATGGTCGCCGAGGGCCACGAGCTCGCCAACCACACCTACAGCCACCCGGACCTCACGCGCCTCGACGACGCGGCCGTGCGCAAGGAGCTGGCCGACACCGAGGCCATCCTGCAGGAGACGGCCCCCGGCGCCAGCCTGCGGCCCTTCTTCCGCCCGCCCTACGGCGCCTACGATGACCGGGTGGTCCGCATCGTCCAGGCCGAGGGCTACCTGCCGGTCTACTGGACGCTCGACAGCCTCGACTCCGTCGGCGAGCCGAAGACGCCCGCCTTCCTGCTGGAGCGCATCACCGCCAGGCTGACGCCGGAGCAGCTGCGCGGCGCGATCATCCTGGCCCACTGCGGCAGCCAGGCCACCGCCGACGCGCTGCCCGCCATCCTGGACCGCTTCGCCGAGATGGGCTTCGAGGTCCGCAGGCTCTCCGAAGTGCTAGAATAAAACAGGGCGCGTAAGACTTGCTTTAGATCCTGCTAATATCCGCGCGCTACACTGTTCGTACAACAAGTCCGCCGGTCAGCTCGCGCCCGCGAGCGCGAGGCCGGCCGCGGAGGTGGAGTGTAGCCATGAGCAGAATCCGATCGTCCGAGATCACCCCCGAGCAGGTCTACCGCTCGCGCCGCAAGTTCATGCGCGCTGCCGGGGCGCTCGCCGGCGGGGCCGCGCTCCTCTCGGCGTGCGGCGCGCTCGCAGGCCGCCCGGCCGCCACCGGCCCGACCCCCGCCCCCGGCCAGGTCGACGGCACGGCCGACGAGCTCGGCGACCCGCTCAACACCTTCGAGCAGATCACGAACTACAACAACTACTACGAGTTCACCACCGATAAGCAGGGCGTGGCCCGCGAGGCCGCCACGCTGCGCGTCTCGCCGTGGACCATCAGCGTCGGCGGCATGGTCGCCAGGCCGGCGACCTTCGCGGTGGAGGACCTGGTGCGGCGCTTCGGCGAGGAGGAGCGCATCTACCGGCTGCGCTGCGTCGAGGGCTGGTCGATGGTCATCCCCTGGCTCGGCTTCCCGCTGCGCAAGCTGCTCGAGGCCGTCGAGCCCACGTCCTCGGCGCGCTACGTCCGCTTCGAGGCGCTGTACGACCCGGAGCAGATGCCCGGCCAGCGCGACCCGTGGTACACCTGGCCCTACGTCGAGGGGCTGCGGCTGGACGAGGCGATGCACGACCTGACGCTGCTGAGCACCGGGCTGTACGGCCGCTCGCTGCTGCCGCAGAACGGCGCCCCGCTGCGGCTGGTCGTGCCGTGGAAGTACGGCTTCAAGAGCATCAAGGCGATCGTCAAGATCGACCTGGTCGACACCCAGCCCACCTCGCTCTGGATGGCGGCCGCGCCGCACGAGTACGGCTTCTACGCCAACGTCAACCCCGAGGTGCCCCACCCGCGCTGGTCGCAGGCCAGCGAGCGCCGGATCGGCGAGCTCGGCCGGCGGCAGACGCTGCCCTTCAACGGCTACGCCGAGCAGGTGGCGTCCCTGTACGCCGGGATGGATCTCCGGGCGAACTACTGACGCGCTGGCCGGCGGCCTGGGTCGCGCCCGCCCGCGCCGCGTCGGCCCCCTCAGGCGGCCGTGCCGCCCGGGCGCCGCTTCTTCTGCTGGCGCAAAGCGATGCCGTGCTCGCTCGCGCGCCGTGCTGTCTCCGCCCGCGCCCGTCCAGCGTGTGCGACTCCGCAGCGGGTGGGGCCAGAGCGGTCACGGCGTCACCGTGTCGCCCCGCGAGATGGGCGCGGCACGACATATCTGGGAAGGCACTGCCAACACATGCGGCGACAGAGATGGCTCCACCTCGTTCATCCCGCGGCCCTCGCCCCGCTCGTCGTGGGCATATGGGACCTCGCGCGTGGTAACCTGAGCGTCAACCCCATCCAGGACATCACCCACCGCAGCGGGTACACCGCGCTGGTGCTCCTGGTGCTCTCGCTCGCCTGCACGCCGGCCAGCGCGCTGCTCGGGCAGAAGTGGGCGCTGAAGCTGCGCCGGCCGCTCGGCCTCTACGCCTTCCTGTACGCCGCCGTACACCTGCTGATCTTCGTTGCGCTGGACTACGGGCTGGACCTCGGGCTGATCTGGGCGGCGATAGCCGAGAAGCGCTTCGTCCTGGCCGGGCTCGCCGCGTTCCTGCTGCTCGTGCCGCTCGCCCTCACCTCGACGAAGGGCTGGCAGCGGCGCCTCGGCCGCCGCTGGAAGCTGCTCCACCGCCTCGTCTACCTCGCCGCGCCGCTCGCCGCCATCCACTTCATCTGGCTCGTCAAGGCCGACATCCGCGAGCCGCTCCTGTTCGCCGCCGCGGTCGTGCTGCTGCTGCTGCTGCGCCTCCCGGCGCTCAGGCGGCGCCTGGCCGGCCTGCGGCAGCGCCGGTCCGCCGAGGGCCTCCCCCCGCTCGAGCCGGGGCAGTCGCGCTAGCGGCGTGCGCCGCTGCCTCCCCGCCCCTCCCAACGAGAGATTTGGCACGATTGTGCGAGCACTGTAATGTCCTGGTAATGTATCATGCTACACTAGAGCCTGGGTATCGCATTAGATCCACATGTCGTGCCAGATAGCTGGCAGCTGTGGGAGGGGACCCGACACCATGCAAATCCTGGTCGCAGATGATGATCTCGCCACCGTAAAGCTTACCGCTTTTCTGCTAGAAGATGCCGGGTACCGCGTACTCAAGGCTTATGACGGGCCGTCGATCCTGCAGGCCATCGAGCAGCATCAGCCTGACCTCGTGCTGCTCGACGTGACCATGCCGAAGATCAACGGCTTCGAGATCTGCCGCCAGATCCGCCGCACCTCCGAGGTGCCGATCATCTTCGTCACCGGCAACAATCAGCTGCACGACAAGGTGACCGGCCTGCAGATCGGCGGCGACGACTATCTCGTCAAGCCGTTCGAGCCGGCCGAGCTGCTGGCGCGCGTAGAGGCGGTGCTGCGGCGCCGCAGCTCTGAGATGCTCACGCCGGTGGCCCGCATCAACCAGGGGCCGATCACGCTGGACCCGGTGGAGCACACGGTGATCTTCGAGGACGGGCGCACGGTGGTGCTCACGCCGATCGAGTTCCGGCTGCTCTACTACATGATGCAGAACTCCGGCCGGGTGCTCAACACCAGCCAGATCCTCAGCAAGGTCTGGGGCTACGACTACGAGGGGGAGAGCAACCTGGTGGCGGTGTACATCCGCCGGCTGCGCACCAAGATCGAGCCGGAGGTCGAGAAGCCGCGCCACGTCGTCACGGTTCGCAATCTCGGTTACAAGTTCGTGGCATAATAGAGAAGGTACGTTGATAGCCGGGCTAGCGGCCTGCCGAGACGCTCCAGCGGGGCACCTCGGCAGGCCGCTAGCTTTTGCTGCCAGAAGCTGCGCGGTCGCTACCGACCGCCGTCCTGACAGCGAGATGCTGGCTCCCAAGCCCCTCCAGCGTGCGCGGCTCGAGGCCGCGCACGCCCTGCTACTGCGCGAAGATCTCCTCCACCGCCCGACCCTCCCAGTCGGCCGGCGGCGCCACATCCAGCATCCGCGCGACCGTCGGCGCGGTGTCGAGCAGGCTCACCGGCGCGGCGATCGTGTGGCCGGCGCGGATGCCCGGCCCGGCCGCGAGCCACGGGATGGTCATGTCCTCGGGCTGGTCGGTGCCGTGGCTGCGCCCGTGGCCGCCGTGGTCGCTCTGCACCACGATCGACGCGTCGGCCGGGAGCGCCGCGGCCACGGCGCCCAGCGCCTTATCGAGCCGCTCGACCTGCTCCAGATAGCCGTCCGACATCCAGCCGTAGGCGTGCCCTGCGGCGTCCACGCCCCCCAGGTAGACGAACAGAAAGTCGAACCCGCCGCCGGCGATCGCCCGCACCGCCTGCTCGGCGACGTCCTCGTCGTACGCCGGGTGGGCGACATCCGGCCCGGCGGGCGGCTCGCGGAAGTAGGCGTAGGCGAGCATCTCCGGGCGGCTCAGGTCGCGCAGCGGCTCCCAGTTGTGGATCATGCCGCAGCGCCTGCCCGCGGCCCGCAGCGCCTCGACCAGACCGGGGAGCGGGCGGGCCATCGGGATGTAGAAGTTCGTGGTGATACCGTGGCGCGTCGGCGGCACGCTGTGGAAGATCGACATGTGGCACGGCAGCGTGACCGAGGGCATCACGCTGCGCGCCTCGGCCGTGTAGGACCCGCGTGCCCGCAGCGCGCGGTGGGTGGGGCAGTTTGCGCGTTCCAGCGCGTCCGGCCGAACTCCGTCGGTCATGACCAGGACGACCATCGAAGCGACTCCTCTGTGCTTGGCGGATGTGCGATGATTATACAGGTGAAGTAGAAGGAGAGCTCCATGAAGATCACCAGGCTCGAGACCCTGTTCGTCCGCCCGCGCTGGCTCTTCCTCAAGGTCCACACCGACGAGGGGATCGTCGGCTTGGGCGAGCCGATCGTCGAGGGGCGCGCCCAGACCGTCGCCGCCGCAGTGCACGAGATCGGGCGCTACCTCATCGGGCAGGACCCGCGCCGGATCGAGCATCACTGGCAGGCGATCTACCGCGGCCAGTTCTACCGCGGCGGCCCGGTGCTCTGCAGCGCGCTCTCGGGCATCGAGCAGGCGCTGTGGGATATTCTGGGCAAGTGGCTCGGCCAGCCGGTCTACCAGCTGCTCGGCGGCGCCGTGCGCGACCGCATCCGCGTCTACGGGTGGGTTGGCGGCGAGACGTACGGCGACTACATCGCCAGCGCCAAGGTCAGCGCGTCCCAGGGGTTTACCGCGCTGAAGGTCGGCCTCCACGGCGCCGTGCGGCTGGTGGACACGCCGGCGGTCGTCGAGCAGAACGTGCAGCGCTTCGCCGACATCCGCGCCGCCGTCGGGCCGCACGTGGATATCGGGATCGACTTCCACGGCCGCTGCAGCCCGGCGATGTCCATCCGGCTGGCCAAGGCGCTCGAGCCCTACCACCCGATGTTCATCGAGGAGCCGGTGCTGCCGGAGAACGTCGACGCCCTCGCGACGGTGGCGCGCAGCACGAGCATCCCGATCGCCACCGGCGAGCGCCTGTTCACCAAGTGGGGCTTCCGCGAGGTGCTCGAGAAGCAGGCGGCCGCGATCCTCCAGCCGGACCTGTCGCACTGCGGCGGGATCCTCGAGGCGAAGAAGATCGCGGCGATGGGCGAGTGCTACTACGCGGCGGTCGCGCCGCACTGCCCGCTCGGCCCGATCGCGCTCGCCGCCAGCCTGCACCTGGACGCCTGCACGCCGAACTTTCTGGTGCAGGAGCACGTGACCACCGGCGTCGGCTACCTCAAAAACCCGTTCGAGATCGTGGACGGCCACATCCCGCTGCCGCAGGGACCCGGCCTGGGGATCGAGCTCGACGAGGAGGCCCTCGCCGACAAGCTCTACGACGGCTCGTGGGAGACGCCGCGCCTGTGGCACGACGACGGCTCGGTGGCGGACTGGTAGGCTTCGCGCTACTCGGCCTGCGGCGTCTGGGGCATCCAGGCCCCCAGGGCGGCGTGGACCATCAGCGGCAGGAGCAGCAGCATCATGGCCACGATCAGCGTCGGGTAGAACGTCAGGTAGAGCAGCAGCGGCGGGATGGCGAACGGCAGCGCGATCAGCATCCCGCGCAGACGGCCGAGCGCGACCGCCTGGGTCATCAGGGCGGCGGTCGCGACCACAATCCACAGCTCGGTCTCGCTGCGGATCTCGGCGGCCATCGGCGCCGGCGGCAGGAGCGGCTCACCCGCCAGCAGCCGGCGCCCGAAGAAGGCGATCGCGCCAGCGAGCAGCATGAGGTAGCCGCGCGTCACCCGGTTGAGTAGCAGCATAGTCCTCCTCGTCGCTAGAGCGGCTCGAACGCGTCCACCGCCGGCAGAAACACCTGCTCGTACAGCGTCTGGCGTTCGGCGCGGTTGCTCACCAGCATCACCATATACGTGCGCCCGCCGCGCTCGGCGAGCGCCAGGTCCGTCGGCTGGCCCTGGACGTCGAGACGGTACAGCGTCCACTCCAGCCGCCCCTCGCGCGTGCCGCTGGCGACCGGCGTCTCATCGAGGCCGAACTGGGCTGTGAGCTGCGCGAGCAGCTGTGCGCTCGCGGCGCGGGTCGTCTGCTGCAGCAGCGCCACATCGCCCGTGGGCCGGGCGTAGATGCCGGCGCGCTCCTCGGTCCACCCGCGCGGCGCGACGCCGCGGAAGCCGGCCTCGCTGCTCTCGACCGCCGTCAGCTCGAGCTCGGCGCCGGTCACCACGAATGCCGGGCCGTCCATCTCGGCGATGCAGCTGCTATCGGGCACTGCGTCCGGGTTGCGCAGGAAGGCCAGGGTTATCTGGAGCGGGCAGCCGCCGTCCGCGCTGACGCCGTGGCCCCGGCCGGGGAACTCGAAGAACACGCTGCGCGTCAGCGTCGCGGCGGCGATCCGGCCGTCCTCGGGGGGTGTGGCCGGGTCATACTCGCCGGCCAGCACCAGCGTCGGCAGGTCGCTGACCACCGGCTCGTTCTCCACCGGGTCGGCCGCCCCGGCGCCCCACGCGTCGCAGATCGGCGTGTAGGTGCTCTGGTCGAACACGCCGCGCAGCTGCGGGAAGGCGTCGTCGGCCGCGGCCAGCTCCTCCTCGGAGAGGAACGCGATCTCCTCGTGGCAGCGGACCGAGTAGAACATACCCTCGCTGAAGAACTCGCCCTGCACCACCCCGATCATCCCTAGCCGCGCCAGCAGGCTGTAGTCCACGCCTGTGGCCGCGGCGTGGATCGCCAGCGGCAGCAGCGGGATGAGCTCGCTCGAGTAGAGCGCCTGCGCGACGATGCCGAACAGCGAGTCGCCGTTCAGCAGCAGCGTGTACGGCCGGCCGTCCAGCGGGTCGATCACCTCCTCGGTCACCGGCGTCTCGTTCAGCCGGTCCACCAGCGCGTAGAACTCTTCCTCCAGATCCGGGTAGGCGGCCCGGCACGCGCTGTTCGCGGCGCACCCGTCGAACAGCTTCCTGAAGGCGCGCGCAATGTTGGCCGGCGTCTCGGTCTCTCCCGACTGCACCGGCACGACCGAGTCCAGGATCACGCTGCGTATCCCCTCCGGGTGCTCGCGCATCGTCGTGAGCGCCAGCCTGGTGCCGTAGGAGATCCCGTACAGGTTCCACTGCTCGTAGCCGAGGGCGATCCGCAGGTCGCGGACATCCGCCGCGCTCTCGACGCTGTTGTAGGCGCTGAAGTCGACCCCCTGCTCGCCGAGGCGCCTGCGGCACTCGAGCGTGGCCGCGATGTAGCGCTCGTTGCTCTCGGCGATGCTCAGGTCCTCGTCGAGCAGCTCGTAGCTGAGCGCGCTCAACTCGGGGCAGTCCAGCGACGGCTCGGAGAAGCCGGTGCCGCGCTGGTCGAAGACGATGAAGTCGCGCTCTTGCAGGAACGGGAAGATGCGCCGCGCGAAGCCCAGGCTGACGCTCTTCAGCGCGTCGCCGCCCGGCCCGCCCTCGAGGTAGACGACCGGGTCGGGGGCCGGGGTGGCCGCGTGGCTGCGGTAGATCGCGACGTGCAGCCGGATGCTGCGGCCGTTGGGGCGGTCGCGCCGCTCGGGGACCGTCAGGAAGCCGCACTCCACATTCGCCCCCGGAGGCACCTCGAAGCGACAGTCGGCGCGCTCGTAGGCCGGCGCGACGGCGGGCGCGGTGGGCTCAGCGGTGGCGCGCGGCGCCGGCGTCGGCTGCGCTGCAGCTGTCGTCGGCGGCGGCGAGCGGGTGACCTCGACGGTGGCGGGCGGCGTGGCGGGCGATGTGGCCGCCGGCGGGGTGGAGACGCCGGGGCTTCCAAAAAGCGTGCAAGCGCTTAGCACCCCGGCGGCGAGCACCAGGTAAAGGGCTCGAAACATCCGTCCATCCTCCCTGCGACCCTCCTATTGTCGCTGAAAAGAGGCCGGATGGCAAACGTGCTCGTCGAGCGGGAGCAGGAGCGTCACGCGCGTGGGCGCGCCCGGGGCGCTGGTGATGGTGAGCGCCCCGCCGACGACCGCCATCATCGTGCTGTGCAGCTCGAGGCCGTGCCCGCTCCCCGCCGCGGCTGTCTCCGCGCCAAGCCCGACTCCGTCATCCTCCACGCACAGCGTCAGCGACTCAGGGGTCGCATCGGCCGTGATGCGCAGGTGCAGCGCGCGCGTCTCGCTGCCGGCCCGGCCGTGCCTGGCGGCGTTGCGCACCGCCTCGCGTGCGGCGTAGAAGCCGACCTCGCCTGCGATCGGCGCGATCTGCCGCGCGGCGGCCTCGGCTGCCGGCGACACCTCCCAGGAGATGCCGTCGAAGGCGCCGCCGAGCTCGTCCTCGACCGCCCGGCGCAGCGCGCCGATCAGCCCCAGCCGCGAGACCTCGGGCGCGGCGACGGCCGGCATGGCGTGGAGCAGATCGGCGATCTGCTTGTGCACCTCGGCGAGCAGCGCGACGACCTCCGAGGCCGAGGCCAGAGGCGCCTGTGCGGGCGGACGCTGCTCCGGCTGCAGGCCGGGGTCTGGATCGCCCGCGCCGGCGCTCAGCCGCGCGCTTTCGACCTGGAGCGTGAGCATCGCCGCGTGGATGCGCGGCAGCACGTCGTCGTGGAGCACGCGCCGGGTGCGCCGGTCGATCACCTGGCTCTCGGCCAGGCGCTGGCGCTGCAGCGCCATGAGCCGCCGCGCCATCTCCGCGCTGGCGGCCGTGTCGATCAGCCGCTCGCCGGCCGCGCGGGCCAGCTCGATCTCCTCCTGGGTGTACAGGCCGCCGTCGCGCTTCCGCCCGAGCAGCAGCGCGCCGATCAGCCCGCGCCCGCTCCACAGCGGCACCGCCCACTCGGCCCCCTGGAACCGCGCCGGCTCGAGCGGCACGCACAGCGTCTCCGGGCGCGCAGACGCGAGCCGCACGGCGAGGTCGGCGGCCAGCTCGCCAGCCGGCTTCTTCCAGCCGGGGTAGGCCAGCGGCGCCGCCAGCGGCGCCAGCGAGCCGAGCGGGAGCAGGTAGAGCAGGCTCGCGCCCAGCACGTGGTCGCAGAGCGCGCGCAGCCACGCCGCGTCCTCCTGCGGCGCCGCGCCAGAGCTCCCCGCCGGCGATTCGCCGCGCGGCTCGGGCGAGGCCGCAGACGGGCGCAGGATGCTCTCGTACAGGTGCTGGTTGGCGACGAACGGGCGCAGCCCGACGATGCTCCGGTCGCGGTCCAGGTACGAGCGCCAGCTGAGCAGCGCGAAGAACAGCGTCATCAGCGCCGTGGCGAGCATCAGGCGCCAGATCGGGTCGAACGGCACCGGGAGCGCCAGGCTGCCGCCGATCAGCGCCCCGTACCCGGCGGCGAGGACCAGGCTGCGCCGCCAGTGCCGCAGCAGCCCGCCGCGCGGCAGGGTCTTGCCGGTGAAGATCTCGTACGTGACGATCGCCTGGCCGGTGAGCACGGTCACGACGGCGATCATGCCCGACACCAGCAGGTCGAAGCCGATCAGCAGCGCCAGCGCCTGCAGCGAGATGTCGGGCAGGCGGCCGGCCTGCGCCTGAAGCAGCACCCAGGCCGCGGCCGCCCCGACCGTCAGGCTGACCGCCAGCAGCACCAGCGAGGCGGCCACCAGCCAGGGCCGCGCCCGGCTGCGCGCCAGGTCGCCCATGAAGCGCTCCGAGGCCGCGGGGCGGCGCAGGGCCGAGAGCGACAGCACCACGCACAGCAGGCTGTAGACCGGGTAGACCAGCAGCGCCGCCGGCACGCCCGCGGTCGCGGCGCAGCAGGCGTACGGCTCGGCGCCCGGCACCTGTGCGGCGAGCAGCGCCTCGATGCTCGGCAGCGGGTCGGCGAAGGCCAGCAGCCCCACGGCCACCAGCCCCAGCGCGGTGACGATCGCGAGCCAGGTGCGGTGCCGGCCGGCGCGCAGCACGCCGGCGTACCACGCGATCACCGCGTACCAGAAGTACGGCCCGGCGATGAACGGCAGCCAGCCGATGCGCCACCAGATGGTCATCTCGGGGATGACATCGAGGATGTTGCGCCCGACGACCGCCGAGTGGCCGACGAAGAACAGGCCGCCGAGCAGGAGCCCGCCGCCGGCCACCCAGGTGGCCCAGGTGCGGCGCTCGGCGTTGAGCAGCACCGTGATGCCGAGCCACAGCAGCGCCACGGTGTTGAAGAAGGAGATGGCGATGATCGCCCAGTCCAGCAGATGGAGGACGGTGATTACCAATTGAACGGCACCCAGTTCCCGCGCTCGTCCAGGGCCAGCGGCGTGCCCTCCTCGTCCCACATGAGCAGCCGGCCCGCGCGGACGATCAGCGCCGCGCGCGTGCGGGCGACCTTCTCGTCGGTGGCGGTGTCGGCCAGCCCCCAGGCGGCGTAGATCTGCCCGTTGGTGCGGCTGATCGTCCGCTTGTCGCGGAAGCCCATGCGCGCGGCGATCTGCTCGTTGCTCATGCCCTGCGCCAGCATCAGCGCCACCGCCCGCTCGTTCGGCTCCAGCAGCGCCATCGGCGACTGCTCGTCCTTGTGGCGCACCTCCTGGACGCGCGCCTCGATCTCCGGGTCGATGAAGCTCCGCCCGGCGATCGCGTCGCGCAGGAGCGGCACGATCATATGCGGAAGCAGGTAGTTGGACTTGCGCACGTAGGCGTAGTGGCTGAGGATCCCGCTGCGCTGGAAGGCGCGGTAGTAGACGTCGTCATCCTGGATGGAGTAGAACACGACCGGCAGGCGCGGGAACTCGCGCCGGATGGCGACGGCCGCCTCGATCCCGTTCATCTGCCCGGCCAGCTGCACATCCAGCAGGACCGCCTCCGGCGGCGCCTCGAGGCAGTGCGCCAGCGCCTCCTCGCCGCTGCTGCAGTGCCCGCAGATGCGCACGGCGCCGGTCGCCTCCAGCCCGGAGGCCAGCGCCGGACGCAGTCGCTCGTTGTCCTCGACCAGTAGCAGCTCGATCATGGCTTCAACCTACACGCGGCTTCCCACTGAGCCACGGCGCATGATAGCGCCTCGGTCAAGCACCCGGGTGCGCGCCTGCGGCTGCCGGATCGGGTAAGATGAAGGTTGGTGCTGCTAGCTACGGAGTGACTTTTCAATGCAACACGGGCCTCTCTATCGCCTGCATCGCTTCCTGGCCGCCCGCTCGTTCTACGCGCTTGCGCTGTGCAGCCTGCTTGCGCTCGGGGTGCTGGCCGGCCGGATAGTGCTGAGCGACACGTTCGGCTTCCGCTTTCTGGTGTGGAACCTGTTTCTGGCGTGGGTTCCGTACCTGCTGAGCCTGCTGACAGAGGCGCTTCACCGCCCTGCGGCTCCTCGCCGCCTGGCGGCCGCGCTCACCGGGTGCGGGTGGCTGCTGTTCTTCCCCAACGCGCCCTACCTCGTCACCGACTTCGTCCACCTGCCGGGCGCCCGCGGCGTCCCGTGGTGGTACGACGTCGGCCTGCTCGCGATCTTCGCCTGGACCGGCTGCTTCCTCGGCGTCGTGTCGCTGTGGCGCATGCAGCGGGTGGTGCGGCGCAGCGCCGGCGCCGCGGCGGCGTGGGTCTTCGTGCTGCTGGCCGCGGGGCTCGGCGGCCTGGGGGTCTACCTCGGGCGGTTCGGCCGCTGGAATAGCTGGGACCTCCTGCTGGCGCCGGCCCACGTGCTCGCCGACCTCCACGCGGTGCTCGGCGACACCCGGGCGCTGCGCGAGGCGCTCGGCGTGACGGGCCTGTTCGCCGCGCTGCTGATCGCCTGCTTCGCGACGTTCGTGAGCGTCCGGCCGCGCCTCACGGCCGAGGAGGCCTGACGGCGGCTGCGCTGGCCTGAACCGGCGGCGGATGGCTTCCGCAGGCGCGACCTGCTACAGCCCGACCTCTTCCAGCAGCGGCGCCACCTCGACCGGCTGGCCGGAGTGTGCCGAGCGGCGAACGGCCTCCATCACGCACACGGTCTCGATGCCCTCCTCGAGCTCGGGCGAGCACCGGCGATCCTCGAGCAGCGCGCGGGCGAAGTGCTCGGCGTACCCCGCGAACTCGCCGTAGTGCATGCCGTGGATCTCGTTGTTGAAGTAGTAGCCGCGCCTGCTGTAGAGCAGGTCCTCCGTGACCTCGGCCCCGTCCGGCGCAGTGTAGTGGTAGCGCATGTCGTGGTACTGGGCCATGCTCGTGCCCTCGGAGCCGTAGAGCACCAGCTCGATCGCGTTGCGGACGGAGGGCAGCTCGTGCAGGCCGTAGTGGCCCATCGCGCGCCCGATCGCGCCGCTCGCGGCCCGCACATTCACCGCGTAGATGTCGAACGACTGGGCGCCGAAGCGCTGCGCGAGCGCCGAGCGCGCGGCCACGGCGTGCACGCTCTCGATCGGGCCGAGGTACCAGCGCAGCAGGTCGATCGGGTGGCTCATGCCGAGGAACACCCAGTCGGTGCTGGTGGCGGCCCAGGGGCTCTTCTCGTAGAACCAGTCCATGCGGTGGATGTAGTGCGCGTCTACGAGCTCCAGCGCGCCGAGCTCGCCCCGTTCGAAGGCCTCCCGCTGGCGCCGGAAGGGCTCGAAGAAGCGCGTGCTCTGGCCGACGAGCAGCCGCCTCCCGGTTCGCCTGGCCGCCTCGAGCACCCGCCGCGCGTCGGCGAGGGTGTTCACCAGCGGCTTGGTGCAGATGACGTGCTTCCCGGCCTCGAACGCCCGCACGATATGCTCGCCGTGCAGGTGGTCCGGCGTGTAGATCGCCACGATGTCCACGTCGTCGCGGGCGAGCAGCTGATCGTAGCTGGTGGTGTAGAACAGGTCCGGGACGTCCCGCCGGGCCTCGGCGATCTTCTGCTCGTCGAGGTCGCAGCCGGCGACGGCCCGCGCGTGGGTGGCCCGGCGCGCGCCCGGTGGCGCTTCGGCCCCTGGCGGAAGATACACGCTCCGCTCCACCGGCCCGGGGGCCGTGTGGGTGAGCGCGACGAGCAGCGTCCGGCCTTCGTGGAGGCCGAGCACACCGATTCCGAGCTGCCTCTGCATGGCTCCCCCTCTCCAGTAGCGCAGCGGCCCTAGCCGGACGCAAGCTGGGGTGATTGCCGGCGGACCGCGGACGCCGGCGCCACGGCCACCTGGTTGCGCCCGGCGGACTTGGCGAGGTACAGCGCGCGGTCGGCCTCGAGCAGCAGCTCGTCGACGCTGCTGCCGTGGTCAGGGTACGCGGCGACCCCGATCGAAAGCGTCACGCCCTCGAGCAGCGTGTTGCGATACTCGACCACGATGTCGCGCGCGTGCACGCGCAGCTGCTCCGCCCGCCGGCGGGTATCCTCGAGCGAGGACGACGGCAGGATCAGGGTGAACTCCTCGCCGCCGTAGCGGCAGACGATATCCTCGGCGCGGACGTGGCTCTGCAGGAAGGCGCCCAGGCTGCGCAGCATCGCGTCGCCGGCCAGGTGCCCGTGGAGGTCGTTGAACTGCTTGAAGTGGTCCAGGTCGAGCATCATGATCCCGAGCTGCTCGCCCTGTCGCGCGGCGCGGTGCAGCTCGCGCTCGAGCGACTCCTCCATGTACCGGCGGTTGAACAGCCCGGTGAGCGGGTCGCGGATCACCTGGTGGCGGAGGGCCTCCTCGGCGCGCTTGAGCTCCGTGACGTCGGTGCAGACGCCGACGAGCCGCCAGCGCTTGGGCCCGGTGCGCTCGATGCGGACGTCCTCGCGCAGCCAGCGGATCTCGCCGTCGATGGTGGTGCAGCGGAACTCCTGGGAGTAGCCGGGGGCGCCCTCGCGGATGGCTCGCTCGGCGCGCTCGTTCATCTCGGACTGGTCCTCCGGCAGCTTGCTCTCCCGCCAGGCGTCGTTGTAGCTCTGGCCCGGCTTCACCTCCAGCGGCAGCAGCTTCTGCGCGGCGTCCTCGGCGGCGATCCGCAGGTCCCAGACCAGCTGGCCTTCCTGCTCCTCGACCGTCGCGTGCCAGAGCAGGCAGCGGGCGCTGGACAGGGCGAAGTCGAGCTGCTCGCGCTCGCGGCGCCGCTCGGTGACGTCGAAGCAGATGCCGACGAGCCGCCAGCAGCCGGGCCCGAGCTTCTCGATGCGCGCGTCCTCGTGGAGCCAGCGGATCTCGCCGTCGGCGCGGCGGCAGCGAATCTCCTGGGAGTAGCCGGGCAGCCCGGCCAGGAGCGCCGCGTGGCTGCGCCGGTCCATCGCTTCGGTCTCCTCGGGGAGCCGGCTGGCCATCAGGGCGGTGGTGTACGACTCGCCCGGCCGCCTCTCCACCGGCAGGAACTGGCTCGCGATCTCCTCGTTCAGAATCTGGATGCGCCAGTGGAATTCCCCGCTGATGTCGTCGGACCTGTGGACGTGCAGGCCCGGGTACAGCGGCAGCAGGTTCTCGTCGGGGTTTGCGACGCCGCGCTGCTGGACGATCGCGTACCACATCAGGCACTGGATGCCGGTGAGCACATGCTGCAGCTGCTCCTGCGCGCGGCGCTGCTCGGTGATGTCGCGCAGGAAGCCGCGCCAGGCGACGATCTCCCCGCTCGCGTTCCGGTCGGCCATCACGCTCCCCAGCACCGTGCGCTGCTGGCCATCCTTGCGCATCACCTGCATCTCGACGTTGCGCAGCGCGCCGTGCTCCGCGAGCAGCTGCTGGAAGCGCGCGTGCTCGGCGGAGTCGACGCACAGAGTCTTCAGCTCGGTCGCCAGCAGCTCCTCGCGCGACTCGGCGCCGAACAGCTCGACGCAGGCCGGGTTGACGTCCAGGAACCGGCCGTCGGGCGTGCTGACGTAGGCGGCGTCGGGCAGCTCTTCGAACAGCGAGCGGTAGCGGGCCTCGGAGGTCTGGAGCTGCTCGAAGCGGCGTGTGTTCTGGATCGCCAGCGCCAGGTAGCTGACGAACAGCTCGGCGCTCTCGTACTCCGCCGGGGTGAACGGCTCGGCGGCGCGGCTGACTGTGAAGACGCCGCGCGGGCCGTTCTCGGCCTCGATCGGCAGGCAGATGAGGTGGTCGTGCTCGGGCGGGTCGCCGAGGTACACCGAGCGCGGGTCGCGCTGGGCGTTGTTGACCAGCTCGCCGTGCCCCGTCTGCGCGACGGCGCCGGCGATGCCCACGCCGAGGGGCAGGGTGAACGAGTCCTCGCCGGCGTGCGGGGAGCTGCTGACGGGCGGCGAGGCGCGCAGCACGCCGGCGGCCTCGTCGAGCCAGAAGATCGAGAAGGTGTCGTAGCGCAGGATCCTGGCGAGCATGTGCTCGACCTCGCGCAGCAGGTCGTCCATGGTCCGCAGCGCGAGCAGGGTGTGCCCGAGGTCGAGCATGCTGCGCCGCTGCTCGGAGAAGAGGCGCACGTTCTGCTGGGCCTCCTTCTCCGCCGTGATATCCTGGCCGGCGCCGAGGATGCGCGTCACTTGCTGCTGGCCGGGCTCGGCGAGCGGGCGGGCGTAGAGCCTGAGCCAGCGCACGCTGCCGTCCGGCAGCTTCAGGCGCAGGTCGCACACGTCGGAGGCGCCGCTGAGCGCCTGCTCGAAGTGGCGCATCGCCAGCGGGCGGTCATCGGGGTGGAAGGGCGCCAGCCAGCTGTCTTCGCCCCGGAGCACGTCGGAGGCGTAGCCGGTGACCCGCTCGAACGAGTCGGTGATCCACTCCAGCTCCGGCTGGCCGTCGGCGTTGATGTGCAGCGAGTAGACGTAGTCGGAGGTCAGCTCCGAGATCGCGCGGTGGCGCTCCTCGCGCTCGCGCAGCTCGGCGGTGCGCGTCTCGACCTCGGCCTCCAGCGCATCCCGCGCGCGCGCCAGCTCGCGGTTCGCCGCGTCGGCCTGCTCCAGCCGCGTGAGAAGCTGGCCGAGGCGCTGCCAGAGCAGCGCCGTCACGGCGGTGGTGGTCAGCAGGAGCACGGCTGTGGCGGTGAGCGGCGGCACCGGCGCCGGATGGGGCTGCGGCGGGTAGACGCCGAGGATCGCGACCAGCGCAGCGGTGCTCCAGGCGGCGGCAAACAGGCGGCGGCGGTCAGCGTGAGCGAGGTCCAGGGGCGGAACCGCCGGGGCGACGATCGGAAGGGCAAGCAGCGCAGGGAGGAGCGTCGGCGTGATGATGACTCCGGCGAGCGAGGTGAGGAGCATGCTGGCGCTGAGAGCGACGCCGGCGCGTGCTGCGCGGCTGTGGTACACCGAGGTCGTGCCGTGAAAAGGTGGTTCGGGGTTCATGCACCACTCGCTGCTCACACACTTAATATTATGACTAATGATACCACCGCGCTGCTACCAAACTGTACTCAGCAGTGTGGTATGCTCGTTGTGCTTGCGGCGAAAGGGGGGAATCGTGGGTCTGCGGGCTGCTGTCCTTCTGGCGATCGCGCTGGTGTGGGCCCTGGCGGCGCCCGCTGCGGCCGGGCGGCTGGCCGAGCCTGGCGAGGGGCCGCTCCTTCCCGGCGCGCCGGCGCCGACCCTGCGCGGCACGCTGGCCATGCGCACCTACAGCGTGGACATGTACCGGCTGCCGGGGGCGCTCGACGCGCCGGCTATCCAGGCGCTCGGGCCGCTGGTGGAGCAGGCGATCATCAGCGACACGCTGGAGCTCGCGCGGGGCGCGCCGGCGCACAGCGCCGTTGGGCTGGCGGGGCGGGCGGCCATCCGCTTCGAGCCGCCGCAGCGCGGGGCGTGCGCCATCCGCGGACTCACGCTCTCGAACGAGCGGACGATCCGGCTGTTCTACGGCCCCGAGGCTGACCAGCAGCGCGTGCTCGGCATCCTGGCCCACGAGCTGTTCCACCAGCTCCAGCGCGACTACTACGGCGAGCGCGCCCACCGCCGGGCGGATGTCATCCTGCTCGAGGGCATGGCGACCTGGGGGACCCGCGGCTTCTTCCGCGACGCGAGCGGCGAGGCGGTCTACCAGCGGCGCGTCCGCGAGGCGCTCGGCCGCGGCGAGCTGCTGCCGCTCACCACGAGCCTCGAGCGCGACTGCCGCACGACGACGCGCACGGTGATCTACGACCAGTGGGCGTCGTTCGTCGAGTTCCTGCTCACGGTCCACGGCCGCGAGCGCTTCGACGCGCTCTACCGCGACTCGACCGGGCGTGCGGCGGGGTCGGCCAACTACCGCGGGGTGTACGGCAAGAGCCTGGAGCAGCTCGAGGCGGACTGGCGGGCCTGGCTGCGCGTCCAGAGCCTGGGCGCCGAGCGCTCGGCCGGCGGCCTGCGGCGGTAGCCGGCGGGAGGGGCCGGGCTATCTCTTCTTCCAACCGCTTTTGCAGAAGCGGTGAAAAACGGTATAATCCACCCGATTCTGGCCGGTTTCGGCTATCATACATCGCCAGGCGCGCCGCACACAGTTCTGGCCGGCGCGGGGCGTTTCTCAATACAGACACGGTGAAAGACAGCGCGATGACAGCAGCGATCGATCGTCCCGAGGAGATGGCCAAGGCCTACGAGCCGCAGCAGGTTGAGCAGCGGCTGTACGACTGGTGGGAGCGCAGCGGCTTCTTCACGCCGCAGATCGACCCTAGCCGGCGGCCGTTCGTGGTCTCGATGCCGCCGCCGAACGTGACCGGCGAGCTGCACATGGGCCACGCCATGTTCGTGACGATCGAGGATGTGATCGTGCGCTGGCACCGCATGCTCGGCGAGCCGACCCTGTGGCTCCCCGGCACCGACCACGCCGGGATCGCGACCCAGCTGCAGGTGGAGCGGCTGCTGCGCAGCGAGGGCACCAGCCGGCAGGAGGTGGGGCGCGAGGAGTTCCTGCGGCGCACCTGGCAGTGGAAGGAGAAGTACGGCGGCGAGATCACGCGCCAGCTGCGCCGCCTGGGCGCCTCGTGCGACTGGACCCGCGAGCGCTTCACCCTCGACCCCGGGCTGTCCCGCGCGGTGCGGGCCGCCTTCAAGCGGCTGTACGACGACGGGCTGATCTACCGCGGCTACCGGCTCGTCAACTGGTCGCCCAACCTGCAGACCGCCGTCTCCGACCTGGAGGTCGAGTACGAGGAGCGCCAGGTGCAGATGTACCACGTGCGCTACCCGATCGTCCCCGAGGGCCTCCGTGACAGCCAGGCGGCCAGGGCGGCGCTGGGCTCGGGCGAGTGGGGCTCGGGCACGTGGGCGGCGGGCGCGACCGAGTTCATCACGGTGGCGACGACGCGGCCGGAGACGATCATGGGCGACGTGGCGGTGGCGGTGAACCCGGAGGACGGGCGCTACCGGCACCTGATCGGGCGCATGGTGATGCTGCCGGCGGTGGGGCGCCTGATCCCGATCATCGCCGACGAGCACGCCGATCCGGAGTTCGGCACCGGCGCGGTGAAGATCACGCCGGCGCACGACCCGAACGACTACCAGGTCGGCCTGCGCCACGGCCTGCCGATGATCAACATCATGAACAAGGACGCGACGCTGAACGAGGAGGCCGGCCCGTACGCCGGGCTGGACCGCTTCGAGGCGCGCAAGCGGGTGCTGGCCGATCTGGAGCGGGAGGGGCTGCTGGCCGAGGTCCGCCCGCACACGATGTCGGTCGGCATCAGCCAGCGCGGCGGCGAGGTGATCGAGCCGCTGCTGAGCGAGCAGTGGTTCGTGCGCGTGAAGCCGATGGCCGAGATGGCGCTGGCGGCGGTTCGGGAGGGGCGCACGCGGATCATCCCCGAGCGCTTCGAGAAGGTGTACTTCCACTGGCTGGAGAACATCGAGGACTGGTGCATCAGCCGCCAGCTGTGGTGGGGGCACCGCATTCCGGTGTGGTACACGCCGGACGGGCAGATGATCGTGCCCGGGCCGGACGACCCGGAGCCGACCGGCGAGGGGGTGACCCAGGACCCGGACGTGCTCGACACCTGGTTCTCGAGCGGGCTGTGGCCGTTCTCGACGCTCGGCTGGCCGGACGACACGCCCGACCTGCGCTACTTCTACCCGACCAGCGTCATGGAGACGGGGTACGACATCCTGTTCTTCTGGGTGGCGCGCATGATGATGATGGGCTGCTACCTCACCGGCAAGGAGCCCTTCCACACCGTCTACCTGCACGGCCTGGTGCGCGACAAAGACGGCCGCAAGATGTCCAAGAGCTACGGCAACGTCGTCAACCCGCTGGAGGTGATGGAGCAGTACGGCACCGACGCGCTGCGCTTCACGCTGGCGACCAGCGGCACGCCTGGGCAGGACCTGAACCTCAACCCCGAGCGGATCGAGTCGGCGCGCAACTTCGCGAACAAGATCTGGAATATCACGCGCTTCGTCCTGAGCAAGCTCGGCCCGGCGCGCGGCCAGGAGGCGGGGGCCAAGGGCCTGCTCCCCGGCGCTTCCCTGGCAGATCGCTGGATTATGTCACGTTACAGCCGGCTGGTGGGCGACGTGGACCGGCTGATGCGGGCCTATAACTTCGGCGAGGCCGGCAGGCAGATCCAGGAGTTCCTGTGGGGCGAGTTCGCCGACTGGTACGTGGAGGTGGCGAAGGTCCAGCTGGAGGGGGACGAGGCGGCGCAGCGGGCGACCCGCGCGGTGCTCTTCGAGGTTCTGGAGGGCTGCCTGCGGCTGCTGCACCCGTTCATGCCGTTCGTCACCGAGGAGGCGTGGCAGTACCTCACGGGCGCGCAGCGCAGCGCGCAGGGCGACGGGGCGTCGGGCCAGCCCGCCTCGCGCTCGATTATGGTTATGCCGTACCCGCAGGCCGACGAGCAGCTGGTGGACGAGGCGGCCGAGCGCGACTTCGAGCTGGTGCAGGATATCATCACCGGCATACGCAACATCCGCAACGAGTACAAGGTCGAGCCGGCGCGCTTCGTGGCCGCGATCGTCGCGGCGGGCGAGCGCAAGGGGCTGATCGAGGCGCAGCGGCCGCTGATCGTGCGCCTGGCGCGGGTGGCCGCCGACCAGCTGACGGTCGCCGAGCGCCTGGAGGCCAGGCCGCAGCAGGCGGCGACGCTGGTGGTGCGCGACGTCGAGGTGTTCCTGCCGCTGGCGGGGATGATCGACCTGGAGGCCGAGCGGGCGCGGCTGCGCAAGGAGCTCGCGGCGGCCGAGGCGGACATCGCGCGGCGCGAGGGGCGGCTGGCGAACGCGGGCTTCGTCCAGAAGGCGCCGGAGCACGTCGTCCAGCGCGAGCGCGACGGGCTTGCGGCGGTGCGGGCGACCGCCGAGCGGCTGCGGGAGCAGCTGGCGCAGCTCGGGTGACCGGGCGCTGAGCTGAGACGAGAGGGGCGCAGCATCGCCGGCCGGGCGGTGGGCGGCCCCGAAAGACGTTCACGGGCGAGCGCTTCGCCCCTTATGTGTGATATGCCATGACAACGTATCTGATCACCGGCGGCGCCGGATTTCTCGGCATTAACCTGACCCGCTACCTGCTGGAGCGCGGGCACGCCGTGGTCTCGCTCGACATCGCCGAGTTCGACTACCCGGAGCGCGACCGGGTGAAGGTCATCAAGGGCGATATCCGCGACGTGTCGAGCGTGGACCGCGCGATGGAGGGCGTTGATATCGTCGTCCACACCGCGGCGGCGCTGCCGCTCTACAAGAAAGAGGACATCTTCTCGACCGATCTGGACGGCACGCGCAACGTGCTCGACTCGGCCTTTCGGCACGGCGTCGACCGCTGCATCCACATCTCTTCCACAGCTGTGTACGGCATCCCCGACCACCACCCGCTGGTCGAGGACGACAAGCTGGACGGCGTCGGGCCGTACGGCGAGGCCAAGGTCAAGGCGGAGGAGATCTGCCTGGAGTACCGCGCCAAGGGCATGTGCGTGCCGATCATCCGGCCGAAGTCGTTTGTCGGCCCGGAGCGGCTCGGGATCTTCGCGCTGCTCTACGACTGGGCCAAGGACGGGCGCGGCTTCCCGCTGCCGGGGAACGGCAAGAACCGCTACCAGCTGCTCGACGTGGAGGACCTGTGCTCGGCGATCTACCTGTGCGCCACGCTGGAGCGCGAGCGGGTCAACGACACGTTCAACATCGGGGCGAAGGAGTTCACCACGATCCGCGAGGACTACCAGGCGGTGCTCGACGAGGCCGGCTTCGGCAAGAAGATCGTGATGATCCCGGCCGGGCCGGCGATCTTCGCGCTGCGCGTGCTCGAGGCGCTGAAGCTCTCGCCGGTCTACAAGTGGGCCTACGGGACGGTCACGACCGACTCGTTCGTCTCGGTGGAGAAGGCCGAGCGGGTGCTGGGGTGGCAGCCGAAGTACTCGAATAAGGAGGCGCTGGTGCGCAACTACCGCTGGTACATCGCCAACCTGGATAAGTTCCAGGACAAGGCCGGCGTCTCGCACCGCGTCCCGTGGAAGCAGGGGATCCTCAAGCTGGCGAAGGTGTTCTTCTAGCGCTGCCCCTACGGATCCACGGAGGGCGCGGAGGGCCACGGACCTGCGAGTCCGGCCTCCGCGCCCTCCGTGTTTTTGTGGACCGGGCTACAGCTCCGGGGTCACGCGCAGGGTGAGCCGGCGGGTGTGCGGCCCATCCCTGCGGAACACGCCGCCCGGCTCGCGCCCCCACAGCTCGATCAGCACCAGCAGCAGGTTGAGCCGCAGCGACTCCTGCGGGGTCAGCGGGCGGCGCCGCGCGTAGGGGAAGCTCTCGCCCGCGGCCAGCTCGTCGGTGATCAGCTGCTGGACCAGGTTGGTCGCCCGGCGCTCGACCTCCGGCATCTGCTCGAGGCTGAGCACCTTCAGCACCTCGCCCAGCTGCTCCTCGATCCTGTTCCACTCCTCGGCCGGCAGCTCGAGCCGGATATCGCGCCGCAGGTCGGTCAGCTGCTCCTCGAGCTCGTTGAGCAGCAGCCGCAGCCGCACCCACTGGTGGTGCTGCAGGTTGAACTGGCTGAGGATCTCCTGGCCGGCCCGCGCGCCCTTCTGGCTGATGCGGCGGATGGTCTCGGGGTCCATGTTGAGGTTCAGCCCGCCCTCCTGCTTGGTGAGGCGCACGGTGACGATCCGGTCGGAGTAGCTCGGCAGCAGCGACTGCATGGTGTCGCGGTAGTTGAGCGACGTGTCGAGGATCGCGCGCAGGAAGCCAGGTAGGTCGCGCTCGATGCGGTTCCAGCGCGCCCCGAGCCAGTCGCGCGGGTAGGAGCGCGGCATGTAGACGTCGCTGGTGTACTTGTCGCGCTCGCCCTCCTCGTGCTGCTGCTCGGGCTGGCCGCCGACGTAGTCGAGCACCTGGCGCGAGTTCGGCCTCACCTGCTCCGGGAGCTGGTCCAGGTTGATGCCGAAGGTCGGGCGCGGCGGGAACCACTTGTCGAAGAAGTGGATCGGGAAGTTGCTGCAGATGCCGCCGTCGCTGAACCAGTTGCGCTGCAGGTGGCGCGGCTCGAGGCGCAGCGGCGCTTCGGCCGGGGCGGCGCTGTCCTCCGCGCCGCTGGCCGACCGGCGCGCCCTGGTCGCCTCTTCGAGCTGCTCCTGCTCGGCGAAGGCGGCGCCGCTGATCGACCACAGCGGCACGGCGCTGAGCAGCACCGGGAAGCTCAGGCTCATGCGCATGGCGAACACCACCGGCAGGTCGTCGGCCGCCGGCAGGAAGCGCAGCCGGTGCTGCTCCACGCCGTCGTCGTAGGGGATGTACCAGTCGCGCTGCGCCTGTTCGGCGGGCTGGCCGGGCCCGACGAGCGGCTCGCCCGTGACGCCGGCGAACCGGCGCTGGAGCTGCTGGCTGCGCCGCGCCCGGAGGATGAGGTGGCGCACGACGTAGTCCGGGAACAGCTTCGCCATCTCCTGCTCGCTGAACAGGAACAGGTCGTTCTCGAACGGGACGACGTAGGGCTGCCGCTGGGTGAGGTTGGTGGTCACCATGCGCAGCGTGATCCCGACGTCGGCGCCGTCGGGGAGCTTGTGGTAGCGCAGGTGCCGGAAGGTCAGCGGCGCTGTGCGCGGCGGCAGCCCGGCGAGGTCGTCGATCGTGTCAGCGAGCCAGTCGGTCAGCCCCACGTACGCGCCGGTCTCGTCCTTGATCACGCTGCTTTCGGCGTGCCCCGGGACGCTGCGCCCGGCGCAGATGCCGTACATGTTGCCCGGGACGTAGTCGCGGAGCATGGCCAGCCCGTCGCGCCCGACCTGTGCGGCGGCGCCGATGTCCGTCCCGATCATCTGCCCGGCCCAGGCGCCGAGCGCGGCGAGGACCACGACCGACGCCGCGAGGGCGGCGAGCAGCCCGGGGCTGACGGGGACGCCGGCGAGCAGGCAGACGAGGAGCGCGACGAGCGCGGCGGCGAGCGTGACGAGTCCGGCGCCCAGCGCGCCGTAGCGCGCACCGAGTCCGGCCCCGCGCTGCGCGCCGCTGGCGACGCTGTCGGCGGCGTGCCCGCTGACCAGCGCGAGCAGCAGCTCGGCGGTGGGCCGGTTCTGGCCGAGGCGGCTGAGCAGCCAGCGGATCGCCGGCTTGCCGGGCGGTGCGGGCGGAGGGGGGACGCCGGGGCGGCGGCGCTCCAGGAACTCGATGAAAATGTTCAGGAGCGGCCGGGCCTGCGGGGCGGGCTGAAACAGGTTGGCGAGGAAGCCGCTCCGGCTGAGCTGCTCGGCCACCCGCTCGAGCTTCTCGAAGCCCTGCTTCAGGCGCCCGTACTCGGCCGCGGCGGTCACGGCGGCGGCGATCGCGCCGGCGGAGGTGCCGCCGATCGAGCGGAAGCGGTACTGGCGCCGCGCGAGCTCGATCACGGCGCGGGGGTAGACGACGCCGCTCGTGATGCCGCCCTTCATCACCAGGTCGCACTCCTCGAGCGGGCTCACGAACGGGGGCGGCGCAGAGTCGATGGGCTGCTTCTCGCTGGTCATCGGTCGCTCCTTCCGGCGCAGACTCCTCTGCCATGACAAACGGAGATCCGACCGGCGAATCGCGCGGCGGCCGCGCGGGAGTGCCGCGCCTCACAGCCCGCAGCCCATCCGTACGCTCTACTGTCGCACAGATATTCGCACGAGCGTGGAAGCCCGGCCTTGTCCATCAAGCGCCTCAGCGACGTCGGCCTGCCCACGCTGCGCGCCCTGCCGGAGCGGGCTGTCGTGGCGGCGGGCGAGAGCGCTCAGCCCGTCTCGGGCAGCTGGAGCAGGGCCAGGGCGATGGCCGCGCTCCAGGGTAGCACCTTGAATTCGCCGGCGGCCAGGGCGGCCTCGACCTCGCGGCGGGTGAGGTGGAGCAGCTCCTGCTGCTCGAGGTCGTCGGCGGACGGCTCGCCAGCCCGGTAGGCGTCGCGGGCCAGGAAGAGGTGGGCCGTCCCTGCGCCGCGGTTGCCGTCGACGCTGTAGGCCCCGAGCGACGTCCAGCGCTGCGCCGCGTAGCCGGTCTCCTCGCGCAGCTCGCGCTGCGCCGCCGCCAGGGGCTCCTCGCCCGGCTCGAGGTAGCCGCCGATCGGCGCGAGCGAGGTGCCTTCGACCGCGTACTTGGTCTGGCGGAAGAGCAGAAATGTGTGATCGGCGGTGACGGCGACGACGTTGATGTAGTCGGGGGTGATCACCCAGGCCCAGTCAGGGATGACTCGCCCGTCCGGCAGGGCGACGGTGTGCGCCTCGACCGTCAGGAACGGCGGCTGCGACAGTATCGTCCGGCGCGCGAGGGTCTTCCACGGTTGCATCTGCGCTGCTCCTTGTCCGCCGCACGCGGTCGTGCGGCGCGGTGAAAACGGCGGGTGTGTCCTGTTTCGTGTTCGGATCGCCGGCCTCGGGCGAGGAATCTCGCCAGCGGCGTCCGCACAGCATACCAGAGACGCCAGTCGCCGTCGCTGGCGCCGCAGCGCGCTGCCGGAATAGGTCGCGTCGATGGCGCGCTGTTGGCGTGAACGGGCGCCTCATGCTACAATGCGGGGCCGGGTGAGGAGCGTTCGGCCTGTTTGTTCTACGCCCCGATCGTGAGTGTCAGTTCCGAGATCGATATGCGCCAGTGCGTCCGGTGGTTGGCGATCGGCGGTCGCAGCCAAGCGCGCAACGGTTCGAATGAACGAGTGTAAAACGTGAAACAGTGCCGGGGTTACACGCTGCGATAATGAGATTGTAAAACGTGAAACAGGTAGCAACTGAGACTCGAACCTACACGCTTGCGATCGCAAACCAGAAGGGCGGCGTCGGAAAGACGACCACGGCGGTCAATCTGGCTGGAGAGCTGGCGCGGCGCGGCCAGCGCGTGCTGCTGGTTGACTGCGACCCGCAGGGGAACGCGACGACGAGCCTGGGCGTTGCCAAGCGCGATCTCACACTGACGACCTACGAAGTGCTCGTCGGGCTGGCGGAGCTCCGGAGCGCCATCCGCCCCACCGGGCGCGGGCTGTTCGACCTGGTGCCGACCAACGAGCACCTCGCCGGCGCGATGGTCGAGCTGGCCACGGTCGAGCGCCGCGAGTGGCGCCTGTCGGATGCGCTCGCGACCGTCAGCGGCTACGACTGGATCCTGCTCGACTGCCCGCCGTCGCTGGGCCTGCTGACGCTCAATGCGCTGTGCGCGACGGACGGCGTGATCATCCCGCTGCAGTGCGAGTACCTGGCGCTCGAGGGGCTGGCCCAGCTGAAGGGCACGATCGACCGCGTCCACGACCACCTCAACCCGCGGCTGACGATCGCCGGCGTGGTGATGACGATGTATGATGGGCGGACCAACCTCGCGCAGCAGGTGGTCGAGGAGGTGCGCCGCTACTTCCCGCAGCGGATCTTCAACACCTTGATCCCGCGTAGCGTGCGCGTCAGCGAGGCGCCGAGCTACGGCCAGACGATCGCCGAGTACGATCCGCAGAGCCGGGCGGCGCAGGCCTACGCCGCCCTCACCGACGAGGTGCTGCGGCGAGTCGGAAAGCGAGCGACGACCCCATGACGACCAAGAAGCGCGGCCTCGGCGCCGGCCTGGGGGCGTTCCTGCCGGACGAGATACAGCAGCGCGCGGTGCGCGAGGTGCCGGTCGACCGTATCCGCGAGAACCCGCGCCAGCCGCGCATGCGCTTCGACGAGGCGGCGATCGACGAGCTGGCGGCCTCGATCGGCGAGCACGGCGTGATCCAGCCGCTGATCGTCACCGAGCCGGCGCCGGGCGAGTACGAGCTGATCGCCGGCGAGCGGCGCTGGCGGGCAGCACAGCGCGCCGGCCTGACGCGCGTGCCGGTGATCGTGCGCGAGAGCACGCCGCAGCAGGTGCTCGAGCTGGCGCTGATCGAGAACGTCCAGCGCGCCGACCTCAACCCGCTCGAGGAGGCGCAGGCGTTCCAGGCGCTCAAGGACGAGTTCGGCCTGAGCGACGAGCAGATCGCGCGCCGGCTCGGCATCACCAGCCGCGTCACCGTCACCAACACGCGCCGCCTGCTGCAGCTGCCGGACGAGGTCAAGAGCGCCATCCTGAACAACCAGATCAGCGCCGGCCACGGCCGCGCCATCCTCAAGATCGACGCGCCGGACCAGCAGGCGATCGCGCTGCGCGCGATCATCGAGCGCGATATGAGCGTCCGCGAGGCCGAGCGCCTCTGCGCGCTCGCGGCCGACCTGGGCGGAGATGTGCCGGGGGCGCTCGATACGCTGTACCCCGCCCAGAGCGGGGCGGCCGACGGCGCCCGGCGCGTGTCGAAGCGCGGGCGGCAGCGGGCGCAGGCGGACGAGGCGCGGCTCTCGCCGGACGACGAGGCGATCCAGCGCGAGATGGCCGACCTGCTCGGCACACCGGTGCGCCTGACCCGCGCCGAGCGCGAGCTGCGGGTCACGATCACCTTCTACGACGAAGAGAAGCTGCAGGAGTTCTTCGACCTGCTGAACGGGACACGCTAGGCGCTAGCTCGCGCGAAGAACGACAGAGGGCGTGAGTGTTCCGCCGGCCGCCGGCCGGAAGCCGCCTCCGCGCCCTTCACGCCCGTCGCGCCTTCGTGCTCTCCGGGCCCGCCGCGGACTCATCCGGCGGCTATTGTATGGATCGATACTCTGTCTAGCAGCGACGTTCGACCAGGCCGGCCTGTATCGCCGCGCCGCTCTGTACTATACGCTGAGGAGCTCCGGGCACCCATGATCGTTGCTTTCGGCAATCCGGTCTACGACTACATCAAGACACCGCACATCACAACCGGAGAGCGCGTGCTCTCGGGAGGGTCGACCAACAGCTGTCTGGCGCTGACCCGCCTCGGTCGATCGACCGCCCTCGTCGGCAGGGTCGGCGACGACTACGCCGCCCGCTTCGTCGACGACGCCCGGCGCTACGGAGTCACGCCGCTCATCGAGCGCTGCCAGCAGACCGGCGGGTTCAGCCTGATCTACGACGAGCGCGGCGACCGCACCCTCGATATCCTGGGCATCGCCGACCCGATCGAATCGGTGCCGCCCGTGGTCGGCGACGCCGAGGCGATCCTCGTCGGCCCGATCCTGCAGGAGACCCCGCTCGCCCTGATCGAGCGCATCCGCGCCGCCAGCCAGGCCCCGATCTTCCTCGACCCGCAGGGGCTGATGCGGCGCATCAACGGGTCGGGACGGATCGAGCACTACCTGCCCGACGACTTCGCCGCCGTCGCCAGGCTGTGCCAGGTCGTCAAGGCCAACGAGGTCGAGGCGCGCGTGATCACCGGCGTCGACCCGCGCCGCGACGGCGCCGAGGCCGTCCGCCGGCTGCGCGCCCTCGGCTGCGCGATCGCGATCGTCACCCTCGCCGAGGCCGGATCGCTGATCGACGACGGCCAGCGCCAGTACGTCATCCCGCCCTTCGCCACGACGGCGCTCGACCCGACCGGCGCCGGAGACACCTATATGGCTGGATTCGTTGACGCCTACCTGCGTGACCCGGCCGACCTGTACGCCGCCGGGTGCTACGGCTCCGCAACCGCCTCGATCTGGATCGAACACACCGGGCCCGACGCGCCGATCACCGCCGAGGAAGTCGAGCGGCGGGCCGAATCGCTGCTTGCGACGAGAAGGAGCTGAGCAATGATGCCGATCCTCGCCCGCTTCCGCGGCCGCTACGAGCAGACGACCATCCCGCTGGGCCGGATCTGTCTGCGCCTCGGCCTCACGCCGGACATCCTCACCATCACTAGCCTCGTCGCCGGCGGCCTCGCCGCCTACGTCACCGCCCGCGGCGCGTTCTGGCTCGGGATCGTGCTGATCCTGGTCATGGCGCTGTTCGATATGCTCGACGGCGCCACCGCCCGCGCCGGCGGCACCGCCAACCCCTTCGGCACGGTGTTCGACCACACGATCGACCGCTACGTGGAGTTCATGATCATGCTCGGCGTCATGCTCAGCGGCGCGGTGGCCCCCGGCTGGGCGATGTTCGCGCTGTTCGGCATGGTGATGGCGAGCTACGTGCGCGCGCGCGCCGAGTCGACCGGCCTGGTCGACTCGTGCAACGTCGGCTTCGCCGGCCGCCAGGAGAAGCTCGGCCTGCTCTTGGTCGGCATGGCGCTCCAGCCGGTCGCCCCGCAGCTCGACCTGCTGCAGTGGGCGACGATCGCGGTCGGCGTGGTCTCCCATATCACCGCGGTCCAGCGCCTGCTCTACACGCGGCGGGTCATCCTGCAGCGCCGCTAGCCGCCCGCCCGCCTCCAGCTCCGCTCGAAAATGATGCCGTCGCCGGCCGGTACGCCCTCCGGCCGTGCGCCCTGCCGTACCGGCCGGCGCCCCGCCCGCGACTCCAACCTGCTGCCGCCCCCTCCAGGCGCATGGCGGCCGCGCCGCCCGCGCGCGACCGGCGCGATGGGCCGGTGCAGCCCATCTGTATTACACGATAGGGGATGAGCCTGCGGGTGAACCCCCGGCCTCACGCGCCGCGCGGCCCGCTCCACAGGTGCTCGAGCGTGTCCCGCGGCTCCCAGCCGAGCAGGCGGCGGGCTTTGTCAGTCCGAAACACGCCGTGCGGCAGGTCGGCGCTGATGTGCAGCACCTCGAAGGGCTCCGGGAGCGCGGGCACCTCCAGCGCCCGGCGGACAGCGCGCGCCGCGTCGCGCCAGGAGACGGCGAAGGGGAAGATGTGCGGGCGCTCGGGGCGGTCGGGGTTGACGAACTCGACGAAGAGCAGGGCCGGGACGGTCAGGCCGTGGTTCTCGGCGAAGACCCGGCAGATCTCCTGGCCCAGCCGCTTGGAGTGGAAGTAGAGCTGCGCCCCGTGGCCCGCGCCGGGACGGGCGGGGGCGTCGTCAGGCACATCGTAGTCCCACTGGTAGCTGGTCGGCCCGAGCAGCGCGACCTGGTACGGGCCGGTGTGGACGACGCGGGCGATGCCGTGGGCCAGCGCGGCGCGCATGACGTTGTAGGCGCCGAGCGTGTTGACGCGGAACGCCTGCGCCGGGTCGTTGCGGATCACCGTGCAGTTGACGATCGCGTCCGCCCCGGCGCAGGCGGCCAGCACCGCCTCCGGGTCGGTCACGTCGGCCACCAGCGACTCGTGGGGCGCGCCGAGCACACGTGGCAGCGGCGCCCCCGGCGACTGGGGCCTGGCGCGCGCGGCGATCTCGGCGAGCGGCTCGATGTCGGTCAGGCGCAGGGTGTAGTCCGGCGCCAGCTCGGCGGCGACGGCGGCGGCGAGCGGCCCGCCCGCGCCGAAGATCACCACCCTGCGGATCGGCCGGGCGGGGACGGTCGCCTGCGGCGCGAGCAGGTCGCGCCAGGAGCCCTGCGCCGCCCCGGCGTCCGGCGGTGGCGCCTGCGCGTCGCGGAAGTCGCGCCTGGGCTGGAAGCCGAGGCCGTCGCGCGCGACGCCGAGGGGCACCTTGCTGTGCGGGCCGCCGGCGGAGATGTGCAGGATCGACCACCCCGGCTCGTCGTACGCCAGCGCGCGGCGGATGGCTTCCGCGGCGTCGTCGATGTGCAGCCAGCGCGGGTCGTACGGCTGCGCGGCGATCTCGGCGTCGCCCACGATGCTCCCGAACCGCAGGCACAGCGCCGGCAGAGGCAGGTCGCGCGCCAGCTCGCGCGCGCAGGTCTCGCTGAGCCAGGCGCACAGGTCGGCGGGAGCGGCGGTCGGGCGCGGGCGCCAGCGCTCGTCGACCAGATAGCTGGCCGGCAGGCGGTTGAACAGCGCCAGGGTGCTGCCGAGGATGAAGCGCCGCGCGCCGGCGTCGGCGGCTGCGGTGAAGAGCTGGTACGTCCCGGCGGTCGCCAGCTCCAGGTCGGTCAGGTCGTCGCCCGAGCGGGCGAGCGGCGCCAGGTGCAGCACGACCTGCGCCCCCGCCACTGCCGCGGCCGCGAGCGCCGGGTCGCGCAGGTCGCCGGCGAGCGCCTCGGCCCCCGCCCGAGGCTCGGCTGCGAAGCGTGTGTCGACCAGGCGCACCTGGGCGTCGGCCGGGATGGCGGCAGCGGCGGCGCGGGCGAGCGGTGTGTCGCCGCCGGTGATGACGATGCGCATAGGGGCTTCCAGCTGGCGCGGAGGACGTTCGGCGCATTGTACGCCCGCCGCATCCGGGCTGTCAAACATCTGCGGCGGAGGCGGGGCGGCGCCCGCCACTCATTGCCCCGCAACACCCCGTGTGGTACAATTTTGCGCGTGTGCTGGAGCGCAGAACCGCGCCGGGCACCGCCTTGGCGCGGCAGAAGACCCGCCTGACTGGGCATGAATTTCCGCGGCGGTGCCTCGCGCCGCAGCGGAGTGGTATGCACGAAGCGCATGTTGCTTGAGCTCAATATCAGCGACTTCGCGATCATCGACCAGCTGCGGCTGCGGCTGACCGACGGGTTCAACGTTCTCACCGGCGAGACCGGCGCCGGCAAGTCGATTATCATCGATGCTCTCGGCACGCTCCGCGGCGAGCGCACCGACCCGACGTTCATCCGGGCCGGCGCGCAGCGCGCGCGGGTCGAGGGCGTCTTCAGCATCGACGACCGCCCCGACCTCGTCCCGCTGCTCGAGGAGTACGGGCTGTGGGACGGCGAGGACGACCAGGTCATCCTCACCCGCGAGATCAACCGCGAGAGCGGTCGCAGCGTGGCGCGGATCAACGGGCGCGCGGTCAGCAGCGCGGTGCTGCGCGAGATCGGCGGCCGGCTGGTCGACATCCACGGCCAGCACGAGGGGCTGTCGCTCTTCAACACGCGCACCCACGGCGATATGCTCGACCGCTTCGGCGGGCTGGTGCCGCTGCGCGACCAGGTGGCCGAGAAGGTCGGCCAGCTGCGCCGCGTGCGCGAGGAGCTGGCGACGCTGCGCGCCGCCGCGGCCAGCCGGGCCGAGCGGATCGAGGAGCTGCGCATGCTGCTCGAGGACGTGCAGGCGGCCAAGCTGCGCATTGGCGAGGAGGAGGAGCTGCTGCGCGAGCGCGCGCTGGTCCAGAACAGCGCCCGCATCACCGACCTGGTCGTCGAGGCCTACGCCACGCTCTACGCCGGCGATGAGGCGGGGCGCAGAGTCGCCCGCCCGGTCGTCGAGGCGCTCGGCGTCGTCGCCGACGCCCTGGCCGAGCTGGCCAAGCTCGACCCGTCTATGCAGCGCGTGTCCGAGCAGGCCGGCGAGCTGCTCTACGCCGCCGAGGACCTGGCGTCCGCGGTGCGCGCCTACCGCGACTCGATGGAGTTCGACCCGGCGCGCGTGGACGCGATCGAGGATCGGCTGACGCTGATCCGCGACATGCAGCGCAAGTACCGGGCGTCGATCGAGCAGATCCTCGAGCGGGCCGCCTCGGCCGAGGCCGAGATCGAGCGCCTGACCAACAGCGAGGAGCACCTGGCCGGCCTCGAGGCCGAGGAGCAGCGCCTGCTCGCGGAGCTGGGGGCGCTCGCCGGGGAGCTCTCGCGGCGCAGGCGGGCCACCGGGGACGAGCTGGCGCGGGCGGTGGAGGGCGCGGTGCGCGACCTCGCCATGCCGCACGTGCGCTTCTACGTGAGCCTGGAGCACGTGGAGGACCCCGACGGCGTGCCCGTCGACGACGAGCTGCTGTCCGGCGGCCAGCCGCAGGACGGCGAGCAGCGCAACGGGTCGTCGGGCGGCGTCCGCCGCTGGGCGTTCGACAAGACCGGCATCGACCGGGTCGAATTTCTGCTCTCGCCCAACCCGGGCGAGCCGCTCAAGCCGCTGGCGCGGATCGCCTCGGGCGGCGAGAGCGCCCGCCTGCTCCTGGCGCTCAAGTCGATCCTGTCGCGGGTCGACGAGGTGCCCACCCTGATCTTCGACGAGGTGGACGTCGGGGTGGGCGGTCGCGCGGGGCAGGTCGTGGGCGAGAAGCTGTGGAGCATCAGCGAGCAGCACCAGGTGATCTGCATCACGCACCTGCCGCAGGTCGCGGCGTTCGCCGATGCGCACTACGCGATCTCCAAGCACGTCAGCGATAACCGGACGCGTACGATGGTCGCCCAGCTTTCGGAGGAGCAGCGGGCCGAGGAGATCGCCGCCATGCTGGACGGCGTCCCGGTCAGCGAGCACAGCCGCCACAGCGCGCGCGAGATGCTGGAGCGGGCGCGGAGCTACAAGCAGCGCAGCAGCCGCGAGGTGACGCAGACGGCGCTCATATCGTGACGGGGTGACGGGTGACGAGGTGACAGGGTGACAGGGTGAGCCGGGCCGGAGCTGCGCAGCTTCGGGGTCTCGTCTGCCGCCCTGCCGCCTCGTCGCCTCGTGCGCCTTGTCACCTTGTCACGTTCAAAGGGGTCTCGATTGCAGCGACAATCTGCCATTGCACGCTGGTGCGAGCGAATCATCGAGGGCGGCTGGCTGCTGGCCCTCGTGCTTATTCCCAGCTACTTCAACCTGCTGTCGTCGCGGCACTTCGAGCCGGATAAGGCGACGACGCTGCGGGCGATCGTGATCGTGATGGCGGCGGCCGCGCTCATCCGCGCTCTCGAAGGGCTCGGCAGCCGGCCACAGGTCCCCCAGGAGCAGCGGGAGTCGTCTCCCGGCCTGTGGCAGCGGTTCCTCGCCGTGCCGCTGGCGCTCCCGGTGGCGCTGTACGTCCTGGTGTTCCTGCTCGCCACGGCCGTGTCGGTCGTGCCCTACACCAGCTTCTGGGGCTCCTACCAGCGTCTGCAGGGAACCTACACGAACCTCTCGTACATCGCGCTGGGCGTGATCGTCGCCCTCTCCATACGGCAGCGCGCCCAGCTCGAGCGCCTGATCGTCGTCGGCGCCCTCGCCAGCCTGATCGTCGTCGGCTACGGCCTGGTGCAGCACTTCCAGATCGACCCGCTCCCGTGGCGCGGCGACGTGGTCTCGCGGGTGGCCTCGACGATGGGCAACTCGATCTTCGTCGCGGCCTACATGATCATGGTCCTGCCGCTGGCGCTCTACCTCGGGGTGGCGGCGCTGCAGGAGTCACGCGCCGCGCCGCCGCCGGCCGCGCGCGGCACCGAGATCGGCTGGGCCGCCGCGTACGTGCTGCTCGTCCTGGGCGCCCTGGCGCTGGTGTACGCCGCGCTGCAGTTCGGCGCAGTGGTGCGGGTGGCCGACCTGCGCTACTGGTGGATCTACCCCGGCGCGCTGATCGTCGCCGGCGGTCTGTTCCTCGTCCCGACGCTGCGGCTGCACAGCACGCCGCACATCGGCGTGGGGGCGCTCCTGCCCGGCGTGCTGCTGCTCGCCTACGTGCTGTTCGTCGGCATCTCCTTCGCCCTCGGCCAGGCCAGCGGCACGCAGGTGGTGCAGCCGTCGCCGGGGCGCGGCGGCACCGAGTGGCCGGTGTGGATGGCCGCCGGCGTCCTGCTCGCCGTCGCCGCCTACGCGCTGTTCGTCTTCCTGCCGCGCCTCGGACCCGAACCCTCGCGGCTGTTCCTGCGGCTGCAGGGGGCGGGCGGGCTGACGATCGCCGCCCTGCTGCTGGTGACGATCTTCTTCACCCAGAGCCGCGGGCCGTGGATCGGCGGGGCGGCCGGGCTGTTCGTCTTCTTCACGCTGCTGCTGATCCAGGCCCGCCGCCGCGCCCGCGAGGCCGGCGATAATCGCCGGGCGGCGCTGTGGCGCAACCTGCTCGCCGCGGAGGTGGCGTTCAGCCTGGCGCTCGGCGGCTTTCTGGTGGTGTTCAACCTCTCCGACGCGCCGTTCTTCGAGCAGCTCCGCAGCGTGCCGTACGTGGGGCGCATGGGCCGCCTGCTCGAGGTCGATAGCGGCACCGGCCTGGTCCGCCGGCTGATCTGGACCGGCGACGACAAGGGCAGCGGCGCGATCGGGCTGATCACGTCCAACCCGCTGCGCACGATCGTCGGCTGGGGGCCGGAGAGCATGTTCGTGGCCTACAACCCGTTCTACCCGCCCTCGCTCGCCAACATCGAGTCGCGCGGGGCCTCGCCGGACCGCTCGCACCAGGCGTACCTGGACGAGCTGATCAACAAGGGGCTGCTCGGGCTGATCAGCCACCTGTTCGTGCTGCTGAGCTTCTTCGCGCTGGCCTGGCGGCTGCTGCGCCGCACCGAGGACTGGCGCACCCAGACGCTCCTGATCGCATGCATCGCGGCGGTCGTGGCCCACGCCGTCGAGGGGCTGACCGGCATCCCGATCGTCTCGACGCTGATGATGCTCTGGCTGACGATCGCGATCGTCGTCGCGGTCGGGGCGCTCATGGGCGAGTACCGGCTCCCGGGGAGCGCGCCGGCCGCGGAGCCGGCCCGGCCCGATGGAGCTCCGGCAGAGCCGCAGCCGGCGCGAGCGGCGCAGCAGCGCGGGGCCCAGCGGGGAGGGCAGCGCGGCGCGCGGCGCGGCTCGACTCCGCGCGGTGCGTCGGGCGGCGCATCGGCGCGTGCCGGGCGGCGGAGAGGCCCCGGGCTGGCCGGGGTCGCGCTCTACGCCCTGATCGCGCTGCTCGCGCTCGCCGCCGCGTGGTCGTTCAACGTGGACAGCGTCTACGCGGACATGCGCTTTCACCAGGGCCAGAGCTACACCGAGAGCGAGCGCGCCGGGTTCGAGCAGCAGATCATCGGCACCAGCTACTACCTCGACGCGATCCGCCAGGAGCCGAACCAGGACTTCTACTACCTGAGCCTGGGCCGCAGCCTGATGACGATCGTGGCGATCCAGGCCGAGTCGCGCGGGCCCGACGCGCCGCTCGGCCAGGTGGACCCGAACGCCAGCGTCGAGGCGCTGCTGCGGCTGCCGGACGCGCCGGCCGTGCAGCAGTTCGTGCTGCAGCGGACGCCGGTGGAGATGATGAGCTACGCGCGGGCGGTGCTGGAGCGGGCGCGCGAGCTCAACCCGATGAACAAGGACCACTACGCCAACCTGGCGCGCATGTACAACTTCTGGTACCAGACGCTCGCCGCAGGCCAGGACCCGACGCTGATGGAGCAGGCGGTCGAGTGGTACCGGCGGGCGCACGAGATCGCGCCGCAGGATGTGGCCATCCTCAACGAGTACGCCAGCGCCACCGCCCGCCTCGGCCGGTACGAGGAGGCCGAGCAGCTGCTCGAGAAATCGCGCTGGCTCGACGAGCGCTACCCCGACACGCTGGCGCGGCTCGGCGAGGTGCTGCGCCTCCAGGGGCGCGACGCCGAGGCGGTCGACCGGTACCTCGAGGCGATCCAGCGCAACCCGCGCGCCCTCGACGGGCAGCTGACGGCGATCGCGGCGGAGATCGAGGACCGGGAGCTGCTGCTGCGCCTGCGGGACGGCTACGCGCAGCTGCTCGAGCAGTCCCCCGAGGACATCGGCCTGCTGGCGGTCGTCGGCCTGCTCTCGGACCGCGCTGGGGACCTGCCGGAGGCGGCCGATGCCTTCGGGCGCATCGTGCAGCTCCAGCCGGACAACCTCGAGGCGCGCCAGAACTACACGCTGGTGCTGAGCGATATGCTCCAGTACGACCGCGCCGCCGCCGAGGCGCAGGAGCTGCTCGACCGGGTCCGGCAGAGCGGGCAGATCGACGAGCGCGACCAGGCGCGGATCGAGGTGCTGCTCGACTTCCTCAGGGCCAAGGCGGCCGCCGGCAGCTGAGACTGAGGGCGCTGTGTGCGGCGCCCCCTACTCCGTGCTCCGTGGCCTCCGCGCCCCGTGCTCCGTGCCCTCCGTGCCCTCCGTGGATCGGGAATCGCATGCCCCAGCTGCTCACCATCTTCCTCAACGTCCTCGTCCCGGTGTTTCTGCTCGTCGGCCTGGGGTATGCGGCCGGCCCGCGTCTGCGGCTCGACTCGCGCACGCTCTCGCGCTTCGCGTACTTCATTCTGATCCCGGCCTACGTCTTCGACGTGCTCAGCACCGCGCGTATCGGCGCGGCGCTCGCGGGGCGCATGACGCTGTACGCGGTGGCGGTGCACCTCGGCTGCGCGGCGCTGGGCTACCTGGCCGCCCGGCTGCTGCGCCGGCCGCCCGAGATGGTCGCGGCCTACGTGCTGATCGCGGTCTTCGGCAACGTCGGCAACTTCGGCATCCCGATCATCCAGTTCCGCTTCCCCGGCGACGCCGCGGCGACGGTGGCCGGCACGGTGTACTTCATCGCCATCTCCAGCGTCGCCTTCGTCGTGAGCGTGGCGGCGGCGAACTGGCACCGCGGCAGCGCGCTGCGCGCGGCCCTGGCGGTGCTCAAGACCCCGGCGCTGATCGCGGTGCCGCCGGCGCTGCTGGTGAACTGGCTGGGGGTCGAGCTCCCGCCGCTGGCGGCGCGGCCGATCGCGCTGCTGGCCGCCGGCATGATCCCGACCATGCTGATCGCCCTCGGCGTGCAGCTGGCGGCGGCCGGGGTCCCGCGCCTGGACGTGGACATGGCCGCGTCCAGCGCCGTCCGGCTGGTCGGCGGGCCGCTGCTGGCCCTGGCGCTGGCGGCGCCGTTCGGCCTGGAGGGCATCGCGCGCAGCGTGGGGGTGCTGCAGGCGGCCATGCCCACCGCCGTGCTCGCCTCGATCATCGCCGTCGAGAACGACCTGCTCCCGCCGTTTGTGATCATGTCCGTGCTCGTCTCGACCGTGGCCAGCATCGCGACGCTCACCGTCGTGCTGGCGATCGTCTGAGGCGGGCGGCCTGCCGCCCCTGCGGTGGCGCGGCGCAGTCGTGGTATACTGGAGACCCATCAACACCTGTAGAACCCCGTAGAAGCCACAGACCGGCCTGCGTGCGAGGCAGCGCCGAGCGGCGCCGTGTGGTGTCCCTCGCCAGAGCCAGGCGTTCCGGGTAGCCAGGCGCCCTCCCGCAGCTGGCGGCGCGCGTAAACACCCCGGTCGATGGCGACAGGGAGGAGAGCGCCTCATGCGAGTACTGCTGCAGGTTTCCCGGGCGATCGACGCGCTGACCGACGCACTCGGCAAGTTCGCCGGCATCCTGGCGACGCTGATCATCCTCATCGGCTTCTACAACGTCGTCGCCCGCTACCTGGGGCGCTACCTGGGCCGGCAGCTCACATCCAACACCTTCGTCGAGCTGCAGTGGTACATGTTCGCCGTGATCTTCTTCCTCGGGTTCGCCTACATCCTGCGCCACAACCTCAACGTGCGCGTGGATCTGTTCTACGCGAACTGGAGCCCCAAGCGCAAGGCGCTCATCAATATCCTCGGCACGCTGCTCTTCCTGATGCCGTTCTGCGTGATCGGCATCCTCGTCATGATCAACCCGGTGCTGTTCTCCTGGGGCCGGCTCCCGAACGGCAACTGGGGCCCGTGGGAGATGTCGCCCGACCCAGGCGGGCTGCCGCGCGCGCCGATCAAGACCATGATCATCGTCGCGTTCGGGCTGCTGTTCATCCAGGGGATCTCGGAGCTGATCAAGCACCTGGCGATCTACACTGGGGCCGCGACCGCTGACGTGATCGAGGAGACGGATAAGCCGGCCGGCGGCATCGAGTAGCCGGCCCTCCGGCTGCGCGGCGCCTGGGTTTCTGTTCCTGGCTGAGGAGAACCGCCCATGTCCTACGAGTGGCTCGCGCTCCTGATGTTTGCCGCTTTCTTCGGGATCCTGCTGCTAGGGTACCCGGTGGCCTTCTCGTTCGCCGGCACGGCGTTTCTCTTCGGGGCGATCGGGCTGGCGTTGGGCGCCTTCGACTTCAACCTGCTGCGGCTGCTGCCGAACCGCTGGTTCGGCACGATGTCGGACTTCACGCTGCTGGCGATCCCGTTCTTCATCTACCTCGGCACGGTGCTCGAGAAATCCGGGCTGGCCGAGGACCTGCTGGAGACGGTCGGCATGCTGTTCGGGCCGCTGCGCGGGGGCATCGCGCTGGCGGTGGTGGTGGTCGGCACGCTGCTGGCGGCCACGACGGGGGTGGTGGCCGCCACGGTGATCGCGATGGGCCTGATCTCGCTGCCGGTGATGCTGCGCTACGGCTACGACAAGCGGCTGGCGACGGGGGCGATCGCCGCGTCGGGGACGATGGCGCAGCTGATCCCGCCGAGCCTGGTGCTGGTGGTGGTCAGCGACCAGATCGGCGTGTCGGTGGGCGACCTGTTCGCCGGCGCGCTCATCCCCGGCCTGATCATGGCGGGGACCTTCGCCGCCTACTGCCTGATCGTGGCGTATATCAACCCGCGGGCCGCGCCGGCGCTGCCGCCGGAGGCGCGCCCGTACCGCGGCGCAGCGCTGGCGGCCCGCACGCTCAGGGCGGTGGTGCCGCCGTTGGTGCTGATCTTCGCGGTGCTCGGGAGCATCTTCTTCGGCCTGGCGACGCCGACCGAGGCCGGTGCGGTGGGGGCGGTCGGCGCGGCCCTCCTCGCCGCGGCCAACCGGCGCTTCGACAGGAAGCTGCTGCGCGACGCCGCGGAGAGCACGGTGCGCACCACGACGCTGGTGATCATGATCCTGTTCTGCTCGACGATCTTCTCGCTGGTGTTCGACGGGCTCGGCGGCACGGAGGTCACGCGCAGCATTCTCACCAACCTGCCCGGCGGCTACCTCGGCTTCCTGATCGTCTGCAATATCGTGGTCTTCCTGCTGGGCATCTTCCTCGAGTTCATCGAGATCACGTTCATCATCATGCCGGTGCTGACGCCGGCCGCCATGGCGCTGGGGATCGACATGACCTGGTTCGGCGTGCTGATGGCGATCAACCTGCAGACCGCGTTCATCTCGCCGCCGGTGGGGTTCTCGCTGTTCTACCTGCAGAGCGTGGTGCCGAAGGAGGTGCGCACGATCGACATCCACCGCGGCGCGCTCCCGTTCATGGCGCTGCAGATACTGGTGCTGATCATCGTGATGGCCTTCCCCGAAACGGTCACCTGGATGGTGCGGGTGTCGGCCGGGAACTAGGCCGGGCTCGCACGCCTGCGTGCGGGCCTCCGACGCCATTTCTTCGCAGTGTGAAGAGGCGAATAGAGACGGCCGGCGCAGCAGCTCCGCTGCCGCCGGCACGCCGTGACGATTCTCCCAGCCCGCCGCGAGGGCGCGACTAGGACATCTTGGAGTAGACGAAGTCGGTGAAGACCTGCTCGTTCAGCCGGTTCCAGTCGTAGATCGCGCCGCGGAACTCCTTCCAGGAATCGTAGACCTTCTTGAAGTCGGGGTCCTGGGCGGCGAACTGGTCGTACATCTCGTTGGTCGCGTTCATCGCGGCCTCCATGATCTCGGGGCTGTAGGTGCGCATTTGGACGCCGCCGTCGATCAGCCGCTGGAGGGCGGCGCGGTTGCGTGCCTCGTAGCGCGAGAGCATGGTGACGTTGGCCTCGGCCGCGGCGACCTTGAGAACCTCCTGGTACTCGGCCGGCAGCTCGTTCCACTTGTCGAGGCCGATCTCGATCTCCAGCGAGGCGCCCGGCTCCCACCAGCCGGGGGCGTAGTAGAACTGGGCCACCTGCTGGAACCCGAGCTTCTCATCGTCGTACGGGCCGACCCACTCGGCGGCGTCGACCGCGCCGGTCTGCAGGGCCTGGAAGATCTCGCCGCCGGCGAGCACCTGCACCGTGACGCCGAGCTTCGCCATCACCTCGCCGCCGAGGCCGGGGATGCGCATCTTGAGGCCCTGCAGGTCCGCCACGGTGTTGATCTCTCTGCGGAACCAGCCGCCCATCTGCAGGCCGGTGTTGCCGGCCGGGAACTGGATGACGTTGAACCGCTCGGCGTAGATCCGCTGCAGCTCCTCGAGGCCGCCGCCGTCGTACAGCCAGGCGTTCTGCTGCTGGGCCGTCAGGCCGAAGGGCACCGTCGTCCCGAAGGCGATGACCGGCGCCTTGCCGATGTAGTAGTACGACGCGGTGTGGCCCATCTCCACCGCACCTTGAGAGACGACATCGAGCACCTGTGTCCCGGGGGCGAGCTCGCCCGCCGCCCGCGGCGTGATCTTGAACCTGCCGTTGGTCAGCGACGCCACCCGGTCGCACAGGGCCTGCGCGCCGCCGAAAATGACGTCGAGTGCCACGGGCCAGCTGGTCGCCATCTGCCACTCGAGCGTCGGCAGCTCGGCGCCCTGGGCAGGCGCCTGGGCCTGCGGGGCCTCGGTTGCAGCTTCCGGAGCGGCCGTGGCCCCGGTGTCAGGCTGCTCAGCCTGAGGCTGCTGGGGCTGCTGCGGCGCACCCGCACACGCTGCGAGGGCCAGTGCTGCGCTGCCCGTGGCAACGCCGCGCAGAAACTTTCGCCGTCGCATCTGTTGCTCCTTAAGCTATTGGAACTATGCGGTGGATGCGAGCAAGTATACTGGAAAGCGGCTCGCTTTTCAATCTCGTGTCAGGCGCCGCGCTGGCTCGGGGAGACGCCGCATCCCCGGCCTCTGCCTTGGCCGCATGTGGCGTACAATAGCGGCGTTGCGCTGGGCGACGACGCACGAGGCGATGGAGACGATCACCGTTCGCGAGATCAGGCCGGAAGACGTGGCCGCTGCAGACGCGGTGCTGGTCGGGGCCTTTGGGCCGCCGGGCAGCTACGCCGCCGAGCTGCGCCGCTATGTGGCGCTCGACCCGCACGGCTGGCTGCTCGCCGAGCTCGATGGCCGGGCGGTGGGCACCGCGGGGGCGCTCTGCTACGGCCCGTTCGCGCATATCGGGCTGGTGGCGGTGCGCCCGGACGCGCAGCGGCGCGGGGTGGGCGCGGCGCTCATGGAGCGGCTGCTCGCCGGGCTGGAGGCGCGGGGCTGCGCCTCCGCCGTGCTCGACGCGACTGAGGCTGGCGCCGGGCTCTACGCCCGCTTCGGGTTCGTCGAGGTCGAGCGGACGGTCCGCTACGTGCGGCAGGAGGGCGGCGCGGAGCGCCCGCCGGCGAGCCGGGCGGTCACGCCGCTGCTCCCGGCCGACCTGCCGGAGGTGGCCGCCTTCGACGCGCCGATCTTCGGCGCCGACCGCACGGCGGTGCTCGCCTCCTACCTGCGCGACGCGGCCGGCCGGGCGTTTCTGACGCGCGACGAGCGCGGCGAGATCGCGGGCTACCTGATCGCGCAGCCGGCCGCCATCGGCCCGTGGGCGGCGCGGTCGGCGGAGGACGCCGAGGCGCTGCTGGGCGCCGCGCTCGCGTCTGGGTTCGGCGGCGGTGTGAAGGCGATCGTCCCCGGGGCCAACCGCGCGGCCCCGCACGTGCTGATGCGCTACGGGTTCCGCCCGCAGCGCTCGCTGCGCCGCATGCTGCGCGGGCGGCCGATCGCCGCTCAGCGCGAGCTGCTCTACGGCCAGGCGAGCCTGGCGATCGGCTGAGGCGTTTCGCGCCGTGGCTGTGGGAGGCGCGCCAATGGATCTCGAGACCTTCCGCTGGCTGCTGACGGCGGACGGGCAGGCGCTGCTGGAGGAGGCCGGGCGCCTGGACCTGAGCGACGCGGGGCGCCTCGCGGCGCTGGAGCGGCTGCGGCGCATCGCCGGGCCGGCGCGGGCCGCGGCGGCGTACGAGGTCGCAGCGGCGCGGCGGCGCGCGGCCGCGAAGTTCCCGCTCGCGGAGCGGCTGTACTTCACCAGAGAGGCGCTCGAGCAGTCGTCGGGGGCTGTGGTGGCCGGGTACCGGGCCGGCCGCTACGCGCAGCTCGGCGGGCAGGGGGCGGCGGTGCACGTCGCCGACCTCTGCTGCGGGGCCGGCGGCGACACGCTGGCATTCGCGGCGGCCGGGATGCGTGTCACGGCCGTGGACCGCGACCCGCTGCGCCTGGCGATGGCCGAGGCCAACGCAGCGGCGGCCGGCCTCGCGGGGCGGGCGAGCTTCCGCCTGGCCGATGTCGAGCGCGAGCGCCCGCCGGCGGCAGACGCGCTCTTCTTCGACCCGTCGCGGCGCAGCGGCGGCCGGCGCGTGTTCTCGCTGGCGGACTACTCCCCGCCGGTGTCACTGGTGCGGAGCTGGCGCGAGGCCACGCCTGCGATCGGCGTCAAGGTGGCGCCGGGGGTGGCCGACGAGGAGCTCGCGCCGCTCGGCGTGGACGAGCTCGAGTTCATCTCGCTCGACGGCGAGCTGAAGGAGGCCGTGCTGTGGTTCGGGCCGCTGGCCCCGGCGCGCGGAAGGCGGGCGACGCTGCTCGCGACGGCGGAGCGCTCGTCTGGAGGCGCCGCGCCGTCCGAGGCGGCTGGGGATGACGGCCGGCCGCGCTCCAGCCTGCTGCCGGCGTTCAGCCGGGCGACGCTGTTCCTTCCCACATCCGCGCAGCCGCCGCAGCTCGACATCTCGGAGCCGGAGGCGTACCTGTACGAGCCGGACCCGGCGGTGATCCGGGCGCACCTGGTGGCGCAGCTCGGGCTGCAGCTCGGGGCGGCGCAGCTCGACCCGGAGATCGCCTACCTCACCGCGGCGCGCGTGGTCGCCACACCCTTCGCCCGCTGCTGGCGCGTGCTGGAGTGGATGCCGTTCGGGATGAAGCGGCTGCGGGCGCGGCTGCGGGCGCTCGACGCCGGCCCGGTGACGGTCAAGAAGCGCGGCTCGCCGCTCGACGCCGATGCGCTGGCGCGCAGCCTCGCTGGCGGCGGCGCCCGGCCGCTGGTAGTTGTTCTGACGCAGGTCGCCGGCAGGCCGGCCGCGCTGATCTGCGAGGGACCGATCGCGGGAGCAGAAGAACGTGCTGAGTGAGGCTTCTCGCCGCCGCGGCCTGCTGGTGATGCTGGCCGATACCTTCCTGATGTGGGGCGGCTTCTTCATGGTCATCCCGCTGATCTCGGTGTACTACGTGGACACGCTGGGGTGGGCGGCCGCGTCGATCGGGCTGGTGCTGGCGCTGCGGCAGGTGACGCAGCAGGGGCTGACGCTGTTCGGCGGCGCGCTGGCCGACCGGCTGGGGGCGCGCGGGCTGATCGCCGTCGGGATGGGCGTCCGCGCGCTGAGCTTCGCCGGGATGGCCTTCGCCGACACCTTCCCGCTGCTGCTGCTCACGGCCCTGCTGGCGGCGCTCGGCGGCGCGCTGTTCGACTCGCCCTCGTCGGCGGCGATCGCGGCGCTGACCCGCAGCGAGGACCGCAGCCGCTACTTCGCCCTGCTCGGCGTGGTGCGCGGCCTGGGGATGACGGCGGGGCCGCTGGCGGGGGCGATCCTGCTGCGCTTCGACTTCGCGCTGGTGGCGCTGGTGGCGGGCGGCTGCTTCCTGGTCGCCTTCCTGCTGACGCTGCTGTTCATGCCGCCGGTGCAGGTGGCGAGCGAGCGGCGCGGCTTCCTGGACGGCATCCGGCTGGCGCTGACCGACCGGCGCTTCATGGCGCTCAACCTGCTGCTGATGGGCTACTGGTTCATGTGGGTGCAGCTGACGATCTCGCTGCCGCTGGCGGCGCGCGCGGTGAGCGGCACCGCCGACGCGGTGAGCTGGGTGTACGCGCTCAACGCGATGATGAGCCTGCTGCTGCAGTACCCGCTGGTGCGGCTGGCCGAGCGCTGGCTGGCGCCGCTCCCGATCCTGACGCTCGGCGTCGCGATCATGGCGCTCGGGCTGGGCGGGGTGGCGGGCGTCTTCAGCGCCCCGGAGCCGGTGCGCGTGGCGTGGCTGCTGGGGTGTGTGGCGGTGTTCTCGCTCGGCGCGCTGCTGGCGACGCCCAGCCAGCAGACAGTGGCGGCCGAGCTGGCGAACCCCGCGGCGCTCGGCTCGTACTTCGGCGTGAACGCGCTGGCGCTGGCCTTCGGGGGCGGGATCGGCAACTTCGCCGGCGGGCTGCTGTACGGCATCGGCCAGAGCCGCGGGACGCCGGCGCTCCCCTGGCTGATCTGCTGCGCCGTCGGGCTGGCGGCGGCCGCGGGGCTGTGGCTGCTCCACCGGCGCCTCTCGCGGGGCACGCTGGCGGCCGGGGGGCACCGCCGCGGGTCGCAGGCTGCGCCGCGGAGCCGGTAGCTGCGGCTGTATCGCGCCCCGCTGCTCAGCGAGATGGCCGGTGGCTCAGCCCCACCACGAGTCGATCTCGTCGAGCGCGCCGGCGGAGGCGAGCAGCAGCTCGGGGCCTCCGATCGCGGCCAGGGCGTCGGCGGCCCAGCTGAGGCAGAGGAAGGTCTCGCGGCGGCCGAGCGGGGCCGCCCCGCGCAGCGCCAGGCCGAGGGCCGCTTGAGCGCGGGTGTGATCGCC